>JAHJTB010000248.1 GCA_018830135.1 Pseudomonadota bacterium | reverse complement strand
GCAGTCCCTCGACCTTGATCAGGTTATTGCCTTTGAGGACATAGGTCGCCGGGCAGAGCAGGCCGCACTCGGGGCAGACGGATTCCACGGTCTGCCAGTCCTTGGCCTTGCCCTTGACGGCGTAATGGGTTCGATGGCGGTTGAAGATGGCCCCCGTGGGACAGAGCTGCACGCACAGACCGCAGGACACGCAGCTCGACTCACCCAGTTGGCCGTTCAAGTCCACGCAGACCATGGTCCGTCCGCCTCGGTTCTGGAACCCGAGAACCGCGTTGCCGGCCAGTTCCTGGCAGGCCCGGATGCAGCGCCCGCAGAGGACGCATCGGTTGTGGTCGATCACCAGGTCCTCGTGGGTGGTATCGACCGGGAATTCGTCCCCCAGGACCGGCACGGTCAGGTGATCGACCTGGTATTCATAGGCCAGTGCCTGCAGTTCGCAATCGCCGCTCTGGGCGCAGATCATACAGTAATGATTGCGCTCGGCGAACAGGAATTCGAGTATGGTTCGACGCGCCTCGACGATGCGTTCGTTTTTGACAACCACATCCATGCCGTTTCGCACGGGAGTCACGCAACTGGCCACCAGCCTGGGCGCACCATCGACTTCGACCACGCACAGCCGGCAACCACCATAAGGGGAAAGATCGGGGTGGTGGCACAACGTCGGGATGTGAAAGCCGTTTTCCCGGGCGGCCTCGAGGATGCTCGTTCCCTCGGGGACCACCACCTCCCGCCCGTCTATCTTCAGGCTTACTTGTGCTTTCGGTTCCATCGGCTCTCCTTTTGACTGAAAAGGCGCGGTCAGGCCCTACCCCGCGGGGTTCCAGCGGACCGGACCCCGGGTCAGACCGTCGGTTCCTTGTAGTCGCACCTCAGGCAGCGACCCGCCTCGGTGATGGCGACCTTCCTGGTGAATCCCAACTCCACTTCCCTGAAATCGTGCCTCCGGTTCCGAGCCGGAATCTCCGGCATTTCAGCCCGGGGGATTTCCCGGACCTCTTCCTCGCTCAGGCCCGGAATCGCGATTTCCTCCCGGAGCGGAGCCCAGGGCGCATCGCCGGTCCGTTCCCGGATCGCGGCGTCGATCTCGCCGGCCGCGTCCCGACCGGCCGCAATGGCCCAGATGACGGTGTTCGGACCGGTCACCGCGTCCCCGCCGGCAAAGACCATGGCCTCTCCGGTCCGGCTCCGGGACCGGCCCCGAACCTGGATCAAACCGGCCTTGGAAACCGTGAACTCCTCCTCGCCGACCTGTTCGGCAAAGGGCAGGTCCGTCTTTTGTCCGATGGCCCGGATGACCTGATCGACCTCCAGGCCGAACTCGGCCCCGGGTATGGGCAGGGGCCGGCGCCTTCCGCTGGCGTCGAAGTCGCCCAGAGACATCCGCTGGGACACGATTTTCCTCAAGTTACCATTTTCACTTACAATTCTTATTGGAGCAACCAGGTATTCAATCTTGACTCCCTCTTCCTCGGCCGCCTTGATCTCCTCCTCCTGGGCGGGCATGTCTTCACGCAGCCGCCGGTAGAGGATGGTCACTTCCTCGGCGCCCATCCGGAGGGCCACCCGGGCGGCATCCACGGCCGAATTACCTCCGCCGACCACGGCCACCCGTTTGCCGATGGCCTTCTGTCGTCCCAGTTCGACCTGACGCAGGAATTCGACGGCGCCGATCACGCCTTCATGCTCCTCTCCGGTCACGCCGAGCATGGTGCTTTGGTGGGCGCCCACGGCCAGATACACGGCCTCGAACTCCTCCTTGATCTCCCGCCAGGTCACGTCCCGTCCGACCTGGCAGCCGCAGCGCAGTTCCACGCCCAGGTCCAGGATAGCCTGTATTTCGGCCTTGAGGACGTCGCGGGGCAAACGATAGGCCGGGATGCCGTAACGGAGCATGCCTCCGGGTTCCGGCAGGGCTTCGAAGACCGAAACCTGGTACCCCCTGAAGGCCAATTCCCTGGCCGCGGTCAGTCCCGCCGGGCCGGCCCCGATCACGGCCACCCTTTCCGCGCGCCTCGATTCCACCGGCCGGTATTTAGGCCGGAACGCGTTGTCCGTGATGAACCGCTTGAGGTACTTGATGTTCACGGGTTCGTCCAGGGTGGAGCGGCGGCATTTCATTTCGCACTTGTGATCGCAGACTCGGCCGCAGACGCTGGGGAAGGGATTGGTCCTCAGAAGGACCCGATAGGCGTCGTCCAGGCGGCCGTCACGGATCAGGGCCACGTACGAGGGCACTTCCATGCCGGCTGGGCAGGCATGCTGGCACGGCGCGTCGAACAGGTCGGAACAGACCACGGCCGGGCAGCGTTTTTCGTAGATATGCGCCTCGTATTCCTTTCGGAAATAGCGGAGGGTGGAAAGCACCGGGTTGGGGGCGGTCTGTCCCAACCCGCAGAGGGCCGAGTTCTGGATGATGGAGGCCCATTTTTCCAGGCGTTCGATGTCTCCTTCCAGCCCCTGGCCCTTGCAGATGCGGGTCAGGATATTGAGCATCTGCCGGGTGCCCACGCGGCAGGGCGTACACTTGCCGCAGCTTTCATCCACGCAGAACTCCATGAAAAAGCGGGCCACGTCGACCATGCACTTGTCCTCGTCCATGACGATCATGCCGCCGGAGCCGACAATGGCCCCCAACTGGACGATGGACTCGTAGTCCACGGGCGTGTTCAAGTGGCTCGAAGGCACGCACCCCCCGGACGGACCGCCCAGTTGGACCGCCTTGAAGGATTTGCCTTTGTTCATTCCGCCGGCGATCTCGTAAATGATCTTCCCCAGGGACGTGCCCATGGGCACTTCGGCCAGCCCGACATTGTTGATATCGCCGGTCAAGGCGAATATCTTGGTTCCCTTGCTTCGGGTGGTGCCCATTTTGGCGAACCATCTGCCGCCGTTCAGCATGATCTGGGGGATACTGGCCAGGGTTTCGACGTTGTTGAGTACGGTCGGCTTTTTCCACAACCCCTGGACCGCCGGGAAGGGCGGACGGGGCCGGGGCATGCCGCGCTTGCCCTCGATGGAAATCATGAGGGCGGTTTCCTCGCCGCAGACGAACGCGCCGGCCCCCCGATAGAGCTCAATGTCGAAGTCGAAGCCCAGGCCGAGGATGTTCTTGCCGAGCAGCCCGTACCGCCGGGCCTGATCGATGGCGATGTGCAGGCGGCGAACGGCCAGCGGATATTCCGCGCGGCAGTAAATGTAACCCTGATGGGCGCCGATGGCCTTGGCCGCGACGATCATGCCCTCGAGCACCGCGTGGGGGTCGGCTTCGAGCACGCTGCGATCCATAAAGGCGCCGGGGTCGCCTTCGTCCGCGTTGCATAGGATGTACTTCTCGTCACTTTTCGACTTCGAGGCGAAGTTCCATTTCAAGCCGGTCGGGAAACCGGCCCCGCCCCGGCCCCGCAGTCCCGAAGCCATGACCTGGCCGATGATCTCCTCGGGCGTCATTTTGGACAGCGCCTTGAGGGCCGCCTTGTACCCGTCCAGGCCGATATACTCGTCGATGTTTTCAGCCGCGATCCGTCCCCGGTTTCTCAGGACCCGGGCCTCCTGCGAGGCGAAAAACGGGATGTCCTCGAGCCGGGGTACGGCCTCGCCGGTCTTGGCATCGTGGTACATCAGACGCTTGACCGGAAAGCCCTTGACCACGTGCTCCTCGATGATCTCCTCGACGTCCGCCGGGTCCAGGAACTGATAGAAAATCATGCCGGGGAAAACATTCATCACCGGTCCCTGGGCGCAAAAACCGTTGCAGCCGGTCTCGATGACGAGCACCCGGTCCTCGAGCCGCCTTTTGGCGATCTCCTCTTCGAAGCGCCGTTTGATCTCCAGACTTTTAGAGGCGTGACAGGCCGTGCCGCCGCACAGCATCAGATGCACGGGATAGGTCGGTTCCCCCGGAGTGATTTCATCCTCGAATCGGACGGCCAGGAAATGGGCCATGTCCCAGTTCAGCTTGAGCAGTTTCTCAGGGGTTAATACGTCCATAATCGTCCCCCTCTTCCTGATGGAATCCTTCAGGTCGTCTCAAACAGGGTCGGTTGCCGATTCTTCTTCCACCTGTCGGTATCGCCGGAAAATTTCTGCCACGATGGCCGGCTTGACGCGGGGGAAGGTCTCCTCGTCGATGACCATGGTCGGGGCCAGGCCGCATGCTCCGAGACACCGGACGGTTTCCAGGGAAAACATCCGGTCATCCGTGGTTTCTCCCGGCTTGATATTCAAATGATCCATGATCTTGTTCAGCCCGTTCTGTCCGCCCCGGACGTAGCAGGCCGTTCCCATGCAGACCCGACAGGTGTGTTTGCCCCGGGGAAACATGCTGAAAAAATGATAAAAAGTCACCACGCCATAGACTTCGCTCAAGGGCAGGCCCAGCCGGGCCGCCACTTTCTCCTGGATCGGCTTGGGGATGTGGCCCAGCGTTTCCTGAATCTCTTCCAGAACGGGAATCAACGATCCCGGCCGGTCTTCGTACCGAAGCATGATCCGGTCAACGGCGGCCAACTGCTCCTCGGTGAACTCCTCCTCGGGCAGACCCGGTTTCAAGATTTCGGTCATGGCTTCACATATCCCCCCTTCCTTGGATGGCGAATCGGGTTACCAGCCAAAAAAAGTTTTTCGCTCAACATCCCATCTCCGCGTGTCAACTCAATGGTCCCCGACGAGGGGGAACCTGTTCGATTTGAAAGAGAGCAACGGTTGTGCCAGCCGGTCCGGCACCATCCAACTCATAAAACCCTCTGGATTGATTTGCGAATACGCCCATAAGTCTTCCGGCCTCCCGCCATCGGCGGCCCTGGTCCTGTCAGCTTTTTTTGCAAAACGTAAAATTTGGGTTTAGCCTTCATTCAGTTTCAGCCTCTTTGCGCTGGCCGACCCGCTTGCCGTTTCACGTTCCGGCCGCTTGACCGGAAACCTCCCCGCCTGGATCGGGCGGACCGCCGGCGGGCAGGGTGAAGATGAAATGCGTCCACCGGCCCGGTTCGGACTCCGCCCGGATGCTTCCCCCATGTCGGGTCACAATGTCCTTGGTAATGAAAAGGCCCAGCCCGGTCCCCTTTTCGTCCGCGCCCGGACCTGTCTTGACCCGGAAAAACTTTCTGAACAGCTGGGCCAGTTGGTCCGGTGTCAGTCCCGGCCCTTCGTTCCAGACGCCGAGCCGGTAGGTCCCGTTTTCCCGGTTGAAGCCAAGTTTTATCAGGCAGCCGTCCCGCCCGTATTTCAAGGCGTTGTCCAGCAGGTTCTTGTAAACGACCCGCAACAGGGTCGGGTCTCCCCGCAAACGGGCGGCCTCGGGCAGGGCGCTTTGAACCCTGGCCCCTTTTTGCACCACGGCGTCCCGGATTTCCTCGAGCACGGGCCCGACCACGTCGGCAATCAGGTCGATGTCCTTGGCCTGGAGACGGAGTTCGCCTTTCTCGATGCGGGCCAGGTCGAGATACTTCCGGGTCATGACCACGGCGGTATTGATGTTCCGGGAGATGCACCCGACCAGGGAGGCCTGATTTTCGGCCAGGGGGCCGGCCAGCCCCGTATCGAGGGCCCGGGCCGAGGTATAGATGACGCCCAGGGTGTTCTTGAGTTCATGGGATACGAATTCGAGCATATCCAGGTAGTTCTGGTTGAGTCTCTGAAGGTTGGCGTTGGCTTCCTCCAGCTCCAGCCTGGCGGATTTGAGCCGTTCCTCCCGGTCCCGCAGACTGGCGGCCATGGAGTTGAAGGCCCGGGTCAGATCACGCAGTTCGTCGTCGGCCTTGGGCTCGGACACGTTCAAGTCGAGTTCACCGCCCGCGATTCGCAGGGTCCCTTCGGCCAGCCGGTGAACGGAACGGGTCATGCGGCGGGAGAAAAACAGGCCGACCAGAACGACGAGCAGGGCGCCGACCAGGGAGACGCCGCCATAGATTTTCCACAGATTGTCCCTGATTTCATCGTATTTCTTGGCCAGAACGCCGACATAGAAAATTCCGATCACCTTGCCGGAGATGTCCTCGATGGGGTCGTAGGCGCTGATGTACCAGTCGTCCACCACGAAGGCCCGGCTGTACCAGCTTTTGTTGTTTTCCAGGACCTGATCATAAACCTCGGCGCTGACACGGGTCCCCAGGGCCCGGTTGCCGTTGGGCAGGATGACGTTGGTGGCCACCCGGACGTCCCACTGAAAGATGGTCACCGTAGCCAGGGGGCGTCCTTTCAGGAACAGCCCTTCGAAGACGCTGGATCGAATCTGGTCCACCAGGGCATTGTTTCGATTGAGAAGGATGCCGGCATAAACCACGCCGAGAACCGTTCCGCGCTGGTCCTGGACCGGAGCGGCGGCCATCATGACCAGGCCCGAGGCTTCCGTGGTCTTGGCCCTGGGCTTGGCCTTGGGGGTGGGTTCGAAGGCGACGAAGGCCCGCTCTTCCAGGTCCGGGCCTTCACGGCGAAGCCGCTCGGGTTCCAGGATGAAAAAACCGCTCAGGGACCGGCCGTTTAGAGCCCCGCCGACAAATGGATCGTTGGTCAGGTCGTCGCCGGTCACGGAGGACGAGGCGGCCCGGAGAATGACCCGGCCGTGCCCGTCGGTCAAGGCGAGGAAATCAAGGCCGAACTGAATGCGGACGGCCTCCAGGGGAATCCGGACATCTTCCGAGCCCGGCGACAGAAAGGCGTCGGCCACTCGTTTGCCGGTTCCCAGCACGCTGACCAGGATGGACAACTCGTGAATCTTGCCGTCCAGCACGCTCCAGGCCGAACGCAAGTCCACACCGACCCGGCGCTGTTCCTCCTCCACCGTGGTCCGGTTGATGAAGATCGTTCCCAGCAGGGCGCCGATAATGGCAAAGACGATGATGACCAGAACGAAAGTGAGCAGGATTCGGTTTCGCAGATTGATTCTCATGGATCAGGCGCCTCCCGGAACGGCATGGGGCAAGGTTGTCAGGCCACCGTCCAAACGGCCTTGTCGTCCGCGAAATTGAGAACCTTGTGGGTCACCCGGCCCAAAGGGAACTCTTTGATGTTCGACAATCCCTTTCGCCCCATGACGATCGTGCCGCAGCCGCGGCGTTCGGCTTCATCGAGAATGGCCCCGGCCCGGCTCGACACGCCGGTGACGATTTTGGCCGAAATGCGCTTTTCGTCGAGTCCGGACATGATCAGGCGGCTTTTGGCCTCGGCGATACGGGGTTCGACCAGACGAATGGATTCCTGAAGCAGGGTCTTTTCAAGTTCCTCGGCCTCGCCGTTGACGTCCTTCAGATCGTTGAGGAAACCCATGCGTTTGGCCGCGTAAAAGAGCGTGATGTCCCGATCCCGCCCCTTGATAAGATAGGACACGAAATCCACGGCCCGTTTGGATGCTTCGGAGAGGTCCATGGCCACCAGGATTCCTTCCGAGGCCGGCGTGCCCTTGACCACGCAGATATTGGTTTGGTCAAGGGTGTTGATGATTTTATCGACCACGCCGCCCAGCGGACGATGCTTCAAGCCGAACGTCGCCCGATGCCGAAGGATGATCGCGTCGTATGTCCGCCTGGCTTCGGCGATAATGTCCCGGGCCACGTCCTGGACCCGGTTCTCGATTCGAATTTTCACCCTTTTTTCCGGCACCCCGGCTGTTCGGAAGACATCCCAGGCCTTTTCCATCAAGGCCTGGATTTTATTCCGCTGCCTTTCCTCCCACAGGGATATGGACACGAAACGGCGGCGATGTTTCGGGTCCGGTTCCGTATCCCAGAGCACCTCCGGAATGCCGCTGAACACGTGAAGGAGGACCACCTCCATACTCTCGGCCGGAATCAGTTCCGCGAGGTAATTCACCGTTGTCAGCGATATATCGGACGCGTCAACGGCAACGAGGAAAACCTTCCTTTTGACTGAAGCCATTTTCCGCCTCCTACTTGGGGATACAGGCCGGATTTTGCCGGCCTGACCATCCCGACCGGAAGATTCATTCGCGTCTCCGGTTTCATGTCCGCCGGCATCGTCGATGCATCCGCCTGGCCCCGGGCTTCCAGGTCAGTCGATTATCCACACCGCCGCCTCTTCCACCAAAAGGGCCACTTTGTTGCTGACGCGACCGATGAAAAAATCCTCGAATTGCGAGAGGCCCTTGCGTCCGACGACGATCGTATCGTAGCCTCCGGACAGGGCCTCATCCACGATAGCGCCGGCCCGGCTCTCGACGGCCGTCGCGATCCGGGTTTCTATCTGCGTCTCCTTCAAACCGGCCCGGACCAGGATCGCCCTGGCTTCTTCGAACACAGGTCGCATGGCCCCGCGGGCCTCTTCGGTTCGTGTGCTCTCTATTGACTCGAAACGATCGAGGACTTCATCCGGGTGGGTCCCGGCCAACAAAGACCTGACGGCATGGAACAGTTTGACCTGACAGGCCCGGCCTCCGATCAACGGAGCCATGAAGGCCAGGGCCCGCTGAGAGCCCCGGGACGGGTCCATGGCCATGAGAATCTTTCCGGGATCGGGTCTGCCCCCCACCAGACAAAGCGACACCTCGCTCAGGCCGTTGAGCAGCTTGTTGGCCGTATCGCCCAGGACCAGACCCTTTTTCCGCCCGCTGCCCGTCAGGCCGATCACTACGGCATCGTACCCCCGGCCGGCCTCGGTGATAATATCCCGGCCCACACCCAGAATCCGGTCCGTCAGCCTATAGGCCATCGAGTCGGCGGGCAGGCCGGACTCTTCCAGCAAACGACCCGCGTAGGCCATCCACACCTTGACCTTGGAACGCCGGACCTCGGCCCATGCTTCGAGGCTTACAAAGGCCGGGTCATCTTCGGGACGGCTTCTGATGTCCCAATAGGCTTCCGGGAACATATCGAAGACATGATAGAGAACCGCTTCATATCGGTCCGGAGGGATCAGAGTCGACGCATATCGCAACGCGGCAAAGGACGCCTCGGAACCGTCCAGGGCGAATAGAATTCGTTTTTTCTCGATTATGGCCATCAGACCGCCCGTATTCCACGCCTTGGACCGGTCGCTTGGCCGATCCCCTGAACCAGGATGAAAACGATTCCCCTTCAAGCGCTTTTCTATCTCCGCCGGACTGCAAATGAGCAAACCCTGTGCCACAACGCCCGGCCGGACCACATGATATTTAACAAGTTGCTTTAATTGATTAAATTCAATTGATAGTCCTTCAACGCGATCCGGCGGGCGTCTTGGCTGAGTCAGTTTTTTTTACAAGGTAGCAAAAGATCGGGTTACGGCCGGAATTTACCCGGGCCCATGCAGGCAACCGGGCCTCGGGCAACACCTCGCATAGTCATTCCATGGCCGGTATGCGGCCCGGTTCTTCCTTGGGTCAGCGAGGCCGGCCTTCCAGGATGAAAAACGAGGAAGGCGTGGCCCGGGCAGCCGCCATTTCAAAGCCCCCGGCCTGGAAAAGCGCCCGGAACTCCGCCAGGGTCCGTTCCCTGCCCCCGCCGGAAGTCACCAGCATGTGCAGGTCGAAAAGCCGGGGGACGGGCGAAGGGGCGCCGGGTTCGATAACGGACTCGATGACGATCAGGAGTCCTTGTTCGCCGGTGGCCTTGCGGCAGTTTTCCAGGATTCGAGCGGCCCGCCTGTCGTCCCAGTCATGAAGCACCTGCTTGAGCATGTACAGATCGCCTCCGGACGGAACGCCCTCGAAAAAATCCCCGCCCCGGAACTCCAACCGGCCTTTCAGGTTCGGGTAGAGCCCGGCCGCCGCTTCCACGACCCGAGGCCGGTCGAAAAGTACCCCGGCCGGTACCGAATACGCCTCCAGGACCGAGGCCAACAGGCTGCCCTGCCCGCCCCCCACGTCCACGACCTTGCTGAAGCTCGAAAAGTCGTAAGCGGCCAGAACGGCCGGGTTGTGGGCCAGGGAGACGCTGTCCAGACAGGCGTCGTGAATGCGCCCCATCTCCCCGTGCCGGTCGAGGTACCCGGTATAGTCGGTCCCGAACAGGACATCGAAGGCGGGACGGCCCGTTTTGAGGGAATCGGTCAGGCTGCCCCACGGTCCCCACCACATGCGGTCGCCCGCGAGCAAGGCAAAGGGTCTGAGCGAACCGGGCGTATCGTTGCACAAGGTCCGGCCCAGGTCCGTCAGTTCGAAGCCCCGGCCCGGCCGTTCCTCGAAAAGCCCCAGGTCGGCCAGGGCGGCCAGCAGTCGATACAGGGCCTCGGGGTCCAGCCCGGAGCGAAGGGCCATGTCCTCGGCCGTCCGGGGACCGTCCCGGAGCAGGTCGGGGAGTCCGAACCGGGCCGCTGCATGAACGGCCTGGGTTCTCATGAATCCGATCAGGATTTCAAAGACTCTCGCCTGGGGCGGGATGCCTGACTGGCTGGAGTCGATTTCCAGCTTTTCCATGATTCTCTCCTTTCATATCCTTGAATTAATGTTTAATCCGAATTTTGCAGTTGTCTGCTACAGCGGGGTCGAAATGCTTAGCGAAACACTCGTTTCCCACATTTTGACCTCGACGTATCATGTGATGCGCCCGCGGCCCAAAATCGGTCCAACTTCGTGTTTCGCTAAGCATTTCGACCCCTCGCCACGAACCCGGCCGCAAAATTCGGGTTTAAAAAAACACGCCGACGGAAGGGTCGGATTTCATGAACGATGAAATCCATCCCGGCCTGGACGATCGGATGGGGGATTTTCAGGAAAGCGAAATGGTCCGCAAAGATGTTACGGGACGGGATGATCCTGATTGGAATGGTTCAAGGCATGTTCGTCAGGCGGGTCGCCGGGCGAGTCGGAGCCGGTCGGCTCGACTATTCCGACCTTACCAAGCCCCGCCCGCCCTGTCAACGATTTTCAGGCATGGTCCGCCCGCGGTCCGACCGGTTTCGGTCCCCGGCCGAATCTTTCCTGGAAGGTCAGGACCAGGGAAAACAGGGAGGGCACCAGCAGGACGGTAAAGACGGTGGAAACGATCAGGCCGCCGATTACCACACTGCCCAGGCCTCGATAGAGTTCGGAGCCGGCCCCCGGGAACAGAACCAGGGGGCTCATGCCGAAGACGGTTGTGGTCATGCTCATGAAGATGGGCCGCAACCGGACGCGGACGGATTCGGACACGGCCAGGCGGATGGGCATACCTCCGAACCGGATATTGTTCAGCCCCTGGTGGACGATGAGGATGGCGTTGTTGACCACGGTGCCGATGAGGATGACAAAACCGAGCATGGTCAGCACGTCCATGGGCTGAAAAGTGACGAAGGCGTTGACCGCGGCCAGGCCCAGGAAGCCGCCGGCGGCGGCCAAAGGCACGGAGAACATGATGACCAGCGGGTAGAGGAAGCTTTCGAACAGGGCGGCCATGAGCAGATAGGTGATCATGAGGGCCAGCATGAAGTTGAAGCTGAGGGCCTTGCGGGTCTGAGTCAGTTTGTCGGCGGTCCCGGCCAGACGGATGCGGTAGAGTTCGCCGATCTCCCCGCTTTTTTTCAAGGGCTCGACCACTTCCCGTTCGATCATCTCCGTGGCCGTCTGCAAGGGCAGGGTTTCGGGGGGGATGACCTGGATTTCTATGGCCCGCTGGCGTTCGATGTGATTGATCTGAACCGGTCCGGACAGGGTCTTGATGTCCGCGACCGATCCCAGTGTGATCAGTTTCTGGCTGGGGGTTTTGACGGGGACGTCGTCCAGGTCCTGGGTGCGCCGGATGCCGCCCGGCTCGCCCATCAGGGTCATGTCGATCTCTCGGCCGTGATAGCGGTAGTCCCCGACTTTCATCCCGTCGAGCAGCATATCGACCATGAGTCCCAGGCTTTGGGCGTTGAGGCCGGCCTGGGCCATCCGGTCCCGGTCGGGCAGAATCCGGACTTCCGGGTTGCCCAGATCGAGCCCCGGGATGGGGCGCATCTGGGCGGTGGGAAAGAGCTCCTTGAGCTGTCCAAAGACGCGGCCGGCCAGCTCGAGGATTCGGTTCAGGTCGGGGCCGGTGATTTCGACGTTGATCGAACGGCCGGCGCCCACTCCTCGGGCGAACAGGCTGGGCTGCCTGACGATGGAGATCACGCCGGGCAGTTTGGCCGCGGCCGCCCGGACCACGGGATAGAGTTCGCGGGTCCGGGATATTTCCTCGGTGTACGGCCTGACGCCCATGAAGGCCATCTGGCCCCGGGCGAAAAAGAACTCCTGGGAAATGGGCGGAACGCCCAGTTTTTTCGCTTCCGGCGTACCCGGCTTGACCGACCAGTAGGGCTTGAACTCGGCTTCGACGGTTTCGGCCAGTTTCTTGTATTCGCCCAGGTTGTACCCCGGCGGCGGCAGCATGAGGGCGAAGATGATGTCCCGGTTGCCTTCCGGCAGGTATTCGGCCTTGGGGGCGAGGAAAAACGCCATGCCCATGGCGGCGGCCGTCAGGCAAACGACCACCAGGACCTGAGCCCAGGTCCTTCCGGTGATCCAATGGACCGCCTGGGGCACGAGCGTACTGACGGCCATGGCCAGCCGGTCCAGAATGAAGCGCCGTTTGGGGCTGCCCGGCCCGTTCACATCGTTCCCGGCCTGGCGCTTCTTCATGCGAAAGCGGCCCAGGATGCGCGAGGCAAAGGTGGGTATGACGGTGACCGAGACGACCAGGGACAGGGCCACCGCGCTGGAAATGGCGATGGCGATGTCCCGGAAGAGCTGTCCGGCCTCTTCCTGAATATAGATGACGGGCCCGAAAACGGCGATGGTGGTCAGGACGCTGGCCAGAATGGCCCCCCAGACCTCCTGGGTTCCCTTGGAGGCCGCTTCCATGAGGTCCTCGCCTTCCTCACGGTGGCGGTAAATATTCTCGAGCACCACGATGGCTGCGTCCACGACCATGCCCACGGCAAAAGCCATGCCGGCCAGGCTGATGACGTTGATGTTCCGGCCGAAGAGGGACATGAGGAAAAAGGTCCCCACCACGCTGATGGGAATGGCGGTGGCGATGACCAGGGTCGAGGTGATGCTGCGCAGAAACAGCATGAGAACGATGACGGCCAGGGCCCCGCCCACGAACAGATTGCTCCGGACCAGGTCGATGGCGGAATTGATGTAGGTCGTCTCGTCGTGAACCTGCAATATCTCGAGTTTTCGGTCGGCCAGCAGGCTGTGGTTGAGTTCTTCGACGGCCTCCTGCAACCCTGCCATCACGGTCAGGACGTTGGCCCCGGTGGCCCGCACGGCGCTGAAGACCATGGTGTCCACACCCATGTTCCGCACGGTGTACAGGGGCTTTTTATAGCCGATCCGGACCCGGGCCACGTCCCGGACGTAGATGGGGTTGCCGTCCAAGTCCTTGACGACCACCCGTTCCACGTCCGCGGGTTCGCGATATTCACCCACGGTCCGGACGATATAACGCCTTTTGCCCTCGTCGAAGTCCCCGGCGCTGGTATTCTTGTTGCCCGCGGCGACGGCGCTGATGATTTCCGGAATGGTCACGCCCCGGGCGGCGAGCTTCTGCTGATCGACGATGACCTGGAGTTCCCGCTCCTGACCCCCGTAAATATTGACCGCCGCCACGCCCGGTACGCGCTCGATGCGCGGCTTGATGTAGTCCTCGACAAAATCCAGTTCAGTGCCGATGGGATCGACCCGGCCGGGCAGGGGCTTGAGCACGAAATAGGCCATGGCCGTTCGCTGTTCGCCCGCCGTGATCAGGACCGGCTTTTGGGCCTCGGCCGGATACTCGGCCACCTGCTGAAGCCGATTGGCCACCTTGAGCAGGGCCGCGTCCACGTCCGTCCCCAGGACAAACTCGAGGGTGATTGTGCCCTGGCCGTCCTGGGACTCGCTCTTCATCTCGGACAGGCCCTCGATGGCCTTGAGCTTTTCCTCCTGCTTGTCGATGATCTCGCGCTCGACTTCGACCGAACTGCCGCCGCGCCAGACCGTCTGGACGCTGATGGTGGGCTTTTCCACGTCCGGCGTGAGTTGGACCGGGATGCGGGTCAGGCCGATGATGCCGAAAAGCACCAGGAGGATAACCCCGACGATGACGGTAACCGGGTTGCGGAGGGAGTAATCTGTCAGGTTCATTCCGAGGACGGTTCCTTGTGGGGCTGGGTGGAAACGACCTGGACCCGCTGGCCGGGGAGAAGCCGTTCGTTGCCCTGAATGACGACGGACGCCCCGGGTTCGATCTCCCCGTCCACTTCGATCAGGCGGCCGTGGGCCTTGCCGATCTTCACGGACACGGGCGAAACCGTGTCATCCTTGACGATCCAGACCGTGCTAGCGCCGCGATCCAGGACCAGGGCGTCCTTGGGGACCAGAAGGGCCTGGCGGCGGGAGCCGTTGAGCCGGACCCGGGCCAGCAGTCCGGCCTTGATGCGGCCCTCGGGATTGTCCAGGGAGATTTCCAGGGGCAGATTGTGAGAGTTGGGGTCCGAAACCGGGATAATGGCCGAAATCCGGCCGTCGAACGGCTCTCCCGGAAGGGCGTCGAAGGCGACCTTGGCCGGGTCCCCGACCTGGATTTCGGTCAGGTACCGCTCCGGAAGCGGGACCCGCACCTTGATGACGGCCAAATCCATCAGCGTGGCCACCTGGGCGCCGGGGTTGACCCACTGACCGACCTCGGTGTGCTGTTCGGTGATGTACCCGGTAAACGGCGCCTGGATGGTCATCCGTTCGAGGCTGTCCTCCAGGCGGGCCGCTTCGGTCTGGGCCTGGATGACCGACTGCTGGAGCGCCTTGAAGGTGAACAGATCGTTTTCGTATTTCTGGTCGCTGATGGCCTTGGTCTGCCGGAGCTTGGCCGAACGCTCCAGTTCGACACGGGCTTGATCGAGCCGGACCTGGACGCCCTGGGAAGCGGCCCGGGCCGCCTTGAGACCGAGCCGCATGTTGGTCTTTTCCAGATCGGCCAAGGCCTCGCCTTGCTTGACCGAATCCCCTTCCTTGAAATGTATGGACCGGACCAGGCCCCCCACTTCGGCGGCCACCCGGCTGATCCGGTTGGCTCCGGCCGCCCCGACCAGTTCCAGGCTGGGCGCCACCTCGCGGGTTTCGGCCCGGGTTATGACGACCGGAGTGGGAGGTGAGCCCTCGGCCCGGCCCCAGCCGGCGGTCAGATACAGTGTAGCGAGAAAAACCAGACAAGCGATTCGGCCAGTCCGCATATGAAAGTCCCCTGACTACAGCGTTAGAATATCGGCCCCGTTCCCGGTAACGGCCAAGGTATGTTCAAACTGGGCCGAGAGCTTGCCGTCCTTGGTCACGGCGGTCCATCCGTCGCCCAGCACCTTGACCTCCCAGTGGCCTTCGTTGATCATGGGCTCGATGGTGAAAACCATGCCCTCCTTGAGGCGCAGGCCCGTGCCGCGGCGGCCGTAATGGGGGACCTGGGGGTCCTCGTGGAAGTTTCGGCCGATGCCGTGGCCCACGAAGGACCTTACCACGCTGTAACCGTTCGACTCCACATACTCCTGGATAGCCGCCCCGACGTCTCCCAGGCGGGCGCCTTCCTGGACCACCTCGATACCCAGCTCCAAGGAACGGCGGGTGACTTCGACCAGGTCCCTGGCCTTGGGAGGCACCTGCCCGACCATGAAGGTCCGGGCCGTATCGCCATGAAAGCCGTCCTTGTACACGGTCACGTCGACCTTGACGATGTCCCCCTCGTTGATGCGCCGCTTACCCGGAATACCGTGCACGACCTCATCATTGATGGATATGCACATGCTTTTGGGAAAGCCCCGGTAGCCGAGAGAGGAAGGCGTGCCGCCATGTTCCAGGATGTACTCGTGGCCTAGACTGTCCAGCTTCTCGGTGGTCACGCCGGGCTTGATTTTCGAGGCCAGAAAATCCAGGGTCCCGGCGGCGATGCGGCCGGCGACCCGAACGGACTCGATTTCCGTCGGCGATTTCAGATTGATCACAGGTCTATCGATCCTTTTCATAAAAAGTGCGTCAAATTATCATAACCCGCCATTGTTTGTAAACGACAACCTGCTCACCCGCGTAAAGATACTGGGATCGGGGCATATCGGGTTCCAGTCGCCCGCGCGGCCTTTGGCCGAAGGACGATCCTGCCGCCGAGTCATCTAAAGTGAGGGCGGCAGCCGGAGTCCCGAGCCCGGAGGCCGAGACAGGGTGTTCCTTCGATACCGGCAATCACTGAACGGTTGCGCGCCGAATCAGGACCCTCGACGATCCAGGACCCGGACCGGGTTTGACAGCCATGTCGCTCTTGCCTATAGTTTAACCGTGACTCCGGCTTCGGGCCGATGAGGGGGTTCGGGTTTTGGTCAAGGTCAGCATACCACGGGAAGCCCTGGAACAGATAATGGACCAGTTCGGGGTGGACGAGGCCACGGCATCGAGGGCCTGGCTGGATGCCCAGGATCGGGCCCAGGAGGCCTATTACAGCTATTTGTCCGAGCGGTTCGGCAAATCCGCGCCAAGCTCTGGTTCCGGCCGCCTCTTCGAGGTCCCGATCCACACGCCCCGGCAGATCAAGGACCACCTGGACAAGTTCGTCATCGGCCAGGAGGAATACAAGCTGCGCATCTCCATCGCCGCCTCCTATCACTTCGCCATGCTCAAGCACCTTCACGAGCATCCCGAGCAGACCAAAGTGCGGCGGTTTCGAAAAAAGAACACCATCATCGCCGGCCCGTCAGGTTCGGGCAAGACCTACTGCGTCGAGGTCCTGGGCGACCTGCTCGAGGTGCCGACCCTGATCGTGGACGCCACCGATTATACCGAGGCCGGGTACGTCGGCAAGAGCGCGGACGATATGATCCGGGAGTTGATCGACCTGGCCCCGGGCTCGAACCGGCAGGATCGGGTCGCGTTCGTCTCCCGACATGGCGGAATGATCTTCATCGATGAAATCGACAAAAAGGCCAAGGAAAACCAGCTCATCGGACACGACATCTCCCGGGAGGGATTTCAGCGGGCCGTACTCAAGTTGATCGAACGAAAACTGGTGCCCATCGACAATCCCTTCTCCCCGGCTTCCCAGATTCAGGAGGCCCTCGACCGCCAGCGGGGCGTGGAACCGGCTCCCGCGGACAATATGATTTCCACGGAGAAGATTCTCTTCATCCTGGGGGGCTCCTTCGAGCGACCCAGCGACAACCTCGAAAGCATCGTCCGGCGGCGTCTGGCCAAGGGAGGCGCGCCACTGGACGACGACGGGGGGTTCGTGGTTCAGGGCTTCACCGTCGAGGACCGCCGGGACTCGGAAAAGGACAAATACCTCAACTACTTCGCCGAGGCCACGGCCGAGGACTACATC
>JAHJTB010000247.1 GCA_018830135.1 Pseudomonadota bacterium | reverse complement strand
TTACAGATCAGACCCAAACGGGCCGGTCAAAAATGACCGGCCCGATCTCTTATTCACAAACTCGTCCACATTATATGAAAATCAAAAATCCAGGCTCAAATAATCAGAAAATTCCTGCCCATTTAATTCGATAGCCTACAACCCTTTTCCGACCGGCTGAACGTTGACCCTCAGTTAATAGGGGAGTATGCTGTTTGTATCGTTGTGCCATTCTATCCTGAATGTCAACACGACAGAGATTAAACGCTGTTTTGGCGGGGTACTGTGTCTCGATAATGACCCGTCTCCATCCCCTTCTGCTGATTGTGGTTCTGTTGATGACCCTGCCGGGCTGCAGCCTGGAAGGAGATCACGCAGCCTCTGTCTTGCCCCTGGAAATCGGCCTCATGGAGGATTCCAGCGGCCTGATGGCCATCGGAGAATCTGCCGATCCCGGGGTGTCTGACCGGTATCGTGTCGAGCGGGATAATCGCACGTCCCTGGGCTTCAGCCGGTCGGCCCTCTGGGTGCGCATTCCCTTGAACCGAGTCCCGGATGAGGGAGATTTCACCGTCACTGTGGCCGCACCCTGGATGGATAGGATTGATCTTTACCTCCCAAACCCTGGCGGCCGGTGGCGACGCCTTTCCACAGGGCTGCTGCAACCCGGCCCTGCTCCGACCGTGGGCGGATTTGTCTTGTGCGCACCTGCCGATACGCCCCGGGAAGGATACGCGTACCTTCGTCTCGAATCGGTTCTGGCCCTCAACGCCGGCCTGGAGCTGGCGCCCCGCAAGCGGCATGAGCATCTTTGCCTGATCTACTCCCATGTCTACGGCGCTTTGTATGGGCTCATGGGGGCCATGTTCCTGGTGAACCTCATCGTTTTTCTGACCATCCGCGATCGTGCATACCTGTATTACATTCTCTACCTGTTAAGCATCATTGTGCATCAGTTCTGTCTACAGGGTGAGATTCTCCTGTTGCCATACAGCTTCTGGCCCTACGTTCCCCACATCAGTCTGACGTTCACGGGATTGAGCTTATTTTTCGGAGCAGCCCTTAGCCGCCGTTTCCTGGATACACCAAGGAATGTTCCAGTGTTCGACAAACTCCTCGTGGCTGCCCAGGTTTTGAGCATCGTGCTTCTGGCTCTGTCCCTGTCCGGGCGGCTTTGGTGGGGCACCTGGCTGGCACACTCCATAGCTGTGGTTGGGCCGATTATCGCTATTGGCGCCGGGATTCGCGCACTGGGCCGGGGGGTGAAATCCGCCCGAATCTATTTGCTGGCCTGGATTGTACTCCTATTTGGTGTCATGGCCTGGGGAGCGTGGAGCATGGGTTGGCTGTACCGGGTGCGTCCGCCGCAAATGATGATTACCGTGGCTGCCGCGCTCGAGAGCGTGCTGCTGACATTGGCCTTGGCCGACCGTTTGCGCTTGCTCATGCGGGAACGCACGGCTCTGGCCCAGCGGGAGAGGCGCTATCAGCGGCTTAGTATTACCGACGAACTCACCGGACTGTATAATCACCGTTTTTTCTGGAGCAAACTGACAGGTGAATTAGAGTACGCCCAGCAGGCGGGTGAACCCTTGAGCCTGATCATAGTGGACCTGGACGATTTCAAGAAACTCAACGATACCTGCGGCCACGCCGCAGGCGACTTAGTGCTGGCGGCAACCGGTGGACTCCTGAGAGACCGCGTCCGGCCGGCCGACTCGGCTTGCCGATACGGCGGTGAAGAGTTCGGCTTGATCCTGCCCGGCACCAACAGCCAAGCCGCCCTTGAGGTGGCCGAGCGAATCCGGGTCGCTTTGGAAAAACTTGAGATCGATTCCGATGGGTGCCCTGTCCTTCGCGTAACCGCCAGTTTTGGAGTGGTTGAAATCGAAACAGGGGACGATGCCAAAGGCCTCTTCGAGAGGGCCGACAAGGCCTTGTACAAGGCAAAGGATGGGGGCAAAAACCGCATAGAGAAGAATTAGGCTGCCCCCGGCCGTGGCATTTGTGCCAGGCAGCAGGACCAACAGGCGCGGCGGGACACACGAAAAGTCCATCGCTACGCTTTTAGAAAAAGGAGTGCTATCATGCGCACGTTTACCCCCATCGTTGAAAATGTCCGGACACTGGCTTGTATGTGGGATAAGTTCCTGGATTTCCTGGAGCGCACAGCCAAGCGGAAACTCTTGACGAGCTTCAGGCCAACCTTCGCGAGGTCACTGCACTGCTGCTTGATGAGGGCGAGCCCACCTCGGTCGCCACAATCCTGGAACCTCTTGGGTTTATTCAGGTCCGGCAAAAAGGCTCCCACAGGCAATTCCAACACGATGACGGTCGGCGCACCACAATCCCGTTCCATATGAGGCTGTCGATTTTGGAAAAAAATCGATAACCATGGATTCCCGCTTTCGCCGGAATAGCATGTAACTATATGTCATTCCCGCGGAAGCATGAATCCAATTTTGGGGTCCCGATCCTGAATCCGGTTTCGAAACCTATTTTTCGACACCCTCACATGGGACGGGATACTTCCCCGATTCCGCTGCGGAAAACCGCCAGTGATATCGGACTGACGGTCGAGGAATTCCTCTTCCATCATTAGCCGTCCTCTATTGTTTTCCCCCACCATCCCGACCTCCATCTCATCCTCCTTGCTGCTGCCGCCTTTTCCTGATTTCCGGCCTAGACGCTCAGGTCCCCAGGCCCAGGGCCCGCCCGGTCACGGAAACGATCAGACTGACCCCGTAAGCCAGGGCCGTGGCGTAGGCCATCGAGAACATCGCCCATCTCCAGCCCGCTTCCCGGCCGATGATGATGACCGTGGCAAAGCAGGGGGAGTAAAGCATGACGAACAGCATCAGGGTGAAGGCCGTCAGGGGGTTCCAGCCGGGCTCCCGGGCCAGTCGTTCGGACAACGAGGCCTTCTGGACCTCGCCCCCTCCGGCCAGGGAATAGGCCGTGCCCAGGGTCGAGACCACGACCTCCTTGGCCGCGAAGCCCCCGGTCAGGGCGATGTTGGTCCGCCAGTCGAAACCCAAGGGACGAGTGGCCCGTTCCAGCAGGCCGCCCAGCCGGCCGGCAAGCGAATATTTCAGCCGCGCCTGGGCCTCGCCCCCGCCGATGAGGACCGACGCGTCGCGATAAGCGATGTAGGCCCGGGCAGCCGGGGCATAAGAGGCCAGTTCATCCGGGAGCGGCCGCCCCCGGTCCAGCAGGGCCACCGTGGCCGCCAGGACTTCGACCCGGTTCGCTCCCGCGCCCGCCGCCACGGGTTCGGGGCGTTCGGCCAGGATGGCCAGGCGGTCCCTAAAATCGGCCCGGGCCTTTTCATCCGGCAGAATGCCGGCCGCCGGACCGTTGCGGAAGGCTTCGATCGCCTGTTGCCGCTGAAAGTCGAAGACCCGGGCCAGGTCCTCGGGCGGACTCGGATAGGTCATCATGGCCCAGAGCAGAACCGAAACGGCGAGAATGATCGTGCCGGCCTTTTTCACATACTGCCAGACCCGCTCCCAGGTGTGGATCAGCAGGCCCTTGAGGGTGGGCAGGCGGTAGGGCGGCAGTTCCATGACAAAAGCCGTGTGGCTGCCCTTGAGCAGGGTCCAGCGCAAAAGGCGGGACGAGGACAGGGCCATGCCCCAGGAGATCAGGGTCAGCAGAAACATCATCAGGGCCTGTTGGCGCGAGAAAAACGCCCCGATCAGCACCGCGTACAAGGGCAGCTTGGCCCCGCAGTTCATGAACGGCGTCACGAGAATCGTTGCCAGCCGCTCCTTGGGGTCGCGCAACGTGCGTGCGGCCATCACGCCAGGCACGGCGCAGCCGCCCGAAATGCCGCCGCCGACGATGAGGGACAGGACCGAGTTGCCGTGAAGGCCGAACGTCCGCAGCACCCGGTCCATCATGAAGGCGATTCGGGCCAGATAGCCCGTGTCCTCCAAAATGGCGATGGCAAAAAACATGAAAGCGATCAGGGGCGTGAAACCGATGACCCCGCCAACACCGCCGATGATGCCCGAAACGATCAGGGAGCGGACCGGGCCATCCGGTAAAACGTTTTCCACCGCGCCGGAAAGCCAGCCGAAAAAGGCCTCGAACCATCCCACGGGCGCATCGCCCAGCCAGAAGGTGAACTGGTAAACCAGATATAGAACGGTCAGCAGAAAAAGGGGGCCGACCAGGCGATTGAGCACTACCATGTCGACTTTGTCGGATACGGTCCGGCGAATGTCCCGGGACACCGTTACGACCTGCTTGGTCACCGAGGTGATGAAGCCGTACCGGTGATCGGCGATGACCCCTTCGGGTTCGTCGTCCACCGTGGCCCGAAGATGCCGGGTCACCTCCTCGATGGATGACCGGATCACCGGACCGTACCCCGGGTCCTGATCCAGAATGCGCATGACATCCTGGTCCCCCTCCAGGGCCTTGACCGCCAGCCAGCGGGCCGGAGTTTCGCCGATCTCGAAACGCCCCTCCTCCAGCAGACCGGTGATTTCGGCGATCCGCAGGTCCAGGTCCGAGCCGTAACGAATCCGCATCGGCTTCCAGGCCGGGCCCTGATCGGCCACCTGGACCACGGCGTCCAGCAGCTCGGAGACGCCCTTCTTGGCCCGGGCCACCGTCGGGATCACCGGCACGCCCAGCAGTTCGCCCAACAGAACGGCGTCGATCTTGAGCCCCCGGGATTCGGCCACATCGATCATGTTCAGGGCGATGACCACGGGCACGCCGATCTCCATGAACTGCAGAGCCAGGTAGAGATTGCGATCGAGGTTCGCCGCGTCGACCACCTCGACCACCAGGTCCGGCCGTTCCTCGATGATGAAGCGACGGGCCACGAGTTCCTCGAGGGAATAGGCCGTCAGGGAATAGGTGCCCGGCAGGTCCACCACCCGGATGTCCCGGCCCTGGTGGACGAGGCGGCCTTCCTTTTTTTCGACCGTGACCCCCGGATAGTTGCCCACATGGGCGCGGGCCCCGGTCAACTGGTTGAACAGGCTGGTCTTGCCGGCGTTCGGGTTGCCAGCCAACGCGATGGTGATCTCTCCGGACGTGCGCTGCTTCATTATCCTTCGACCTCGACCTCGATGAAATCCGCCTCGTTGTTGCGCAAGGTCAGATTCGCACCGCGGACTTTGATGTTGACCGGATCGTAAAGGGGGGCCCGGCCGACGATTTCGATCTCCGTGCCCGGGACCAGGCCCATGTCCCGGAGACGGCGGTTCATTTCACCTCCGGCCCGGACCTTGGCGATCCGGCCTTTTTGTCGGGCTTTCATGGTTCTTAACGGTATGGCTGCCATGTGGCGGTTCCTCCGGATAATTTCCCCCAGTATATTGCAAATGAGACTCAATTGCAATATAAGTCTGATCGTCCCAACCGGGCTCATTCCTCGCGGCTCGTTCCGGAGGCAGCCCACAACCCCAAAAAAAGGATTTCTTCCTTACAGGCCGAAGATTCCCCGCGTCAAGGTGGCGGGGGAGATTCAACAGCCTGCTTCCAACACTTGTTTCCCGCTCCTTGACCCGGGTGTATCTTGTCGTGATACGCCCGCGGCAAAAAACGGTCCAGCTTTGCGTTTCTCTAATCATTGCGACCTCTCGCCGCAAACCCGACCGCCATGTCCGGGATTATTGCGAGAATCTGGATTTGTACATGGCCGGAACGATCGATCAGGCGGAATCGCAACCCAAACGCTTGAGATTGGTGATAAAGGTGATGAAGGCGGTTCAATTGAAATGCGGCTGAAACATCCGATAGACCGGCGTTGCCATTTTCCAATGATTAACGCCGCCTTTTTCGCAAGCGTCTGCGTTTGCCTCCACCATGAACCGGCGTGACCTGGATCTTTTCGCTCATGCCCCGGCCCAGGGCCATGCGGGAACCGCGGCAGGCCACGACCAGCGGTCCGCCGTTGCGGTTGAGCACTTCGATTTCAACCCCCGGGTTCAGACCCATGTCGGTCAGCCGTCGCTGAAACTCGGCCCCGCCCACATGACCGCGGACGATGACGCATTCCCCGGGTTCGGCTTCGGACAAGGGAACCGTTTCGCCCCGGTCCTTGGCGCACTCGCTGCACAGCCCGTAGATTTCCATGCGGTGCTGCAGGGGCAGAAACCCTTTCTCCCGGGCCATTCTGATCTGGAGCGCTTCGATGTCCGGATCGACGAACTCTTCGACCTTGCGGCAGCGGGTGCAGATCAGATGATCGTGGTGATGGCCCAGGTGGTGATGCTCGTACCGGCATTCGTCGCCGTCGAAACTCTTGGTCTGGGCCAGTCCATATCGGCAGAAGAGGTCCAGGGCCGACTGGACGAATTCGGGTTCGTATTCCAGGCCCTTGGCCCGCAGGTGTTCGGTCATTTCCGACACGGTCAGATGCGCCTCGACGTCCAGAAAGGCGTCCAGGACGGAAATCAGCTCCTCCTCCCTCCCGTACCCGTTCTGGGTCAGTATGCGTTTCAATTCTTCCTTTTCCCGGTTGTGCAACACGCGCATCTCGGTCCGCTCTTTTTCCGGCGTCCAATCCGCCTCGTTATCGATTTTCCCCAGAAAGGGCCTGGGGTTTGTCGCAGACCCCGGCCGACCCGCAGGTTCCGCCGCACCCTTCACAGGCCGCCGCCTCGGGGTCTCGTATCGCCGCGCCGTACTTCCTCCAGACCGCCAGGGCGGCCGCGATGACGGCCAGAGCGACTATGATTTCCTGCCACATGGTCCGCTTGCTCCCTTGGTTTCCTTCCGCCCGGTCCTAGGGGTTTTATTATTGAGACTCAGTTGCAATATAATGTCAAAAAAAATTCTGTCAAGCCCCCGGCCTCCTTTTGTCCAGAGCGGCGCATTGCGGGCACAGCCCCGTGATTTCCAGCTTGTGGCCGTCCGGGACGAAGCCCACCTTCTGGGCCACTTCCCTTTCGATCTCCTGCAGCCTGGGGTCGGAAAACTCGATGATGGTCCGGCACTGGTTGCAGCGCAGGTGGCAGTGGTGGTCGCGGCCCAGGGTCCGTTCGTAGTGCATGTGTCCGTCTTCGAGATAGACCTCGGTGATCAGTCCGGCTTCGATCAACAGCGGGATGGTGCGATAGATGGAGGCCTTGGACACGCCCTTCTTTTTCTTGATCAGCAGGTAGAGCTGGTCCACGTCGAAATGGTCGTGGAAGGCGGATATTTCCCGGACGATCGCATCCCGTTCCTTGGTGTTGCGCAGACCCTTTTTCCCGAGATGTTCGCGGAAGATTTCGATTTCCGGTTCCATGGCCCTATCCTTGATCGATTGCATGGATCGGGATCAAGGTATCGTTTCGCGTTGTTTATGTCAAGCTGGCCGGGCGGCCGGTCC
>JAHJTB010000246.1 GCA_018830135.1 Pseudomonadota bacterium | reverse complement strand
GCGTGCGCAGGCCGCTCAGGTAGCGCTCGCTGCCCGTCGGGTGGATGCCTTCCAAATCGATAAGAATTCGGACCAGGACCTGTCTGCCCCGGAGGGCGGCGTCCAGGGAGTTCTGAATGGACTCCCGGATCAGGGCCTCGGACAGGCCGCCCAACGCTTCGGTCGAAAAGAATTCGCCCTCGATGGGATCGATGTTCACTTCGCCGCGGCCCATGGTCCGAAATCGCCAGTCAGTCATGAACGTTCGCCTCGGGCGCCTCAGATCGGCCCGTAATTCGGTTGGGGGACGCTCCGAGCCGGAGGGTGCGCCCTGGTCGGTGTCCCGTCAGCGGCCCGCGAACATGGCCGGCGCGCCGGCCAGGCAGGCGTCGTCTCCCAACGTGGCCTGCGCAAGTCGAACCCGGTCGGCGTCCACGGCGAAAACGCGGGACGCCAGCTCCTTCCGCATCCGGGGAAGAAAAAACTCGTAAGCGGCCGAAGCGCCTCCGCCGATGACCGCGCCCTCGAGGCCCAGGATGTTGAAAATCGAGGTCAAGGCCAGGCCCAGGGCCCAGCCGACCCGTTCAAAAACCTCCAGGGCCAACCGGTCGCCCTGTCGGGCCATATCGAAGAGCGTGGCCGCGGTCAGGTCGTCCGGGCGGCCCTGAAAGGCGCTCGACCGGCCTTCGGCCAGCCATTCCCGGGCCGTCCTGGTCATGGCCGTGGCCGAGGCGATGGTTTCGAGGCAGCCCCGGCTTCCGCATCCGCAGGGCAGTCCATCCGGTTCGATGACCATGTGGCCGATCTCGGCCGCGCTGCCGAATGACCCGGTAAAGAGGCGGCCGCCGAGGATCAGGCCTCCGCCCACGCCGGTGCCCAGCGTGAAGCCCACCAGGTTGTCCAGTCCGCTGCCGGCCCCGGCCAGCCATTCACCCAAGGTGTAAAGGTCCGCGTCGTTGACCAGGTGCACTTCCATGTCCAGGGCCTCGGACAACCGTCCGGCCAGAGGGACGTTTCGCCATCCGGGCAGATTGGGCGCGAACACCAGAACGCCTTCGTCCGTCAGGATGCGGCCGGCCGCTCCCACCGTCAGCCCCAAGGGCTTTCCGCCGCTCGGCGCGGAGTCCCGAAGCGCCTTGAGGTCCGCGATCATCTCCTCGATAATCCCGTCGGGACCCCGTTCCGATCGGACCGAAAAACGGCCTCGTTCGAGCACCTCGCCCCGCGAACCGACCAGTCCGTATTTGGCGTTCGTGCCACCCAGGTCCAAACCGAGATAGGTTTTCATAGGTCCGCTTTCCGCCTTTCCAGTGCGCTTTCCACCAGGGCCCGAATCTCCTCGAGCCGTTCCGGGGTTCGGGCTTCGAAGCGCAGGACCAGGATCGGGCCGGTGTTGGAGGCGCGCAGCAGGCCCCAGCCGTCGGGAAACTCGATCCGGACCCCGTCGATGTCGTTAACCTTGAAGTCGCGGGCCAGTGACTCCTTGACCATGTCGACCAGCCGGAACTTGTGCTCCTCGGGGCAGTCGATCCGAATTTCAGGGGTGTTGTACACCGGCGGCATGTCGGCCAGCCAGCGGGAGACCGGCTCGCTTTTGCGGGCCGCGATTTCCAGCAGGCGGCAGGCGGCGTAAATGGCGTCGTCGTACCCGAAGTACCGGTGGGCGAAGAACATATGCCCGCTCATCTCCCCGGCCAGCAGCCCGCCCTCGTCCTTGAGCTTCTGTTTGATCAGGGAATGGCCGGTCTTCCACATGACCGGTCGGCCGCCCCGGGCCCGCACGTCGTTGTATAGGTTGGGGGAGCACTTGACGTCGGCCACAATGGTCCCGCCGGGAGATTCGGCCAGGACCTCCCGGGCATAGATGGCCAGCAGCATGTCCCCGTAAATCATCCGGCCCTGTTCGTCGACGACGCCGATGCGATCCGAATCGCCGTCGAATCCGATGCCCAGTTCAAGCCCCTCGCGGACCACGGTATCGGCCAGTACGGCCATGTTGCCGGCAATGGTCGGGTCGGGCATGTGGTTGGGAAACCGGCCGTCCATCTCGAAAAACAGCTCGACCGGCGAGCAGCCCAGATCGTTGAATATGGGGCCGGCCACGACGCCGCCCGTGGCGTTGCCCGCGTCCACGGCGAATCGAACCGGCCGGTCCAGCCGGATGTTTCCGATAATGAAGTCATGGTAGGGCGATACGATGTCGTACGATTCTTTCGAGCCCTTCCCGGAAGCGAGCGGGCCGGACTCGATCAGTTCCCGAAACCGTTGGATTTCCTGGCCGAATATGGTGCCCGGCCCCAGACAGAGCTTGAAGCCGTTATACTCCGGGGGGTTGTGGCTGGCCGTGATCATGACCCCGCCGTCGGTTTTCAGATGCCGCAGGGCGAAATAGAGCAAGGGCGTGGGACAGACCCCCACGTCGATGACCCGCAGACCGGAGCGGACCAGCCCCTGGATCAGGGCGTCCCGGACGTCCCGGGAACTGAGCCGGCAGTCCCGGCCCACCGCGGCCGTGCGGCCGCCGTGGCGTTGAATGTAGGTCCCGTAGCCCCGGCCGATCCGCTCGACGTCGGCCATATCGAAATCGCGATCCACCACGCCGCGAATGTCATATTCCCTGAATATCTCCGCCTTCACGCGCCGGACTCCTCCTCTGGTTTTTCTGCTTCATTAACATAGCATAAATCGAGGCCGCGGGACAGTGCCCGGGGGGGCCCGGTCCGTAAGACTTGAGTGAATCGGGGCCTAGAGAAATCAAGCCGCCCGCGCGGCCTTCGGCCGAAGAGCGACTCAGCCGCCCTTGTCATTCAGGCTTGCCCGCCTCTGGAGGGGAGAGGGAGTTTGTATGGCGACTTTTACTATTTATACTGGGGGGATGGGGTTCCCTCTCCCTTTGGGAGAGGGCTAGGGCGAGGGTCTTTAATTATCTATTCGAACCTTTTTCGCCATTCGTGAGGCTTTGCTTGGCGCGAGGTGACACACACCGAGCCCTTCGGCCCCTTTTCGGGGCCTTCCTCATACAACCGGCTCTGCCGGTGGTCACTGATTAGTCATAGATCAGCCTCAGGAAGGACTTGGCAGGCCCCGAGCCCCGAGGCCGAAGACCGCCACAGGGCGGTCCTTGAACGGCGCCAACCACTGAAAGGTCACCCCGGTCCGGGCGAACCGGTTGACGGGTTCGTCCGGCCTGTGTTATTCCTCGGCCAGATTATGATCGAGACGATGGGGGGCGTTATGCCGGTCCCGGAATGGGTGCGTCGGGTCGTGGGCGAGCTGGACGGAGAGGCGGTCTTGAAAAAAGCGGTTTCCCGAGGCGGCGACCTGTCCGATCTGTATTGGGAGGAGTCTTCCTCGACGTCGCTGGTCCTGGAGGACGGCCGTCTGGAAAAGGTCATGAACGGATTGGACGCCGGGGCCAGTGTGCGCACGGTTTTTGACGACCACACGGCCTTTGCCTCGACCAACGAGCTGACACCGGAGCGAATGCTCGACCTGGCCGGGACCGTGGCTTCGGCCGTGGACCGGGGCCGGCCGTTCGAACTGGGCGATGTGAAGCCCGGCCGGATCGGGCCGGCCTTTACGGCCCGGATTCCGGCCGGTACCGTGAAGACCCGCGACAAGGTTGAACTGATGAGGCGGGCCGAAGCCGAGGCCCGGAGTTTCGATCCCCGGATCAGGCAGGTCAAGGTGG
>JAHJTB010000027.1 GCA_018830135.1 Pseudomonadota bacterium | reverse complement strand
TGGAACGGAATAATTTGGGGCGAGTCCCATCGAGTTCGACCAGTATTCCTTGGGGTCCAGGGAATCGTAGTCAATGTTCCGGCCGATCACGGCCTGCTTCAAGCTGGCCTTGTAACGGCGCCCGAACAGCAGGGTTTCGGCCGCGAGATATAAAGCCAGGCCGGCCGCCGGAAGGGCCAGTTCCCTGGGATCGAGGACCGGCTTGAGTATCAGCATGAGCAGGGACCCTGTCATCATGCCGATCTTGACCACCGTGCCTCGAACGAAAACCTGGCTCCATGCGGAAATAGCGCCGGGAACGAGCAGGAAAAATATCTTGTTGACCGGTCCTGACACCGCCCGCTGTATCAGGCGGATCAGCACCTGGCCGGCGGCCGCCACGTACATGTTGAAGAAGCAGTGCAAGCCCAGGAAAATCGACAGAAAAGCGAACGGGTTGACCAGGGAGACCCGGACCAGACCGAATCTTTTGTACAGGCTGGAAATAAAAAAGAGCAGGATAAAAATGAAGGCGGTCATGCCGCCCCGGAAGGAGCCTAGAAAGGCCAGGAGGGCCTGCTCCGAGCCGAAGGTGTTGTTGGCGATGATGCTGAATTGATAGAAAAATATGGGAAGCAGGATATTGGGGACCCAACTGATGACGACCAGATACCGCAGGATGGGGTATTTCCGGATCAGACCCGGTATTTCCCGGGCGCGGACTTGATGGGTTTCGTTCCGGACTTCACGGTCCTCGAACTTCAACCGGCTCGATCCAAAAATCAGAAACAGGGCCAATACAAGGAAGGTGGCGGCCGAACAAGGAAGGAGTTGGTCATTTCCCAGGACCGCGCCCAGGGGCTCGGTCAGAAAGCTGCCGATGGACCCGCCGGCGACGGTGAAGGCCGTCAGGACGGGATACAGGCGACCGGCCTGCCGGGCATTGACCAGGGCGTTGGCGATATTCCAGACATAAACAATGATGAATGAATCAAGCAGGTAGAGAAGCTGAAACAAAACCGGGTAGGCCAGGGCCGTCCCGTTTTGGACCAGGAAAAACAGCCCGATGATCCCGGCCGCGTAAACCAGGAGGATTCCGGCAAACAGATAGCGATCCCCGGACCTCGATTCGATCCTGCCGAGCAACTTGAATACCGCGATTGTCAGGAGGCCGTTAATGACAAACATCAACGGCAGGGAATCCGGACCATACCGTTTCAGGAAGGCCGTCTCGGTATAATTGCGAAACAGGGCCGTGACGAAGAAGGTCAGGAAGAAAAACAGGGCCAGCCAAAGGAAGAGGCCGATTTCGTTTTCATGGATTTTGAGGCGTTTTCTTAATGATCCGATCAGACCCCGTCCCGAGAAGCGCGAGGGCCGGTCGGTGAATTCATGGGGTGATGGATTCATTTCAAGGCCTTGTTATGGTCGCACGCCCGGAACATGGGCCGGCCAGCCGTATGGGTCGCCGAAATCGTCCGGCGGTAGCGAACAGAACGGGAATTCCCCAGAAACAACCACACTTCGGCGTCAGTAATATTCCCTTGAAAAACCAGAAGGAGACGGAGCGTAAGAAGGAGAGTCCGTTAAGGATGGAGCCGCTCCGGGACCAACCCGATTGCTTCGTCGCCCGCAACTCCGCGCAAAGACGGATTTTTTTGGGGTCCGCGGGGATAGGGAGCGATTGGTCCAGGCCAAGGCTTCGTCGGAAAAGACCGGCATGCCACCAAGGCAAAGCCACCCGTTGTGAGCTTCCATTCCTGCTTCCCTTGCCCCACGGCACATCCGTCTTTGCGGGGAGCCGACAGGCGACGAAGCAATCGGGTGCATTCAAGACCTGACCCATTAACAAATACCCGCTTTTAACCCGATATGCCCTCGGGGCGTCCCGGAGGCCGGGTAATCCCAAGGAGCATAATCGTGGTCCATCTCCTTGATCTCTCTATATTTTGGCAAGCATTCTCCCATGAACACCATATCTTGTCAATTCCTTACGCAGGGGTTCGGGGGCCGGGTTGTGTTGCTTGGGACCTCGACTCATGTTAATCCTATAAACGGTCCGGCTCCCGGGCAGAGGAACCGGACGCCCTGATTCCGCTTTCCCGGCAGGACGACGCCATGGCCCTCATCAACAGACTATTGGTCTATACGCCAAACTCGATCGGTCTGGGGCACCTTTTTCGGACCCTGGCCGTAGCCACCGGCATCAGGCGCTGCCGCCCCGACCTGGACATCCTGGTCTTGACCGGGTCCTCGCTGCCCCAGGTCCTGTTGAAGGAGGGCATCGAGGTCGTCAAACTGCCCGGAATCATGCAGGAGGTGGAAAATGAATCCCGGACCTACCGGCCGCGCCACCTGTCCGGACTGGGAATCGACCACCTGATACGCCTGAGGAAAAAAATCATCGAGGATGTTTTCACTTTTTATCAACCCGACGCAGTCATGCTCGAACACAAGCTGGCGGGATTGATGGGCGAGGCCTCGGTGTTGCTGCGGCAGAAAATCGCCGCGGCGGGAAAGGCCGATGAATTCGCCCTGATTCATCTGTCCCGAGGGAATCTGGGCCGCCTAGGCATCCCCCGTGTCTTCGATTTCGATTCAGAACGATACGACCTTGTGGACCTGTACGACTACCATTACATACTGGATGACGCTTCCGAGGCGGCGGCCTGGCGGATTCTCAGGGAATCGACCCCGGGGCTCCGGGACAAGATTTTTTTTCTCGGGAAAACGACCATAAAAACCAGGGCGGAGTTGCCCTCGCGCCCGGAAGTGCTCAAACGCCTGGGACTGCCCGATCAATCCATCATCCTCGCCTCGCTGGGCCGGCACGGAGATATTTCGGGAATTTTTTCCCGGCTTCTCGGGGCCTGTGAAACAGCAGGGCTCATGCCAGACCGGCAACTGGCGGTCATCCTGGACCCCTATCTCAAGGAAGAGACCCGGGAGGAACTGGAACGCCTGGGCCGGTCCGTAGACGTGATCTTTCTCCCTTTTGTTTTCAACCTGATCGAGTTGATCAACATCTCGGAACTGGTCGTCTGCCGGGCCGGGTACAACACGGTCAACGAAATCCAGTTGACCGGAGTCAAGGCGGTGGTCATTCCCGAGCATCACCCCAGCGGCGAGCAGGAACTCCGGGCCGCGGGGCTGTCCGGCAACATCGCCGTGATCCATGAAAAAGACGTCCTGGGGGGCGGGTTGACGGAAATCCTGCCGGAGGTGCTGAATCGGAAACCGGCGCCCAGCGGTTACGACTTCAACAAGTATGAGATCGGCCGCCGCATCATCGAGGACCTGGAGTCCTGGGCCGCCCGCCGTCAGCCTTCTTCATAAGGCCGAACGGTCGACTATAAAGACCGGTCTAATCCTTGACGGTTCCGGGCGACCACCGCCTGCTCCATTTCCCCGACCAGGGCCCGGAACCGTTCCAGGGTCAGGGCCGAACAAAAACAGTTCAGGGGGCTCTGGTGGTAATGGAGGGACGGATCGTATCCGGGGCCGATCAAGCCCGAGGCGCGGCACAAGTCAAAGGCCTCGGTTCCGGGGTAGGGGGTAAAGAGGCTTAATATGACCTTGTCCGCCGGGACCCGCTTGATGGCGGTCAGGGTCTCCCGGAGCGTGGATTCGGTTTCGGTCGGAAAACCGGCCATGAAAAAGGTCTCCAGCCGAAACCCGTGCCGTTTGATCCGTTCGCAGGCCTCCAGGGCCTTTTCCAGGGTGAAGCCCTTGCGCATGGTATCGAGCACATGGTTCGAGCCGGATTCGATTCCGACTTGAATCGCCCGGCATCCGGCCTCTTTCATCCGGGCCAATTTTTCATCGGTAATCAGGTTGACGTGGGTCTCGCAACTCCAGGTCAGGCCCGGAACCTTCGAGGCTATCAGGCGGGTCAGGTCTCGCAGGTTTTCGGGATGGACTCCAAAGGAGTCATCCTCGAAGTGCACGACGTCGATGCCTTTTGACCATAGATCGAGCAGCTCCGCGACGACGTTTTCCGGGCTGCGGGACCGCGCCTTCCGGCCCCAGAGGGCGCGGGAGCCGCAGAAGCGGCAGTTGAAGGGGCAGCCCCGAACGGCCATGACCCGCCCCAGGGCGGAGGGCGGGTACCGGTCGTAATCCTTGAGAATACGAGGCGCGAATTCGTGCGGGGAAACGAGGCGGTCCAGGTCCGTTACCGGTTCCCGGGGCGGCGTTCTGACCGGTTCTCCGTGTTTTCGAAAGGCCAGCCCCTTCACTTCCGAGAGTTCCGTCCGGTTCTCCAAGGCGGCCATAAGCTCGACGATGGTTTCTTCCCCCTCGCCCAGGACGCCGATATCGATGTCGGGACATTCGAGAACCGAGCGCCAGTCCAGGGAGGCGTGAGGCCCTCCGGCGATGACCCGGGTCTCGGGGTCGATCTCCTTGACCAGGCGGGCCGTGTTCCGGGCCGAGGCCAGCATGGGGGATTTGATGGTCAGGCCGACTACGGCCGGAGAAAAAATCCTGACCTCGGACCGGATTTCCTCCCAGACCCCGGCTCGGGTATCGTTCAAGCGATCGAGGTATCTTTGGAAACCGGGGCCGGTAAAGTGGCTGATTTCGAACGGTTCATGGGGCAGCCGGAAGTCGCTGTTGTAGACCCGGACGTCCCACTCCGTGCGCGCGCATAGCGCCCCGGCCAGGTAGGCCAGGGACAGGGGCAGCCGGACCAGGGCATAGGTCTCCTTGAACAGGCGGTAAAAGGGCGGCTCGATCAGCAATATGTTCCGGTTTTTGAGCAGGCCGGGCATGACCGGGTTCGGGCTTTCTCGGAGGCGGAGAGAATTTCCAGGCCGCCTCCCGGGGTCAGAACATACACCTCGTCAAACCCCGGTTCCAGGGCCAGGGCCTCCATGCAGTCCAGACCGAGCCAGAGTTTCAGAAAGACCCGATTGACGGCCGCGTGGCCGACAATCAGGAGGGGAGCCGGATGGTTTTCCGCTTTGAGGCGTCCGATCAACGGCGCCAGCCGCGTTTCCGCGTCCAGGCAACTCTCTCCCCCGGGCGGGCGATCGTCCCAATGCCGCCGTATTGGCCGGTCCGCCAGGCCCAACTCCGCCCGCGGGCGGCCTTCCCATAATCCGCACGATAACTCCGACAGCCCGGGCTCGATCCGAAGGCCGCAATGGAACATGGCGGCCCCGATCCGGGCTCCGGCCAGGGCGCGCGGCAGGGGCGAACTGACCAGGCCGGCGACCGGTTCCGGGCCGAGACGTTCCATGACCCGCCGGAAAACGGACAGCCCATCGAGCGTGGGGGGCGAATCACGGCCTCCCAAAATCAGGCCTTGCTGATTGGCCCGGGTCTTGGGATGTCTGGATAAAAAAAGCGTCATGCTCACCTGTTTGTTATACCACCGGCACTGCCGGTAGTCCGTGATTCCCCGGCCTTTGATATTTTATAATGCGACCGGAGGCTGCCGGTCAATTGCGGATTGCCGGAAGCCGAAGGCGATAGTAGGATAAACTGATCGCTGTCGTCATCAACACCCCTTATGGAGACCAGGGATGATCAATCCGGGCCTGCCGCCAGATCAGTTCCAACCGGACCGGCTCATGAACAAGGAGCGGCTGGTCGGCGTCCGGGATTTGGCCTTGCTGCCGGGGGCCGAGGCGGACGGGGGCGGCTTCGTCTTCCGGGCCGAAAGTCGGCTGGACCTGACCCTGGACCGGATTTGCCCCGACCTCGATCAGTTCAATCAGCTCTCCCTGCGTTTGTTGAACCGGTCCGCCAGGCCCCTGCTGGCCGGTCTGACCTTGATTCATGCCCCCCCCCCGGGCCGGGCCGGGCCGCGGCCGACGTCCTTTTCCGGCAATCGGGAATTGCTTCCCCCCGACCAGTGGGTGGATCTGAAATTTCCCCGGGACTGCTTCGGAGTTTATGGACGGCCGGACGGCTGGTCCCGGATTCAGGAGGTGGTCATTCATGTGGTTTTGGAAAAAACCGAGACCGATCCTTCCCCGTTCGACCTGAGTTTTCATTCCCTGAATGGGGAGTTGTTGGAAACACCTTCGGGGCCGAGGCTGACCGCCGCCGGGATGCGGGCCGTGTCGGATCGGGTTCCGGATGTCGGGTCTTTTTTTCAAGAGCACGACCTTTTTAATTCCACGGGGCCGGGGTCGGGCTTTGAAATCCTCCCGCCTCATTCCTATCCCGTCGAGCCGGCCGATGGAATCCTGGCCGGCTCGATCATGGGGCGGCGAATGTCCATGCCGCTCGACTGGCGAGCGAGCCCTGACGGGCGGATGGAGTGGACCCACTTTTTGAACCGCCACCATTTCCTGCGGGAACTGATCAAGTCCCGGCGTGGCGACTCCGGCCGGGCCGCGGTTGAAACCCTTGACCGGATATTGGGCCATTGGATCATGGAAAACCCCTCGCCGCTCGATTCCAACGGCGGAGCGGGCCCGGCCTGGGAAACCCTGTCCACGGCCTGGCGGCTGAGGGAATGGTTGTGGGTCATCGGCCTGGCCTGGTCTTCGCCGTATTTCAGCGAAGCCGGCAAGGACATGATGCTGCGCTCCCTTTGGGAACACGCGGTCAGTCTCCTCGATCATCAGGGACACCCAACCAATTGGATCATCGTGGAATCCGCGGCCCTGGCCCTGGCCGGCATGTGCATGCCCTTTTTTCACCAGGCCAAAACATGGGTCGACTCGGGACTCGATCGCCTGGAACGGGAGGGCCGCCGCCAGTTTTTTCTTGACGGCGCCCACTACGAGCTGTCGCCCCTGTATCAGGCCATATGCGTTTCGGCCCTACTGGAAGTTAAACAGGCCGCCGCCGGCCTCAGCCGGCCGTTGCCCGAGCTTTTCGGTCGTCCCTTGGAAAGGTCGATTGAATTTCTGGCCGCTTTGTCTCGGCCCGACTTCACCTGGCCGTCGTTCAACGATTCCGGAAGCGCCGCCAGGGATTACACGGGGGAAATCCGCCGGGCCGGGCGCCTGTTCGGGCGGCCCGACTTTTTGTGGATCGGTTCGCGGGGCGAGGAAGGAGTGCCGCCGGAAGAGCGTTTTCAGGCATTTCCCGAGGCCGGGCTGGCCGTCATGCGGTCCGGCTGGTCGCCTCGGTCCCGGGCCCTTTTTTTTCGGGCCGGCCCGGCCGGGGCCGCTCACGTCCACGAGGACGTTTTGTCCCTGGACGTAACGGTCTTCGGCCGACCCCGGCTGGTCGATCCCGGTATCACGGCCTATGCGCCCGGCCCGCTCACGGACTATTACCGTTCGGCCGAGGCCCACAACACGTTGTTGATAAACGGCGAAGGCGCCCTCCGATCCCGGGCCGGCTTTTCCGAACGGACCCGGCCGGCGGGCCCGGACTTTACCTGGCGGACGTCGGGGCGTCTGGATGTGGCAGCGGGTTTTTATCCGGGACCGTGGGGGCGAGGACGAATCCGGGTGGACGTCCGGCGCGGCGTTGTCTGGGTCGACCGCTCCTACTGGATCGTCCGGGACTTCATCCGGGGCCTGGAGGTGACTTCGGTGCAGGTCTGCTGGCAGTTCGCCCCGGGAGAGACGACCCTGGAGCAAAACGGAACGATAAAAACCGCTCCGGATAATTCCGGGGCCCTGCGCCTGATTCCCCTGCCGGGAGCCCATCGGCTGCAAGTCGACGCCGTGGAGGGAAGGGCCGAACCGCCCGGGGGTTGGGTCTCCGCGGCCGGAATCGACATCCCGGCAACCCGTGTCCGGTATTCGGTCCAGGCGGCGGGGCCGGTCTCCCTGGTCTGGCTGCTTGTCCCGGAAACGGCGGACCGGGCCGGAGAGGTCCGGGCCGTCCGGAAGGATGAACAAGACGGCCCGATCGTCCTGGAAATAGGACGTCCCTCGAACCGGGTCGATGTCGTCCGCCTCGGGCCGATCTGGCCGGAGGCCCGGATTCACACCTCGGGCCCTTCGAAATAACCGGCGAAAAAATGCCGCATGATGAATTCGACCGTCTCCGGGTTGACGTGGAAGTTCTCCCGCCCTTCCGTGAAGATGGACCGGCCCATCAAGGGGCGGAAAATGGAAGCCATCTCGTAGGCCGGGAAATAATGCACGTTCTCGTGGCCGGAGGCGAACTCGTCGAGCACCGCCCTCAAGGTGGATTTGGAATTGCACGAGGCGCTGATCACGTCGGCGTCCTGCCTGAACGTGGCCCATAAGTGGACCGGCGAGACCGTGACGATCAATTGGCAGGCGGGATTGTGCGCCTTCATGATGGCGAAAATGCGCTCCAGGTTGTCCAGGTTTTCCCGGTACCGGCTGACCCGGAATTCGTACCGGCCCATGTCGCCGCCTTCGTCGACGTACGGACCGGAAGGGAGGCAGATCACGGCGCCGTCCTCCCGGTCCGCCCATATTTCCGTCAGGCCCAGGGTCAGGATGAGGGCCTCGGCCTTTTCCAAAACCCGGCGGGAACAGACGCGATGCCGCTCGAAATCCGCCTCGGCCTCCTCGAGGGAGGAATACAGGATGATGCGCCGATAGGGGTCCTGGACTTGGTCGGACCGAGGGGATATCCACCACCGAAGACTGGGCCTGAACGATTCGAACGTGTATTCGAATATCTGGCGCATGGAAAAGGTGTTGTACAGGCGTTCCCAGGCCGCGCTGGCATGTTGGGCCGCCGGGTGGTCCGTTTCCTCCTCGAGGTAGTTGCAGCCCTCCCGCTTGAGCACATGCTTGATCTCCCGCGCGAAACAGGAACCCATGGAGGCCAGGGCCGTCCTTTTGTTCAGCCACGGTCCGGGGACGTTCGGCAGCGGATACAGACCGTTCGAGGGCGGGTTGTCGTAGGAACCGGGCCAGACCTGCCAGGGTTTGAAACCGTGCCAGGGGTGAACGTCGGATCGGGCCATGGTCAGCCTTTCTCGTCTGAAACGGCCAGAACCGCCACGTTCCATCCCAGTCGGTTGAACGGGAAGCACGCGCCCAAGGCCCGATCCGCGACGCTCAGGAAGTCGACGCGGACGAATTGGCGCTTCAGAAAGCGCGGGGCCGGCCATTTGTAGGGTATGAGGTAGCTTGCGCGCCAACCCCGGCAGGCCAGGCCGGCGCTCGCCAAAATCCTTTTCAGCCGGTTCGGGGTGTAAAACCGGAGGTGGGTCGGGTCCCAGCCTAGCCAGGCCTTGTTGTTCCGGACCCGCCGGTTCCAGGTTCCTTGGATCAGACAGTTCAGGGACAGGGCGTTCTGGGTGGACAAAACCATCCGGCCGCCCGGGGCCAGGACCGAAGCGGCGGCCCGCACCAGCCCCAGGTCATCCGGCACGTGTTCGATCACGTCTTTCATCAGGATCACGTCGAATTTCGTTTCCGGGCGGAAAGCCGGGAACTGGTCGCTTCGAATCAGGTGGACCGGCCCGGCCGCCCCCTGCCGGTCGAGGAAAAACCGGGCCGTTGCCAGAACGTTCTCTTCGGCGTCAACCCCCATGACCAGCCGGGCTTTTGAGTGAACGGCGTGAATAAGAAAAAAGCCGCCGCCGCATCCGTAATCCAGAAAGGTCTTGCCGGTCAGGTCGCCGAGCAGGTCCTGGACAAAGCGGTTTTTTATCCGGCTGTAGGTCAGACGCTGCTGGCCGAGATATTGTTCCAGGCCCTGCCGGGGGGAGGCGTCCCGAATCCAGTGGCCCGGCGGGTATTTGATTCCCGTAGTCATTCAGAAGTCCAGCATTTCACGGTACAGGGCGTCCCAGGCGGCCCATTCCCTCTGCGGGGAAAACGCTTTCATCCGCTCCCGCGCGGACCGGCCCAGGGATTCACCGCGATCGGGACGGGTCAGAATGTCTTCCACCGCGTCCGAAATGTCCCGGGTCCGGCCCCAGGGGACGACCCGGCCGTCCACGCCGTCGACCATCAGGTCCTCGACCGCGCCCACGCGGGCCGCCACGCAGGGCAGGCCGACGCTCATGGCCTCCATGAGGATATTGGGGCAGCCCTCGGAAACCGAAGACAGCACGAAAACGTCCAGGGTCTTGAGCCAGGTGAAAACATCCTCGTGAGGAAGCGGCGGCTCCAGGCGCACCAGGTCGCGGATTCCGGTCTTCTCGATCCAGTCATGGAAACCGCGCCGCTCCGAGGGGCGAACTTCTCCCCGCAGTTCCAGGACCACCGGCAGACGGGAACGGAGATCGGCCACGGCCTTGAACAGGTAAGGCAGGCCCTTGGCGTATTTGAATATTCCGGCCGCGCCGATTCGGAAGGGCGGTTTGCCGACGTGTCCATGGGAGCGGCCCTCGGCCGGGAGTTGGACCGAATTGTAAATCACGCGGGCCTTGGCCCGGATCGGGGTCAGGGCGTTGGCCAGTTCGAGCAGTTCCCGGCTCAGGCAGACGACCCGGTCCGCGTTTTCCAACCCGCTTCGGCACAAGGCCGCCTTCTCCGGACTGAAAAGGTATTTTTTGACGTCGTTGCCCACCAGGGCCGCTGCGGTGGGGAGGCCATGCCTGGCGGCCAGCAGGCCGGTGACGTACCCGACCGGGTACAGGAAATAGCTTTGGAAAAAGTCGAACCGTTCTTCCAGATGAAGCAGTTCCAGGGATTGATACATCATTTGCAGGGTCAGGTCGTGGGGGCAGTCCCAGATTTCGCGGCCGGTCGCCGGCATGGATTCGCGGCCCAGGTGAATACGGTGCACCCGGACGCCCCGGCAGTGCTCGCTATGCCGGTTTTCGTCCAGCAGGATGTCCCGGCGGTTCTCGAAAACGAAATGGGCCACCTGGACTTCCAGACCGGATTTTTTCAGGTACCCGGCCGTCCTGCCGACGCTGCGGGCCAGCCCGCCCCAGGATGCGGGCGGGAACTCGGGTGTGGCGATGCAGACCTTGAGCGGGCGCTTGTTCATTGTCCGACCGTTTTATAAACATGCGGGGCGGGCGCATTCCCCGCGGCTTGCCGAGGGGAGCTTCAATTTGATTTCAACGGCTTGCCCTCAGGGATGCACTATAGTATACCCCAACCGAACAGACAAGGGCGCTGCTTCCATAAGCGCTACCATTGAGCGGTTAGCGGCATCGCAGGGCCGCTCTGTCGCGGCCTTTAGCCTCAGGACTCCGACTGCCGCCTTTTCCATATAATAAGCAAGGGACTCGGCGGCAGAGTCGTCCTTCGGCCAAAGGCCGCGCGGGAGGCCGGAATCCGACAGGCTATGGTTCGTGATATGATGAGCCATGAGAATCGGCATCGTCTTTCATAAAGACCCGTACGAGCCGCCGACCCGGATCGATCTCATCCGCTTGAGGGCCCTCAGTCGGGCCTTGATCGATCATGGCTTGTCGGCCGAGATTATCGCGCCGGTGAAACAGGAAGGCCTGCTGGACGAGGGCATCCCGGTGCAGCCCCTGGCCTGCCTGGAAGAGGCGGGCCGGTACGATCTGATCAAAACCTGCTACCATTCGTCCATGGGACTGATCGGCGACTTCGATGGGCCGGTCGCGGCCCGCATCGTCCGGGTCGTGGACGAACGCCTGCCCGAACGGGACGAAACCGACCGCGGGCGGCTTTTGTATTTTCAGGACATGATCCACGAACGGGCCAACGCCCTGATCCTGAACAACCCGGTCAACGCCGACCGGTGGCGGTCTCTCCATGGCCCCCATCCGCCCATCACCCTGATTCCGAACGGCTGTCCTTCGATGTTGCCCCAACCGGGGAAATCCCCCTATCAGACCGCCCGGCCGATCGTCCTGTTTCTGGGCTCGCTGGCCGCGCCCCGAATGGTTCATCTGCTCAACGACCTGGCCGCCGCGGTCCATCCTCGATCCCAGGTTCACCACCTGGGACGAAACGTGGCTCATCTATACGGCGGAGATGAAAACGCCGCCCTTTCGCCATTAATAATCCAGCACGGCGAGGTGGTCGAAACCCGAATGTGGGATTACATCCGCCACGCCCGCGTCGGGCTGGCCCTGGCCGCCGGCCCCCATGCCTTTGACAACGATCTGTCCAAGGTCCTGTCCTATTTGCGAGGCAGGCTGCCCGTGCTTTCCGAGGAACACGTGCTCAATAACGACCTGATCTTGAGCACGGGGGGTGGTCGCGTATTCGCCTACGGCGACGTGGGGGACATGGTGAAACAACTGGACCTGCTATTGGACAATCCAGGGACGACGGCTTCCATGGAGGTCGCCCGGCTGATCGCCGAAAGCCATTCCTGGGAAAACCGGGGCCGCCTCCTGTACGATCTGATCGAGGGGCTGCTCCCCGCCGGCAGATAAGCCGCAGCTTGTCGGGGACATTTATCATGCCGCGCCGGGTTAAGGCCTGACGGGATGATTTCGGCTTGACTGGGATAATATCAATGGCTTAGGATTATCGCGAATTGAAAAATATTGGGATTTTCAAACAAGTTGAGGCCGCCATTATCAATTCCGATCGCTTGAGGGAAGCAATACCCTACCTGATTATCGTGGTCGTGTCTTTTTTTATCCTGCAATCCACGGTTGTGGTCATGCACGAGTTCACCCACAGCACCACGGCCTGGGTCTTGGGCGATCTGCCAAGCCCCTTCGACATCGTCTGGGGAAACCCTCTGATGATGACCGGGTGGGACGAAGGAGTGGATTATCATAAGCTGGTCGCTGAAGGACGTTATATCCAGGAAGCCCTGATCGGCGGGAGCCCGTTGCTGATGCACGCGCTCATCGTGACCTGGAGCCTCATTTTCTTACAAAAGGAATCGCTGGTAAAAAGAAAATGGCTGTTCCATGCCGTTTTCTGGTTCACCGCAGCCAATTGCATGGAACTGATCGCCTACATCTGGATGCGGCCCTTTTCGAGCCATGGCGACACCGGACATTTTAATCATGGGTTGGGCCTTTCTCCCTGGATATTATTCATCCTGGGTTCATCCGCCCTTGTTTTTGGACTTTATGTCTTTTACCAGCGTGTCCTTCCCCGGGCCCATGCGCTTTTTGCCCGGGGGAACCCTGTGATCGAATGGACGATCCTGGGTCTGTCCGCGTTTATCATGTTTTTATGGGGGAGCGGAATTCGGGTGATGGCCTACGTGTCCGGCCCGCAACGGTTTTTCGGCCTTTTGGGGGTTCTGGCCTTCATTATGGTCGTTTTCCTGTTCCGGCCGAAGCAAGAGAACAAAATAATTCAATCGAGCTAGAATTCCCCATCCTACGGGTTGGGTCATGTGGACTGTCAAGGCCGGTCCCGCATAGGCATGGGCGATCAGACGGCTCACTGCTATCACTAAAATATGGATGTCCAGATATGCTTTTGTGAGATATGCTTTTGATATTGCATCCGAGAGGTGAACTCCGACCGGTGCTTGACCGGCTTGGGAAAAACACCGGCTTTTTTTTGGATGGAGCGGCGTTCGGAAATCTAACCGTCGAGTGCAACCCTGATAGTCTTTGCTATCTGCTCAATAAGCAGAGGTTTCATGACAAACTCCCTGATACCCGCAGCCTTGGCTTTCTCAGGAGTAATTGTTGCACTGAAGCCCGTGCAGAGAATTATAGGTATGTCTGGTCTGATCTTTATTATTTCATTGGACAACTCGATACCAGTCAGGTGAGGCATGGTCAGGTCGGTGATGATCAAATCAAATCGGTGCGGATCATGTTTAAACAATTCCATGGCTTCGATGCTGGAGGTCCGGCTGGTTACTTTATACCCGAGAGATTCAAGCATTTCGCGTGCAAGCTCCACGAGCGGCTCTTCATCGTCCACGAAAAGAATACGTTCCATGCCTGCGGGAAGAGTGCCCGGTTCAGCTGCACTTTGCTGTATATCAGCCCCCGGCTCCAAAATCGGCAGGTAAACGTGAAAAGTGGATCCTATACCCAGCTCGCTGTAGACGGTTATCGTCCCTCCATGACTCTTGACGATACCGTGTACCACAGACATCCCCATACCGGTTCCTTTTCCCTTCTCTTTGGTAGTAAAGAACGGGTCAAAAATACGGATCAGCGTCTCTTTGTCCATACCGAGTCCAGTGTCGGATACAGTGAGCCTCTGATATCTTCCAGGATTCAACTCGACATGTTGAGCCGCTGATTTTTCGCCAATGACCACACTATCCAAAATGATATCTAACACCCCGCCTTTATCCATCATGGCGTGGGCGGCATTGGTGCAAAGGTTCATCAAAACCTGATGTATTTGGGTGGGATCAGCCAGGACGGTGTCTGGTGTGTCGGCTATTTCCTGTCTAATCTCAATCGTCGTGGGCAGCGAGGGCCGAAGCAATTTCAGAGCCTCCTGCACGATCAGACTGATGTCTGACGGTTTTCGCTCGGGCTCGGTCTGGCGGCTGAAAGAAAGAATTTGTTTGACCAAATCCGTGGCCCGTGTACCGGCCTTGCTCACCATGTCAAGTTCATGGGTGATCCTCTTGCCGGCTTGGTGTTTTTGCCTGGCCAATTCGGTGTACCCCAGCACCGCTTGAAGAATGTTGTTGAAATCGTGTGCAATTCCGCCGGCAAGCGTGCCGATGGCCTCCATCTTTTGGCTCTGCTCAAGCTGTTTTACAAGTTTTGTTTTTTCTTCAAGTGCAAGTTTTTTTTCAGTAATATCTTTTCCGATACATTGGTATTCAATGACTCGGTCTTGTTCATCAAAAATGGCCCGGTCAGTCCACTCCTGCCAACGGATAGTCCCATCGGCTGCCATAACTTGATGCTCGTACGTCATTATGGGTGCTTCTCGGGTAAGAGACAGGAAATGGCTTTTAATATTCTCTTGGTCCGTTTTCGGTATGAATTGAAAAAAGTCCCGGCCCAGCAATTCTTCATCTGTTTTTCCGAAATAATTACAATAAGCGCTATTTACGAAAGTCAATGTTCCATCGGGGAGGAAACGAAAAATCATCCCGGGCATGTCATTTACGACGGCACGATACCTTTTCTCGCCGTCCCTGAAGGCCTCCTCGGCCAGTTTGCGATCGTGAATGTCAATGGCCAGCTCATAACGCACCATCCTTCCGTCAGGCCACTTTATGGCTTTGTCAATGCAACGATACCATCTCATATTTATTTTATTCTGGAATTCCCAAATATATGGCTGTCCGGCATTCTTGCCAAAGATTTGATCATTGGTACAGAACGGACAAGGCGTATCTCGACCCTGCAAGCCTTCATAACACTTCCGCCCTTCTATATTGCCAAAGGTCTGGTGGATTTTGGCATTCACATAAAGTAGTTCGTAGGTTTCAGGATCGGAAACGTAGATAACTTCATCAATACTATCAAAGATCGATATTAGTTTTTCTCTCTCTTCATAAAGAGCCTCCTCCGCCAGTTTGCGTTCGGTGATGTCTTCTGAGATTCCGAGCAAATACTCTGGCTTCCCATTTTTATCCAAAATGGGGATTTTCTTGGTATGAAGTATTTTTTCACCGCGATATTTGGTTTGTATTGGTTCCTCCGAAATATCGAGGAGCTTGCCACTGCTCAGGACTTCTCTATCTTTCTGGGTAAAAAAATCGGCCTCATTTTTCGGAAAGAAGTCGTAGTCATTTCTCCCAACCAGTTCGTCTTTGGAATAACCAAGCAGGTTCTCACCCGCCTTATTGAAGCGTACAAAACGTAGTTCATCGGCATCCTTCACAAAAATCATATCGGGGATATTATCGACAACGGCATTGAGAAACATCTCGCTATCCCTCAAAGCCTTCTCCGCCCGTTTGCCTGCAAAGTCTTTTCTATCTCTCTGTAGTCTTGCCATGAGAATCGGTGCTATGTAACCGGCGATGGACTCCAGTAATTCCTTATCCTGCTCGTCATAGTCCGTCTCCCTGTTGGCGATGGAGATCAATCCTATCGCGTTCTCTCGATACACAATCGGCACGGTGAGAAATCTAAAAATTGAGATATGTCCTTCAGGCACATGAAATGGTCCATTGGAATAGAATGACTTCCCCTCCCGGAGGGCTCGACCCCAGAGACCGCCCCATTTTTCGGGCGGAAATGCAGTCGTCTTGTCGGGAACTTGGCACTCATTCCAAATGTCTCTTGATAGTGAAGGAATGATCAGGTGGCCATTCTCGGCTATTTGGCCGAAAAGCCCGTATTTACTTTCCATAACCTCAAGAATGTAGTCCGATACTTCTCCATAAAATTCCTCATCAGAAATAGTGAGGAAGATATTGGCAATCCGATTTCTGATCTCTAGATCGTGCTCTGACTTTCGCAACGCCTTCTCAGTCAGAAGCAGTTGCATAAACATTTTCAAGAAAAAATAGGATATGGCTGGGGCGATTATCAAGGGAATTATCATTGAGGTAATAATTCCACGAGTCTCAATTTTATCCAAGATGGTCCCAATGATTAAATACAAAACAACCGAACAAATAGCAGAAAACACCGTAATTAAGAGTGAACCCTTTATTGCCCCGAGCTTAGTAAATAATCTACCCAACACCATTTGCCTCAACATTCTTGTAACACGGACTTTGAGCCTTGCTACATAATCTCGAATTATACGTTACTCGATACGATATCAGTTTATCAATCGCCCTGGTTCCGCCTTTCGCCTGTTGAGGAGGCATTAAGCTGGGCCGTGGGGCTTGGGCCTCCCTGCCATTGGAATAAATATAGCTCACCTCACTTAGAATCATACATTTTATCAGCCACGATGGACGAGACGAGCATTTCGATCAGTTGATCGATCTCCATGATTTTGTCCGTCATTTTATCTTCGAAAAGAAGCCAGCGGAAGGCCATGTAGCTGAAGGCGCCCAGGAAGAGGTTTCTGAAGACCCGGGGGTTGACTTCGGGCCGGAAAGCGCCGCCTTCCCGGCCCTCTTCAACCAGGTGTTCGAAGCGGGCGAGATACGCCTTGAAAGTCGACCAGGCGCTGGACCGGTAGAAATTCAGATTCAGCAGCATGTCCAGCAGGGATACCTTGAGGAAATCCGGGTTGGCCATGTAGAGGGTATAATGATATCTCATCAGGTGCCTCAGTTTACCGGCGGCGCTATTGGGGAGGAAGGCTTCCTCGGATTTTCGGAGGTGGTCGGAAAATCGTTTTTCGGCAATGGAGTTGAGCAGATTGGCCTTGTTTTTATAGAGGTCGTAAAGCGAACCTTCGGCCACTCCGGCCAGTTGAGCGATATCGGCCACCTTGGAATTGTGGAAGCCCTTCCGGGCGAAAAGTTGTTCCGCGGCCCGCAGAATCCGATCTTCACGGGATGGTTCGACACGCATTTTATTCTCGCGGATCATGGCCAGTATCAGATCGAATATATCGTCGAAGTCGTCGATGCAGGCTTGGATTTCATTGGCCGCATGGCGGCCGATGACCTGGATATTGAACATGCCGTAGATCAATTCCCGGACCAGACGCATATTCACGTCGGAGCGAAACACGCCGGATTGAACCCCCTGATCCAGGATGTTTCGGGTGACTTTCGAGTGCTCCCGGATCAGGCCATGGGTGGGCGAACGGTAGAACCGGGCGTTGGAGCAGCATTCGAAGAAAAGGAGTTTGACGTAGTTCGGGTGCAGGTCATGATAGTTCAGGGTGTGCCAGATGAGCTTGCGCAGCCTGGACTCCGGGTCGATGATGCCTCCCAGCTGTTCGTCCAGTACGGCCAGCACCTCCCTGAGCCGGATATCGGCCACGGAGAACAGGAGGTCCTCCTTGTTTTCAAAATATTTGTAGACCAGGGAGTCGGCCACGTCCGCCTCACGGGCCACTTTGGCGATGGTCGTGCGGTGGATACCCAGCCTGGGTATGAGTTTTTCCGCGGCCTGCAATATCCGGTGCTTGTTGGTGCTCGCCATAACCGATTCAGATTGAAATCTTATAATCTTAATATAATTAAATAATTGACCTGCTCGAACGGTGGAGCGCCGCCTTGACGCCTCCGGCCCTTCGCAGGCCCCTGGACTGCCGGACAGTACCATACGGATAGAAAAAAGTCAAAATCACCATATTTTTTTGAGGGGAAGGGCCAATTGCGTGGATTTTCAGGCGACCGCTCGAAGCTGAAAATCCGGGTTGAATATGGGTCAATATATAATAGTCATTATATAACAGATAGTTAAAATACAATGGCCAGAGCGGGATGCTTCCTCGCTTTTTCGCTTGACAAAAGGGAAGGATTTAGGCAAAGGTGAATGAAGCTATATTTTGATTTAAATTAATAGAAAGAATCACCTTATGCTCGTTGGTCATTCCGTGAAGAGGCCTGGGCTGTCATGGAGATAAACCAAATTTATCATTAACAAATGCCAGGTTGGCCGCCCGGTCGGGGATGGCGGTCGGGCCGCTGCCGGCGAGGGCGGCTCGGCGATGCAGGGTGAAAGGAGTAAAAAGACATGTCCAAGGAATCGGCCGACAAAAAGGTGGGCCTCGATCGATCGTTCGGGGGTCTGGTTCGAACCGATCTTCAAAGCGGGATTCCGGTTGAAACGTTTTATTCGCCTCGGGACGTCGCTCATCTCGAATACGAGCAGGATTCGGGCGACCCGGGCGAGTATCCGTATACCCGAGGCATCTATCCGCGGATGTACCGGGACCGGCTCTGGATCAAGTCCTTTATCGTCAGCTATGCCACGGCCGAGGAGACAAACCAGGCCTTCAAGGACAATATCGCCTCGGGGCAGACCGGGCTGCGCTGTCTGGCGGATTTGCCCACGCAGAGCGGGATCGACCCGGACCATCCTTCGGCCTGGAACGCCATGATGTGCGGGGGGGTGTCCACGTATGCCCTGTCCGTTTACGAGCGGATGCTCGAGGGGCTTCCCCTGGAGGACGTGGATTACGAACTGGCCCACTCCTCGATATCCAGCGCCCTGATGTTCTACGGCATGTTTCCGGCCCTGATGGAGAACCAGGGCCTGGACATCGCCAGGCTTCGGGGGGCGAACATCAACGATCCTTTCCGGGCCAGGCTGGTTTACAACACGCCGGAATGGCCCAATGAGATCAACCGGCGGATATGCCTGGACCTGGTGGAGTTTTCGGCCCGGCATACGCCCAAATGGAAGGCCATCGCGCCCAACGGCGTGGACCCTCAGCAGACCGGGGCCAACGTCATCGAGGAACTGGCCGGTTGTCTGGGCGTGGCCACGGCCGTGTACGGGGAGTTGATCGAGAAGCGGGGCGTTTCGCTGGACGACATCGGGGCCACGGTCTTTTCCCTGGATGCGGAGTCGGACTTTTTCGAGACCATCGCCAAATTCCGGGCGGCCCGGAGGATGTGGGCCCGGATCGCCAAGGAGAAGCTGGGCGCCAGGACCCCTCGGGCCATGAGTCTTCGTATCGGCATCCGAACGTCCGGAATGTCCTTGACCACGCAGAAACCGCTCAACAACGCGGCCCGGGTGACGCTGCAGATTCTGAGCTGCGTGCTGGGCGGGGTCAACTCGCTGGACGCCTCGAGCATCGACGAAGCCATCGGCCTGCCTTCCCTCGAAGCACGGACATTCAACCTGGACGCGCAGCATATCGTGACCCACGAAGCCAACGTCCCCATGGTCGCCGATCCCCTGGGCGGATCTTACTACCTGGAATGGCTGACGGATCATATCGAGAAGGGCGTGAACGACTATCTGGCCGAGATCGAGGCCCATGGCGGCATGTGGAACTGCCTGGAGTCCGGCTGGCTGAGGAAGAACATCGAAGCGAGCCGGATGAAGGCCCAGTTGGAGAAGCGGGACCGGAAACGGATCATCGTGGGCGTCAACGCCTTTGAAGGGGAAGGCGGACTGATCAACAATGCGATATCCGACACGGCCTACAAGGTGCCGACCGAAGAGGACCGCCGGCGCAACGTTTGCGCCCTGCAGGAGTTGAAACAGAGACGGGAGCCTCGGAAGGTCAAGGACACGCTGACCGAGCTGTTCCGGGCCGTCAAGGAGGGACGGAACGTGGTCCGGCCCACGATCGAGGCGGTCAAGGCCTATGCCACCATCGGCGAGGTGGTCGGGGTCGTTCGTCTGGGGTACGGGTTGAACTACGACCCGTTCGACGCGGTGGACCGACCGGCGTTCCTCGACGAACTGAGATAAGGAAGGGCGAACCCATGGAACGGAACAGCGATCGAAAAATCCGAATCATCATGGCCAAGGTCGGGGTGGACATCCACGAACGGGGCGCGTTGACATTGATGCAGGTCTTCAAGGACGAAGGCATGGAGGTCATCTATACCGGCCGTTACGCCACGCCGGAGCAGGTGGCCAAGGCGACCGTGGAGGAAGGCGCCGATCTGGTCGCCTTGAGCGACAGCACGGGCAGCATGCTGATCATCGCCAAACAGGTCATCGAGGCCTTGAAGAAATACGACATGGATCATATTCCCATCGTGGCCGGAGGGCTGATTCCCAAGGAGAGTCTCGCCGAGTTGGAGGCCTTGGGGGTTACGGGCAATTTCGGCCCGGGCACGCCTTTCGACACGATCGTGGACCATGTGCGTTCGGTGGTTTCCAAGTAGGAAATTGGAGCACCGGGAAAGATAAAGGGGCCGGGATACAGGGCGCGCCTACGTGTCTGTTCCCGTTTCCTTGATAACCGGTTGGTTGGGTGTTAGGGCGCGATCTGTCGCGCCTGGCTGGCCTGGGCGCCCGACTCGACATGGTAACCGCCGCCCCGGAAACGTTTTTCCGCCAAGCAGGCTGCCACGCCCATCTGTCGCTTACTGCCGGGTCTCTCCTTGGTTTTCGGGTCCAGGTCCGGGCCGGTTGCCTGATGCCCGGGCATATCCATATTATCCCGGATATGGCAGTTGGCTTCCATTGTCGGGCCGAACCGCGTGCCGCAACGTTCGTTTCCCCTTTTTTTTACCCGGGCGTGTCCAGGGATGCGTGGGTGGCCAAAAACGGTCCAAGTTCGCGTTTCGCGATGCATTTCGACGCCTGGTCGCGACCCGGGGCGCATAAAGAGTTGAGCCGGTTTTGGAGGAGAAATCCCAGCGCCACCCAGGGATTTCCTTATCACCCGTCCGGGTGATGCGCCGGTTCAGCCGGAGGCCTATGCTTGCGGTATATGGATTTCGTTGCGCGGTCGCAAAGGACGTTATGTCCGAGTTTGGTCCGGGGCGTCAAATTACGGATGACGGACCATCCTGAAAACCAGATGTCCACGGTTCACCAGACCCGCCGAGCAGGAGGAGGTGTCATGCCCTGGAGCGACTACCAGAGATGCCCCGGAATGGAGACCCTGTTGAATCCGGAGCCTGAAACCGTTGCCTGCCCGGGTTGCGGAAACGAGGTCGAAATCTGGAGCGATGAAGCCAGGACCCGGTGCCCTTCCTGCCGGGCGGTTGTTCACAACCGGGAGACTCCGCGGAACAGAGCGCTTTTTCTCGGGATCGACAGCGGCGGCGGCGTAGACCTGAATGCCCTGTTGGATGTCGCCCGGCAACAAGGCGCATCCGCGGCCGCCTGGGTCGACGCGTCCGCGATACCGGTCGATGATGAACTGGCCGGACACTGCCTGGAGCCGAGATGCCCGAACTACGGCCTTTCGGCCAGTTGTCCCCCCCACGTCGGCGGTCCGTCCGAGTTCAGGGCACTGCAGGCCGGCATGGACAAGGCCCTGGTTTTCAAGATCGACGTTCCCTCCGAGATTCTGCTGTCCAGCGACCGGCGCGAGATCGGACTTCTGGTTCATGAAATTGCCGTGGAAGTGGAACGTGCGGCCCGGGAATCCGGGGCTGTTGCCTCGCGGGCCTTTGCCGGCGGGTCGTGTAAGAACCTGTTTTGCCGAGACCAGCCCGACTGCAATGTGGTGGAAGCCGGGGGGCCGTGCCGAAATCCTGAAAAGGCCCGGCCGTCCATGTCGGGGTTCGGGATCGACGTCCGAAAACTCGTGGAAGCGGCCGGCTGGAAGATGTGGGAGGCCGGAGGCCCGTCCGGCGGGACCTCCATGGGGACATTGGCCGGACTGGTCCTGATCGGATAGCCCGGATTATTTGTGAAGAAAACCAGGGTCTTCTTCACATCCGGCGATGCCGTCTTTCGTTCCCGGCTTTTATCGGCGCGATAACCTAACGCCTGTTTTCCTCTTCCAGTATCTCGGCGAGAATGCCGGCCACCTCGCCGGAAAGCTGCTTGCAGCGCATCATGTTTTCTTGAGGCCCAAAGACGGCCAAAAGGGACCCGCAGTTGGTGGTCAGATACCGCTGGACAAAGCGGTTTCTCAACTCGGCAGCCAGCCTGGCCGCCTTCCCCCAATCCTGGTCAGGACGGGTGCGACCGTAAAGCAGGCCCAAGGCCAGCACCCCGCCGGCAAGGCCGCCGCAGACGTCCTGCTTGCACCGGCCCAGCCCGGCGCCAAAGGCCGAGGCGGCCCGGGCCCGGTCCGGCTCTTCACCCTGGCCATACATCTCCATGATGGCCAGGCTCACCGCTTCGGCGCAGTGAAAACCCGATTGATGATATTGCAGGGCCCGTTCCCTGGATTGCTCGATCCGGTCCATTTTTTTCTCCTTGCGTGACGTTTTGTTTTTAACCGTGGCCGGCCACTGATCATGTTATTGGATTACATGTTGCCAATTATCGTGTCCAACGATATTATCCGATCGGAGTGATCTCCGGGATAGATTGGTATCAAGGATGGACATCAAACAGTTAATCACCTTCAAGGCCGTGGCGGACCATCTCAACTTTCATCTGGCCGCCGAGCGCCTCCATTACGCCCAATCCACGGTTTCGGCCCAGATCATCGCCCTGGAAGAGGACCTGGGGGTTCGCCTGTTCGACCGTTTGGGCCGGAGCATCCTGCTGACCCAGGCCGGGGAGACCCTGTACCAATACGCGGCCAAGATGCTGGATCTGCAGGACGCGGCCCGGGCGGAGCTGACCGGCCAGGCCGAGACCGCGGGTTCGCTGACGATCCGGGTTCCGGAGAGCCTGTGCGTGCATCGAATGCCTCCCGTGATGTCCGGACTGAGGGAGCGGATGCCCCAGGTGCGAGTCCATTTCATCACCTGCGCCCAGGAGGGGCTGAAACGGGACCTGGCCAAGGGCGTGACCGACCTGGCCTTTCTGCTGACCGATTCGATCCATTCAGCCGATCTGTCCGTGGAGGCGTTAGGGGGGGAAGAAATCGTCCTGGTCGCTTCGCCCGACCATCCCCTGGCCCGGTCCGGGCGGGTGTCAACGGCCGATCTGGGGCAATGGCCGCTGCTGGCGTCTCGGGTGGATTGCAGCTACCGGCGGATGCTGGAGTCCTTGATGAAGGAACAGGGCGCCGAGTCGCGAACGCCTCTGGAGTTCAGCAGCGTGGCGGCCGTGATCTCTCACGCCCGCCAGGGCCTGGGCTGGACGCTGTTGCCGCGAGTGGCGGCGGACGAAGACCTGCGATCCGGGCGGCTGTCGCTTGTTGCCTGGGATGAAAGTCCCCTGGAAGCGGCCTGTTTAATGATCTGGCGCAAGGACCGCTGGCTGTCACCGGCCCTGTCCGGATTCATGGACCTGGCCCGTGAGGCTCTTTATTAATCCGCACATCTTGGAAATATGCCGGGGCCGTAATTTTTGCCGATTGTCGGGGTGAAGGGGACCAGGGTCTCCCGGGTCCGGTCTCTACTATAAGAATGTGGATGTCATATATTTTGCCCGGTTGAGCTGAAAAACCGCTTGACACGGGTAGAGGCGCGGTCTATTCTGATCATGAGGTAGACGACCGGTCTACTTCTGTAAAACATAATACAATCAAATACAAGGATGAATTCGCTCCGAAATTCATGCCCGAGGCCCCCCTGAACGGAAGGTGGAGCAGGCCAGGTCCGGCCGGGCCTGAACGACAACCAAAGAGGTGCGGCGATGGATGCAAGGACGCGAATCTTGAAGGCCGGGGCCAGAATCGTCAATCAAAAGGGGTTCAACGACACGGGTATCCAGGAAATTCTGAAGGCCGCCGATGTCCCCAAAGGGTCCTTTTATCATTATTTCAAAAGCAAGCACGACTTCGGGCTCCATCTGATCGGATACATCGCCCAAAAACTGAAGGTCATGAGGGCGGGCATCCTGGATGACGACTCGCTCCGCCCGTTGGACAGAATCCGCCTGGGCTTCAAACAGCAGGCGGAGCAGTTTGAAAAGGCCAGGTTCAAGGGCGGCTGACCGATCGGGAATCTCTCCCTGGAGCTGGGAGACCGGGACCCCGAATTCAGGCGGAAACTGAATGAAGTCTTTGACGACATGAAGCAGGAACTCATCGACCTGCTGGTCCAGGCCCGGGAAAGGGGTGAAATCCCGGTTTCGCTCGACCCGGCTGAAACCGCGGAATTCCTGGTCGCGGGCTGGGAAGGGGTGTTGATGCAGATGAAGGTCAGGCAAAGCACGGCCCCCCACGAGCCTTTCACCCGGCTGGTCTTCGAACGGCTATTCAGGGAGGACGCATGACCCGAAACGTCCTTGACGGAGCGGACAACGGGTTCAAGGACCCGGCCGCCATCCCGGAGGGATACGTCTTTCGGGACCAGAGGGGCCGGTATCCCTGCTGGGTCCGGTCCGTGGACCGAGTCACCACGCCGGTGGACCCATCCGCCTGGGAGCGGACCAGGACCAAAGATATTGATGATGTTGGGCCCGGACCGGGAATCCGGCCCTGGTGCCCTGCCCCTGTCGGACCCGGACGGAAAAGCTGGACGTTCGCGAATACCGGGACAAGTTCCCCATCGGGAGCTGTATTTTCAGCGGGGGTACGGCCCGGCGCTTCGAACAACTGGGCCCGGGAAAACCGGTGACCAAGGAGCAGGCCATCGAATACCTCGACGAAATGGTCGAACGCGGTCTGATTCCCACCGCCCAGAATCATCTGGCCGGCCCGTTCGGCGTGATGTGTCTGTGCTGCGGCGGCGGCTGCTCGAACGTCCGGGGCCGCACCGTTTGGGACAATCCCACCGAGGTGCTGCCTTCCGCTTTCGCGCCCCGGGCCGACGACGAGTGCGTCTTGTGCGGGACCTGCCTGGACCTGGTCATGACCATGGCCAGGGACAACAACCGGTTGTAGGGGCGGTCGCGACCGACCGACCATGGCGGTTCGTGGCCCGGAATGGTCCGCCGACGATACAGGAAACAGGGACCGAAGCCGGTCCGGATGACGTCAATCCGGGCCAAGGAGGATGAAAATGGTCTTTATCAACCCCACCCGGGACCAGTTCAAGCAGTTGATGAGCCTGCCGGACGAGGGGCCGGTGCTCATGGTCAACCTGCTCAAGTTCAAACCCGATGGCGGAGCGGAGTCCTATGAAATATATGCCGAAGCCACCAAGGCGCATTTCGAGGGGGTCGGCGGCCGGGTCATGTACCGCGGACGGTACCGGATGCCCGTGATCGGCGACGAGGACTGGGACGAGGTGCTTCTGGCCTGGTATCCTTCGATAGCGGCCTTCATGGACATGCAGAGAAACGCCGGATACCAGGCGGCTGTTCCCTATCGGACCGACGCGCTGGTCGATTCCCGGCTCTGGGCCGTCAGTCCGGCCTGACCGAGGCGAGAGGCCGTCTTGGAGATGAATGTCAGCGGCCAGGCGGGAAGCGTCCCGGACCGTCCGGGCCATGGCTATGATTTACAGAACCCTGGGGTCGAACCGTTTCCAGGGACCGATGTAACAGGGAGGAAAAAATGGGAAAAGCGCAAGAAATGAGTGAACTCGTAAAAGACCTGATTCGGGGCAACGAGGCCGTCGCGGTCGGGATCGCGACCCGGGAGACGCTGGCGGGGGGGCCGCCGTCCACGGACCTGGCCTATGTTCTGCCCGAAGGCAGATCGGCCGTCGTCTTCGCCTTGCCCCTGGATCAGGAGGCGATCGAACGTTTCCTGAAAAAAGAGGATATGGCGTCCGTGAACAATGACAACCGCCGGGTCAACGTCATGGTCTCCGGTATGGCCCAAACGCTCTCGGACTTCCTGGACATGAAAGGGTACAAGTCGGTGCCGGCATCCGCCAACGCCGTGTACCGCAAAGACACGCCCCGGGGGCCCTTTGATGAAAAACCCCCGCTCTCCCATCGCTATCTGGCGGTGCGGTCCGGGGTCGGGTATTTCGGCCTGTCCGGAAACGTGATCATGCCGAAATACGGCGCGGCGACGATCCTGGCTTCGGTGGTCACCGAAGCGGAACTGATCCCCACGGACCCGTTGCCCGCCGAGGACAGCTATTGCGACGGCTGCCGCCTGTGCATGGCCTCCTGCGCTTCCGGGATGATGTCCGGGGATGAGAAAAGCACGGTCACCCTGGGCGGGGTGGATTTCGAGTACGCCAAGCGCCTCTCCTACAACCGCTGTGAATACGTGTGCGGCGGGTTCAGCGGGCTGCATCAATCGGGGAAATGGTCCACCTGGTCGCCGGCCCGGTTCCCGATTCCGGAAAAGGACGAGGAGTTCCTGGGGGCTCTGAGAAACGCGGTCAAGCCTTACGTCAAGCGGCCCAAGACCAACTATGGCCTGTACCATCCGCTGGTCCCGGGCGATCTGCTCCAGTTCACCTGCGGGCACTGCCAGTTCCTCTGCCACCCTGAAAAGACGGTGCGCCAGGAACGTTTCAAGATGATCACCGGCGGCGGCGTCGTGGTCCAGAACGAGGACGGTTCACTGGAGGCCGTCTCCCCGGAGGAGGCTGCCCGGCGGCTGTCGACCATGAGCCCGGAGCGGAGGGCCTTGTATGAGAAATGACGCCTCGATCCGGGGCCCGGCCGGCCCGGGGAAAATAATGCTCATGCCGCCATTTTGACCAAATGGTCATGACCCATGAAGATCAGGAGAATGCTCATGTCGAACTTGAAGGATTTTCAGCAGGCCGGGCAGGCGCTCCATGACCGGCTCCACCTGTCGAGCATGCCGGTTGCGATCAAATACATCAAGGATGTATCGGAAATACCGGCGGACAAAATCATGCGCCCCTCGGCCCTGGGCGAGGAATGGTCCCTGTGCCAGGGCTTCACCTATGCCCGCCGTTGGGGCTGGAATGTGGCCATGACCGGCGACGACAACTTCTGCGTCCCGGCCACGGCCTCCCACGGCTGGGAGGACATCTCCGAGGAGGATCGCCTGCAAAGCCAGGTCCTTCAGGGCTGGCATCGCGATGAGGAAGCGGAACGGCGACTCCAGGAATTCACGAAGGGACTGTTCGGGGAGCAGGCCGATACGAGAAAAGAATACACCGGGTTCATCGTTTCGCCCCTGCCCAAGTCCGTCGTGGTTCCGGATACGGTCCTGATTTACGGCAACGGGGAGCAGATCACCCACATCATCCAGGCCCTGGTTTACGAGGGCCGGAATTTCCCGACCAGCTCCTACTGGGGCTTCGGGGAATCGTGCATGAAAGGCGGGCTGATTCCGTTTCTGACCCAGGTCCCGCAGATCGTCATTCCGGGTACGGGGGACCGGACCTTTTCCGGCGTGTTCGACTATGAGATCGCCATCGGCCTGCCGGGATCGCTGGTGTTTGAGGCCGCGGCCAATCTGTTCAAGACCGGTGGGCGCCTGAACATGGGCCTGCCGGTCAAGACGCTGCTGCCCCGGGGGATCAAGGCCAAGCTGACTCCGGGCTTCAACTTTCTGAGACAGAAGCTGGACAGCCGCAAGACCGGTCAATGATTGATCAATCGGTCCGCTCCTCCGGTCCTCCCGGGAGGGGCGGACCTCAAGACCTTCTAAACGCCAGCCGTCCCGGCCATGCGGCCGGCCGGGACGGAGAAGGAGATACAGAGCGATGGACGGTTTGACGAAGTATTCCCAGATCGGTCAGGCCTTGATCGATCGGCTGAAGCTGACGACGTATCCGGTGGCCGTAAAAATGATACGCCCGGAAGAAGACCCTCCGGCCGCCGCCGTGCAGCCGTCATTGGTTTTCGGCGCGGAAGTGCCGGCCTGTCTGGTTTATACCTATTGCCGCCGGACCGGCTTCTCGTTTTATCTGACCCAAGACGACATCGCCTGCAAACCGATCGTCATCTATTTCGGTCTGGACGAACTGGCCGATCCGGACGACCTGTATCAGGCCTGGGCGGACCATGCCGGATACAAGTGCGGCCTGGAAGCGGAAAAGCGTTCAAGGGAAGACGATGCCCGGTTCGAACCCCACGAGTTCAAAGGGTTCGTGGTGTCGCCGCTTCACCAGACCGTGGTCAAGCCCGACCTGGTCATGATCTACTGCTCCCCCCTGGCGCTCTCGCACCTGATTTTGGCGGCAACCTATGATGGATCGAACATCGTCAGCCGCTTCAACGGCATGGAAAGCTCCTGCAAGGAAGGCATCATCAGGACCTTCCAGACCGGGGTCTGCCAGGTCGTTTCCCCGGGCATGGGAGACCGGGTCATGGCCGGCGTGCAGGATACGGAGATGCTTTTTTCCGTACCTGAAAGCCGGTTGGAAGCCGTGGAAAACAACCTGTTCCTGGCGGGAAACAAGCTGCAGGACCCTTCCCCCTTCAGCATCCCGCATATAATTCCGACCATGGGCGCCAACCGCCTGTTCGGCAACCTGGTTGAACCGCCGGTCTGGCCGACCCTGAGGGAAAAGCTGGGCCGCAAAAAATCATGAAAGACGGACATCGGGCGTCATCGGTTTTCGGGAACCGGAAACCGGATATGTCCGGCGCCAGGGAGGTTCCTGCTTGAAATGCGCCGGGCGGTGCCCGGTGGGCGCGATATCGGACGGGAACGGCCGCGACAAGGAGGCCTGCTGCCGAAAGGCGGCCGACTCCCTGAAATACTGCAAGCGGCATGAACATATCTTTATCCATGGCCGCGGCCTGTGCGCCGCCGGCGTGCCATCCGAAGCCGGAGTACCCGCGCCTCTGGGGCGGGATCGGGATTAGCCAGTCCGTGGAGGCGGGCGCTCCCGGTCCGGACCGGCGTTTATCGAAGCCGGAGTACCTGGCGCACGGAAAGGAGAGGGAATGGACAAGGTGTATGGGGAAATGGATGGCCATGTGGCCTTGGTGACCATGAACAGCGGGGAAAACCGGTTCAGCTTCCCGTTTTTCGAGGCGTTCCTCGGCGTGCTGGACGAGGTGGAGAACAACCCCGAAGCCAAGGTGATGGTGGTCCGGTCCTCCCATGAAAAGGTCTGGTCCAACGGCATCGATCTGGACTGGCTGGGCGGGGCCGTTGAAAAAGAGGGGGCCGGGTTGAGAAATCGATTCCTGGCCGAGATGTTCGGCCTGATGCGGCGTGTCCTGACCTTCCCCATGCCGACCGTGGCCGCCATCAACGGCCACGCCTTCGCCGGGGGCGCGTTTCTGTCGTTTGCCCACGATTTCCGTTTCATGCGTTCCGATCGGGGCTGGATCTGCCTGCCGGAAGTGGACCTGGGCATGCCCCTGGGGCCGGTTTTCACGGTCCTCTGCAAGCGCGCCATCCCCATGTACAAATTCGAGGAGATGCAGTATACCGGATGTCGGCTGACCGCGGCGGAATGCCAGGCGCATCACATCATCATGAAGGCCTGCCCCCTGGAAGACCTTCTGGCCGAGGCAACGGCCTTTGCCAGGTCGCTGAACAAGGATCGGCAGTTGATACGGACCATGAAGCTGGAAACGCACAAGGACGGCCTGGCCGTTATGGACGAGACCATTGCCTCCCTGTCCGGATAGCTGAAAAAATCGACCATCAACCGTCATCCAACGATTGGCGGCCTGGCCGGCCTGTCGCGGTCTTCGGCCAGGCGGGCGGAGGGAATACTCCAGGCCCCGATTCACTGAAGCCTTGCAGTCGGCATGGGAATTGAATTGACATGGAAGGGGTTTTGTGTCATATATGCAGATTAGCCGAGTCAAGGTCCGGGTTGGGCTAACTTGGTGATAAAAAGAGGATTCCTTCAATGAGGCCCGGGGCGCCGGCCTATAATTTCTCTTCATTGGAGACTAAGATAATACATTCATGGGGAAAGGGTGATTCTTTTTGCGTTTTCCCCCAAATCGACTCTGCCGGGATATCCTCCCCATATCGCCGGGCCTCGAATTCTGAGCCAGGTACGGCCCGGGACCAGGGAAAGCCTTCAAATATCGACCCGCAGCCCCTGAAAAATCATTCACCATAAGATCAAGGGTCCTGCCGGAACCTCAATGAGGGGGTCCGTGGGGCGATGTTTGCACCCGGCCGGGGTGTCCGCCCTGGAGGCCCGGGAACCCAAGCGGCCCAGGGAGGCAAACCAGCAACGGCAGTGCGTGTGTCTGCCGGCAGCCAGGGCCGGATTTCCACCCGACTTGGGTCCCCTGGAATCGATCCGGAAATTTGAAGAAAAGGAATCGACCATGCCGTATCGGAGACTGCTTTTATCCGTCGTGGCGCTTGTTGTATGCGTGACCCTGGTAAGAACCACCGAATGTGGCGCCGCCCCGGCCGTAACGGAATACCCGATCGCCACGGGGACCGCCGAGGAAATTTCCAACAGCGCGGCCTTCGACGGGACCAACTACCTGGTCGGCATCCAAGGAAACGATCAGGCCAACTACAACATCACCGCCCAACTGGTTTCCCAGTCGGGGTCCCTTATCGGGTCCAGGATATCGATCGGCCGGACCGGCGGTGTGCCCGCGGTCGCCTTTGACGGGACCAATTTCCTCATGGTCTGGAGCGACAACGCCAGCAGTCCGATGTTGACGATCTATGGCCAGTTCATCAACCGATCCGGCGCCAAGGTCGGAACGCCTTTTCCCATCAGCAAGGCCACGGCCAATCCGCACGATTTTCACAACGTGGTTTTCGACGGGGCCAACTACCTGGTCATCTGGACGGACGGCCGTCTGGCCACCAACCAGGACACGGGCCCGTGGTATGTCTACGGCCAGTTGGTATCGAAAAGCGGCAAATTGACCGGCGGTGAAATCAAAATCAGTTCGGCCCCCGGCCATTATCCGGCCTTGGCCTTTGACGGGACCAACTATCTGGTGGCCTGGGTGGAAAACACGAACGACCGGGACTATTACGGGCAGTTCATCAGTGCTGCCGGGGCCCTGGCCGGTTCCAACTTTTTAATTGATGGGAACAGTTATCCCAGCGGCGCCCGAAACCGCCTGTTGTTTGCCGGCAACCGGTACGTGCTTACGGTCCATGACCAGATTTCAGCCGGCACCTGGGCCCACTACGTCCGTTTTATCTCCCTGGACGGGACCATTTGGCCCGACCGGATCAAGCTTTATGAGGGCCAGACCGCGTATGGCGCCTTTGTGCTCGGCTTTGACGGGACCAATTACGTGGCCCTGCTGTCCGATGGCGCGGAGGCCCCGCCCATCACCAGCAAGGCACGGTTCTACGACTACCAGTTCAGTCCCCAGGGGGACTGGTTCAGTGTTGGCGAGACCAAGAACGGCAAAGTGCCTGTCGGCCCCTTCCTGGGGTTCAACGGCTGCCAGTACGTGGGCATGATGTCCCGTTTCGTCATCGACAACGTGGGACCCAACTATATGTCTCAGGGGGACGTTTACGGCGTGGCCGTGGAACGGCCGAGGCATGCCCGATTCCCCGTGGCAACTACGACCGCAGACGAGCAGAGCATCAGCGCGGCTTTTGACGGGGTGAATTACCTTTTCGGAATCCGGTCGAAAACGACCAACGAGAAAGAAATCCAGGCCCAAATGGTTTCCCGGGTCGGCACCCTGGTCGGTTCGAGGATATCCGTCGCCCGGAACGGAGACACGCCCCAGGTCGCCTTTGCCGGGACCAACTACCTCATGATCTGGGCGGACTACGCCAATTATCCCAACGACGACATCTACGGCCAGGTGATCGATCGATCCGGGGCCAAGGTGGGGAGTGCTTTTCCCATCAGCACCGCGGCCGGGGAGCAACGGACCGAAATAGAGAACATCGCTGCCGGCGGGGGCAACTACCTGGTCGTCTGGCAGGACGGGCGCGTCTCCCAGGGGCCGGACGCCGGGCCCTGGTACATCTACGGCCAGGTCATATCTCAAACCGGAGCCCTGGTCGGCGGGGAAATCAAAATCAGCGGGACCCCGGGCCGACTTCCGTCCCTGGCTTTCGACGGCACGAATTTTCTGGTGGTCTGGGTGGAAGACACGAGCGACAAGAGCTGCTACGGCCAGTTTATCAGTCCGACGGGTGGGCTGGTCGGGAGCAATTTCGTCATCGACAGCAACGATCTGCCGAGCGACAACCCGACCTATCTCATTTTCGACGGAACGCGGTACGTCATGACCCTGCAGGACCAGCTGTCGGCTGATACCTGGGGACAATACGTCCGCCTCATCAAGCCGGACGGCACGGTCCTTCCGCAACGGGTCACCCTGTTCGAGGGACCGATGGGCATGGGAGGCTGTTTTGTTTTTGCCTTTGACGGGACCCATTACCTGGCGGGGCGTTCCGAGCCTTCCGGCAGTCTGGCGGTCCTGACGGCCAAGGGCCGGTTCTACGACCAGAATTTCGCTCCGGCCAGCGACTGGATCATCATCGCCGAGACCGAAGGCACAAAGGTTCCCGTCGGGCCGATCGTCCATTTTGACGGGAGTCGATACTACGGGGCCATGTTCATGGGAGTGCTGGGGAGTACAGGTTTTGAGGAGGCTGACGCCTACGGCCTGTTCATCAGGCCCCTGTCCTGCCGCCAGTCGATCGTATCCGGGTATGTGAGAACGCCCGATGGAAGGGGGGTCCCCGGCGTGGTCCTGGCCGGACTGCCCTGGTTCCCCACCACCGACTCGAATGGCTATTATCGCGCGACCATACCCTCCGGCTGGTCCCTTCTCGCCCGGCCTTTGAAGCCCCATTGCACATTTGTTCCTGAAACCGCGGCCTATACCTATATTCGTTCGGATCAGACCCAGGACTATACGGCCTCGTGTCCAAACGCCGGCTTCTCGAATGTCCTCACCCTGCTTTTAGCAGATAACCCGGATACGGATGGGGACGGCATGCCCGACAGCTGGGAAATCGCCAATGGGCTCAACCCCAATGTGAACGACGCCGGCGAGGACCCGGACGGCGACGGACTGACCAGCCTCCGGGAGTACCAGCTCGGCACGAATCCGAAAAACGCGGACACGGACGGGGACGGCATGCCCGACGGCTGGGAGGTCCAGCACGGGCTCGACCCCAAGGTCGACGACTGCGACGCGGACCCGGACCGGGACGGCTGGACCAACTGCCAGGAGTACGTTGGGCGAACCGATCCCATGGACCAAAACTCGCATCCAAGCAGAGGACTGCCCTGGATTGACATGCTCTTGGGCGAATAGGCCGCATTATCCAGGACATGGCAGTCGGGTTCGTCGCGAGGCTTCGGCATGCAAGGGGAAGACCCGGTTGTTCGGTTGGCGGGCCAAGCCCGTGGCAAGCAGCCAAAAGATGAGGACATTCATTTCGCAACTGTGCCCATTGATCACAATGAGCGGATGTACGATTTGATCTAAAAAGATAGGGGGCCTTATTTGCTCTGGGCCCCCGCGGCCGGGGACGGCCGTGGACCGTGTTTCGGATCACGACCGGTATATTGTTGGGTTACGCTCCGCCAACCCAACCCACGGCCTTGGACGCATGAGGTTGTTTCGTCGCTTCGCTTCTCGCAGAGACGGTGTTTAGAGGTGCCTTCTTTGCGAGGCGCCTCAGGCGCCGAAGCGATCCGCCAGTGCCAAGGATTCGGCGGACAAGTCCGGTTTGCTGCCAGGACGGCGCCGCCCTGCCGCCATTCTCCCGGCAGGTCAACAATCAGGCCCCCACGGCCATGCACCGCCAGACCTGGCCTTTTATTTTCGCTCTCCCGAATCCGTCCGTCGGTTTTCCACGTATATCCGGTGCATCAGTTCCAGGCCGTTGTCAAACATGGGCGAACGCTCGCTTCGGTGGAGCATGATGGCGCCGGTGGGGCAGGTGACGGCGCAGACCCCGCAGCCGTAGCAGCGGGCCGGATCGACCACGGCGGACCGGTCCTCGATGGCCACGGCCCGAAAAACGCAGCGCTGTTCGCACAACCCGCAGGCTTTGCATTTTTGCGGGTCGACCCGGGCCAGGAAGTTCGATTTGGCCGAACAGGCCGGGTTTCTTTCCGGAAAGCGGGTCATGCCCCGGATCAGGGCGCAGCAGCAGGCGCAGCAGCAGCAGATGACGAACCGGTTGGGGTCCCGGGTGTTTTCGGTGGTGAATATCAGACCCAATCCGGCGAAGTCATCCACCAGCCGGTGGGCTTCCTCCCGGGTCAGACGCCGTCCTTCTCCCCGCTTCAGGAAGTACTCGCCGAACAGGCCGACCTGAAAACAGGACTCCTCGATGGGGTACTTGTCCCGGCATTCGCGGGTCTCGAGGATTTCCGTCCGGTTGCGGCAGGGGCAGTCGGTGATGACGATGGGTTCGCGGCAGGTGTCCAGAATTCGGTGGATTTCGTCGGCATTGCTGATTTCGGACTGGTTTTCAATCGATATGCCCACGGGGACGATGCGGGTGATCGGGGTGCCGTTGTCCGAGGACTGGTAGCGCTTGTAGAATTTTTCCTCGATGAAAAACTGCTGGTACAGTTCGGCGCCTTTCCGGCCCAGGCGCTTGAGGGCCTTGGAATACTTGAAGCCGATATTGAACAGGTGGGGCATGGTCAGGAAATAGGAGTACCCGCCGATGTCCTGAATCACGCCGTTGTCCGTCATCTGCTCGAGGATGGCCCGGGTCTCATCGATGCGCCGGCCGCTTTTTCGGGCCACGTCCCGCACGGATTTGTTCAGCATGACCTTCTGGACCCAGCGGCTTTGGGA
>JAHJTB010000245.1 GCA_018830135.1 Pseudomonadota bacterium | reverse complement strand
TTCATTCTGATCCTCAACGAGCCGGTCGGGGCCGAGCACCTGATTCTGGCCCTGAACGAAGGCGCCATGGCCGTCATCAACGCGCCGGTCAAGCCGGAGACCCTCCTGAACTACGTCGGCCGGGGGCTGGCCGCGCAAAAGGAGGACAAGGCCCGGTCCGAGGACCTCGAACGCCTCCAGCGAGTGGCGGACCACGAAAAAAGCTGTTCGGACGAACAGGCCATGGAGGTCGGGCGGTGCAAGCGGCAGCTCCGGCTCAACTACCGCCTGATCAACCGGCTGATGACCACGCCTCGGGCCGCCATCGGCCAGACCAGGGTGCTCCTGGTCAGCGATTCGGCCTACCAGTTGGAGCTGTTCCAGAAACACCTCGAAAACGCGGGCCTGACCGTGCTGACCGCGCCGGACGGGCTCAAGGGACTGGACGAGGCCCGGGCGTCCCGGCCGAGGATCATCGTCTCCGACCTGGAGATGCCCGGACTGGGCGGCCTGGAACTCTGCCGGGAGATCAAGAACGACGAGGCCCTGGCCCCCAATCATTTCATCATCTGCACGGCCAGCGAAGACAAGATCGAGGACGTCCTCAAGCCGGAACACAAGGTGGACGACTGCCTGGTCAAACCCAGCCGGCCCGAGCAGTTCGAGGAGTTCACGGCCCGGGTGGCCTTGGGACTGCTGGTTTGAGCAGGGCGGAGTGGGCCCGGCATGGCTGAAGGCTACCTGAGATGTCCCAACTGCGGGAGCCAACTGTTTTACGTGGGGCAGCCCGGAGCGGGCCTGGTCTTTCTGCGGGTCCGGGCCGACGGCGTACCCGTGGCGTCCAAGGAGCCTGACCGGGAACTGTCCGACCTGGACGTTTCGACCATCCATTGCACCTCCTGCGCCTGGTACGGGTCGATTTCCGAACTGGTGCCTTAGCCGTCATTGACGTTCAAACCGATGCCGGAGTCTTCCGGCTGAAACCCGCAAGGAGGCCCGCATGCCGCTATCCGTGAACGTATGGGAATTCATGGATCGTAACTTCCAGACCATCGGACCCGAGGCCACGCTGGGAGAAGCCATGCTGGCCATAAGCGACGGGATCAAGCAGGGGCAGAAGGGCCGCAGCCTGATCGTGGTGGACGGCCAGGGCCGGCTGCTGGGCGTCATTTCCATGCGCTACATCCTGGATGCATTCAAACGGGAGTTCAACACCTGGCTGGGACTTCTGGGCCGCGAGGAATGGCGGGACGCCCTGAACAAGGGCCTGGAGCAGTGCGACTACCGGGTGGTCAAGGACGCCATGGTCAAGGTGCCCGTGCTCCGGGTCAGCGACGACCTGATCAAGGCATACTCGGCCCTGACGGAGAAGAACCTCGAGGTGCGGGTCCTGCCGGTGGTCGAAGCGGACAAGGTCGAGGGCGTGGTCCGCATCCCGGACCTGTTCGAGACATTCGTCGAGGCCTACCGCCGGAATCGTTGACGGCGTCCGGCCCTTTTTCAGGCCGGTTCGGGGTAGATGATCTCGAAATACGGTTCGTCCGTCTTTTCGTCGAACATCATCTCGATCTCGAAGACGCCGTGGTCCAGCCGGGCCCGGGCCTTGTATCCGAAGTTCTTGATCATCTGCAGTGTCTTGGGGTTGTCGTGGGACACAAAGGCCATGACCCCCTTGAAGCCCCGGCTTTCGGCGGCCTCGTAGACCAGCTTCATCAGCCGCCGTCCCAGTCCGACCCGCCGGTGGTCATCGGCCACGGCCACGTCCACCTCGACCATGTCCCCCTGATCGATGGCCATGTACCGGCCCACGGCCACGACCCGCTCGAAACCCACCTCGCCTTTGAGCACCAGCAGGGTCATCCGGTTGTGGTAGTCGGGGGCGGCCATGGCGGCGATGGCCTCGCGGGGAAAGGCCTTCATGGTGCGCAGGAAGCGGAAGCGGACGTCCTGGTCGTTGAGGCCGTAGAAAAACTCCTGGATGGCCCGGATGTCCGTGGCCTTGGCCGGCCGGACCATGAAGGGCTCTCCGCCCTGCTCGATCGTCCGTTCCAGGTGATGGGGATAGACCACCGGGCGGAACAGGCTGATGGGGTCGCCCCGGGAGAGCAGCCCCAGGTCCCGGGCCTGGTTGTAGAGGGCCTCCCGGAATCGGGGATGGGCGATCTCGATCAGGCCCACGGATCGTTCGTGCAGGGATTTGGCCTGGAGGTTGACCGACCCGAACTCGGTGACCACGTACTGGACCGAAGCCCGGCTGCCGATCAAATCCGACCCCGGGCTCGGGGTGGCCACAATACGGGATTCCCGGCCGTCCTCGCTGGTGGAACGCAGGGCCACGATAAAACGGCCCCTGTCGGAGCGGGAGGCCCCTCGGAGAAAGTCCACCAGGCTGCCGACGCCGGAATAGACCTTGTGGCCGATGCCGGCCGCGCATATCTGGCCGGACAGGTCCACTTCCATGGCCTCGTGAATCGAGACCATCCGGTGGTGGCGTCCGATCCGTTCCGGATCGTTGGTGTAGGCGATGGGATAGAACTCGACGAAAGGATTCATGTGGACGAAGCGGAACAGTTCTCGGGTGCCCAGACAGTAGGAGGCCACGATGCGGTTGCGGTGGTACTCCTTGCGCCGGTTGGTGATGACGCCGGCCCGGATGAGGTCCAGGTAGGCGTCGGTGAGCATGTCGGTATGCACGCCCAGGTCGGTCTTGTTTTTCATGGCCGCCAGGGCGGCCTTGGGCAGGCGGCCCAGGCCGGCGTGGATCGTCGAGCCGTCCTCGACCAGACGGGCCACGTTGCCGCCCACCAGCAGATCGGTTTCGTCAAGCACGGGGTCCGGGGCCTCGAGCAGCGGCTCGTCCTGCTCGACCAGGGCGTCCGCCTCGCTGACGTGAATGAAGCTGTCGCCCAGGGTGACGGGCATCCGGGGATTGACCTGGGCGATGACCAGGGCCGCCGCGCCGACGGCCTCCTTGGCCACGTCCACGGCCACGCCCAGGCTCATGTATCCATGGTCGTCCGGCGGCGAGACCTGGACCAGGGCGCAGTCCAGTTCGAGGCGGTTTTCGGAAAACAGCCGGGGCACCTGGGACATGAACACGGGGATGTAATCGGCCCGGCCTTCCATGAGGGCTTCGCGAGCCCCGCGGGCGGCCATGAAAAAGGTCTTGACCTTGAAGTGCTGGCCCAGCTTCTCGGTGGTGAACCCGGGCGCCCGGGTGGACAGGGCCTGGACGATCTCGACGTCGTACAGCGTCTGGGCCCGTTCAAGCAGCTTTTCCACCAGGTACTGCGGCTCGCCGCAACCGGAGCCGACGAAGACCCGGCTGCCCTTGGGGTTGATCAGATCGAGGGCCTCTTCGGCCGTCATGGACCTGCCTTGTCTGTCGCCGGATTTCGCCATGGCTTCCCCCGCTCATTAATCCCTGTCTTCCGCATTCTACCTGAAACAGAGGCCGGGGTCACGCAGGTTGAGGGGGGGTTCCGGGCTGGTGATGGGGATCAATAAATGGGTGTCTAACTATTCTAACTTCAAACTATTCTAACTATTCTATTATTCTATAGCCTGGTAGGCCAAGTCTGGAATAGTAATGAAAATCGTGTTGACATTTATTTTTTTGTCTGAAATACTAACATATCGTTGAATAAAAGTATAGTTTTTTTCAGGATTGTTTATAAACAATGAATTATATCATCTGAATAGCTAAGTGCGTCGTAATTTAACAATAATGCAAGTATGGTTGAAATTCAGAAAAGAGAGGCCATGGGGTGAGAAGCCCTTCGGATGGGATTAAAGAATGAGTGTGTTATGGCGATCCGCATAACACGATATACGAAAACGTTAATGGGAGATAAACGAATAAATTTATTTAAGTTAACTATATAATGAAACGATTTACAGCGACGTTTAATATGGACAGAAGGAAGCAACTCCGCTTTTTATGCGGTTATACCTATTTATTGTTCGATTAAAGGAAAAAATATATGGTAAATTATGCGCTTTATTATCCTACAATTGAGTTTCAAAATTATACTTGGTTGTGGAGTGCAGCCCTTCTATGGGACCGCATCTATCGCATTGTGCCTGAATCCTATAAACCATACGATCCGGAAAATGTACAAATTCTGATAGAAACTGGTGAAATTGGAATACCGATACATCCAGACTCATATACGAAGGATGTTGCAGAACAGTTTTTAAATAAAATTGATTCAGGAGAATGGCGTGCTGCAGCGTTAGAGTTTGATATATCGGAGGCATATGCTCGTCTTCATCAAGACAAGGTCGATGTAGAATTAAGAAGAATAATCATTGCTAAAGGCAAGGCCGAAGCACGTAAAGAATGGCTTTACGTTCCAATCGAGTTTGAGGCTTTGTATATGACATATCTTGCCGAACAAATATCCATAAAGAATAACCTTCAATTACTTTCTGATAGCGCGGCTGCATGGACAGGGTCTACCTTTTTTAAATACGATGGTGAAGTTGAGGATTTCCCTTTTGATGAACAAACTCAAGCATTAGCAACCTTAGTTATTCGGGATTTTATTCCTCAAAATATTTTGGATATTCGTCCTCAGGAATTAATCAAATTTCGGGAGAAGTACCGAGACGAAAGACGTAGATTTCTTAACACGATTAGAAACGCAGCTAAAATCATTTCAGAGTGTGAGGACAATACCGTTTATATTGATAGATTAAATGATTTAAAAAAGGATATCGAGTCAGCATTGAATGATTACCGTGGAAGTATGAGCGCACTGAATATTGCAGGGTGGACTGGAATCAAGAGCCTTTCATTTCCAGTAATTGCAAAGGTTGCAACAGCAATAGGTGGCATAGCCCTTGATGTCACAACGCTTTTTATAATCTCCGTATCAGGAATTGCTATAGGTCTGGTTTCAGGCTTTTCTAATTGGAAAGAAAAACGAAGAAAACTAGAAAAAGATTCAGATTATTCTTATCTAATACACCTACAACGTAATTGGAAAGGCTCTGCGAGATATAATCATGATTACAACTACTTCCTTTGTAGAGAAATGGAAGAATTTATTAATGATTAGCTATAGAACAAAAGGATTGATAGATCTGGAAGTACTACGATATATCTAACAGAAAGATATGAGATATGGGCCGGCCTATCCTATAAGGCAAAGAAAGGAGCCATGAGAGATTACCAAGGAGTAGAAAACCATTAAGTCGAAGTTGGGATTGTTGGAGTTGGCCAAGCAGGTGGGCAATGCGCCAGGGGTCTCCAATGTGATGGGATACAGATGGAACAGTTTTACCGATTCAAGGAATTGTCTGAGACTGGAGGGGAAAGGAACCTCTGACAAAAGTGACCTTGCTTAAAACGACCTATTCAGCTGCCTGTCGTACCTCACGCAGCTGATTTGTATAGTTGTACTTAATGAAATATTCCACTCTCAAATGGATCGAATATGTTCAGCTCTCAAGTATACCGCTACGGAAGTTGAGCGCTGAAAAATTGCCTCTCGATATAGCATCGGGGTGTATGATCGATTATTTAAACAAAAGGATGCTTTTATCGGTTTTTCACGCCACCGGAACAGAAGGAAATTGGGCTATTGAATTAAGATTCGTTAAAGGAAAAGGTACAGAGCTGTATTATATTGGAGCATTAAATTTTTTAGCAGAAATGACTATCGGAATTTCTGAAATTCGAAATATAGACCTTTCGTATACAGAGATTCCTTTCGATGTTTACTCATATTTTCAGGAGTTAACCCCTAACGGAGAACTCATATCCGAACGAAAAAGGACAGTCTTTCACCCTAACTTTGAAGACATCCCAACAAAAGAAGAATTATATGGATTTTCTGGACAAATTCTCCCTGAATTCATTTCGGATATGAATACATTGGTGGTCGAGCACAATACTTATCCTGGATTGACGTACGATCGGACTGCAGGCGATTATTATGTTTTCAAGTTGCCAGTACAGCATCCTGGCCATCAATATTTTCAAGGGTGCAGTGGTGCACCAATACTAGATACTAAAGGAAATATTATTGCTCTTGTCTGTAGCGGTAACAAAGAACATAATGAAATATATGGCATTTCATTAAACAAATTTAAGGTTGCTTTGGATATCACATACAACCATATTCTTTAACGGATGTTCACCCCCCTGAAATGAGTTAAAAATTTGATAAAGCTATCAATATTAGCATCCTTAGACACCCATTTATTGATGGCACCTAAAGTGACTAAAACCAAGCCCAATAAATGGGTGCCCAAGTAACGTCCTCCAAGTAACGTCCAGAAAATCTTCCTGCCGCTCACGGTTTAAATCGTAGAGTCTCTGACGGACGGAGGCGGACACGTTTTTCACTGCCCGACTCATGACATCGCCTCCAGGTAAGGCTGCATTATTTTCCAGACCCTGCAAACCTTGGAAAATCGATAGAGGTCGTCATTGGAGCATTTGCGCTGACGCCGGCCGCAGCGCACCATCAGACACCCATTTATCGGCGGCAGAGTCGTTCTTCGACCAAAGGCCGCGCGGGCGGCCAAGCCATAATCCGCACCCTTTTATGGTTAGGGCTACATCTCGTCCTCATCCAGCCCGTAGAGTGTTCATTATACAAAGGTCTGCTGAAGTCGATTTCAGGCCGGATACGGCCGGGTTTTCCCTTGCCAGCGCCCCAAGGTTAAGTTAAAAAAGATTAATCTCATTGATTATGCAAGTGAGCTGCATGGAAAGGAGTCAAGCGCATGGAAAAAATCCTGATCGTCGGCTGCAAGAAGGCGATGGACGACGTCTGTATCGGCTGTTCCCGGTGTCTGGTGGGTTTCAACCGCCGGGAGGGCGAGTTCGCCCGGTACAAGGACCAGGAGGCCCAGGTGATGGGGCTGCTGAACTGCGGGGACTGCCCCGGGGCGGGCATCGTGACCCGTCTGGCCCAGGTCAAGCTATGGAACGCGCCCATGAACGAAAAGCCGACCGCCGTTCACATCGGCCCCTGCCTGGTGGACCACTGCCCGTACGCCCAGACCATTATCGGCAAGATCAAGGCCAAGGCCGGAGTGCCGGTGGTGGAAGGCACCCATCCCTACATGCCGGCCGACATTTTCGCCTGATTCGACGGCGCCGGTCCAAGGCCCCGCCGGTTCAGGCCGGCGGGGTCGGGCCGTTGAGGGTAACTTTTCAATGGCTGGCGGCATCGCAGGACCGCCCTGTCGCGGCCTTTGGCCTCAGTACTCCGGCTGCCGCCTTTTCCATATATACCGAGGGATCAGGGCGGCAGAGTCGCCCTTCGGCCAAAGGCCGCGCGGGCGGCTGAAATATGATCCGCCCCGATTCACTGAAGGGTTGGCGTTGTGGTGATACGGCGCTTGACAGGCCGTCTTTCCGGGGCATATTATATATCCATACAAAGGGATAAAATACGCATGGAGGCATGGATCAGGCGTTTTGGCATCCAGTGAACGGGAAGTCTTGTCTTGGGTTGAAGGCCGTGTATCGGAGGCCTGCATCGACGTGTGCGGCCGGGAATCCCGCGGAAACGGAGGGTGTCGATTAATAGCTGAAATCAGTGGGTTTCAAATCTGGAACCGGTTAATATTACAAGGATCAATTCAAGATAATATCCGTTTCCTTTCACCTTGAACGGGGGGCGGGATTTCCAAGCCGGCCGGGTTTTGCCGACTGGAAGCGGGACCGGGCGAGGCGTTTTTTTTCAACTATCCGGGCAACCGAATAAAAACGGCCCGACATGTCGGGAGAACGAGGGGTGAACCATGAAACGGGTAACGGTTCTTTTTCTGGTGGTGTTTGCGGCGGCCCTGCTGGCGGCGGGCCCGGCCCTGGCCGCGGATGCGATCAAGGTCGGGGTGGTGCTGCCCCTGACCGGCAAACAGGCCAAGTTCGGCGAAATCGAAAAGAACTCGTTTATGATGGCCCTGGAAGAGATCAACGGCGCCGGGGGGGTGAACGGCAAAAAGATCGATTTGATCATCGAGGACGACACCTCGAAGCCGGATGTCGGCCGTTCGGCGGTGGAAAAACTGATCGCCCAGGACCAGGTCGTGGTTTTGGGGGGCGGCTATTCCTCCTCGGTCACCTTCGCCATGTGCGCCGTGGCCCAGCAGCGCAAGGTGCCCTTTGTGGTCAACACGGGTTCGGCGGACAAGATCACCGAGCAGGGCTGGGATTACATTTTCCGCCTCAACCCGCCGGTGAGCGAGTATCCCAAGGCCCTGGAGTCCTTCCTCAAGGAAGTCGCCAAAATCCAGAGCGTGGCCATTCTTTACGAAAACAGCCTGTTCGGCCAGTCCGGCAGCAAGGAGTTCTCGGCCCAGTCCGAAGCCATGGGGCTCAAGGTGATGATCAAGGAAGGGTACGAGGCCGGGGCCGTGGATTTCAAGCCCCTGCTGACCAATGTCAAGTCGGCCAATCCGGACATGGTCTACATGATTTCCTACGTCATGGACGCGTCCCTGCTGATGCGCCAGTCCAAGGAACTCGGCCTGACGCCCAAGCTGTTCGTGGGCGGCGCGGCCGGGTTCACCCTGCCCGAGTTCCAGAAGAACGCCGGGGACGCGGCCGAATACGTTTACTCGGCCACGCTCTGGACGCCCAACGTGCCCTACCCCGGGGCCAAGGAGTACTTTGACAAGTATTTGGCCCGATTCAAGAGCCCGACCGAGTACCACGGGGCCGAGGCGTATGCCGGTCTGTACGTGATTGCCGACGCGCTCAAGCGGGCCAAGGCGCCGGCCCGCGAGGCCATCCGCGAGGCCCTGATCGGGACCGACTTGATGACCGCTTTCGGTCCGGTCAAGTTCGTTTCGTACGACAAAAAGAAACAGCAGAACTCCCTGCCCACCTACCTGGTCCAGTGGCAGCAGGGGAACCTGGAAACGGTCTGGCCCAAGACCCTGGCCACCAAGCCGGCCGTGTATCCTGTACCTTCCTGGTCGAAGCGCTAGGACGTCTCGGCGAGGGCGCCCGGACGGTTTCGTCCGGCGCGCCCTCGTTCAGTCCTAATCCGGGAACGAAATGGAAGTTTTTTTCCAGACCCTGGTCGCCGGCGTGCTCAAAGGCGGCCTGTACGCCCTGATCGGCATCGGAATGACGCTGATCATGGGCGTCATGGGCATCATCAACCTGGCCCACGGCCAGATGATGATGGTGGCCATGTACGTCACATTCGTCCTTTTCCACTATGTCGGACTGGACCCCTACCTGTCCCTGCTGGTGTCCATGCCGGCCCTGTTTCTGCTCGGGGTCTTCGTGCAGCGGTTTCTGCTCAACCCGCTGTTGCGGACGGAGTCCATTCTGCCGGAAAACCAGGTCCTGATGACCGTGGGCATCGGCATGGTCCTGACCGAGGTGGCCCGATTCATTTTCACGTCGAACTACCAGTCGGTGCAGACCTCGTACTCGACGGCGACGTTTCATATCGGCGGAATCTCCTTTTCCGTGGCCCTGACGATCGCCTTCTGTTTTGCCGGCCTATTGACCATGGCCCTGTTCTGGTTCCTGATCAAGACGGACACCGGCCGGTCCATCCGGGCCACGGCCCAGGACGTGGAAGCGGCCCAGTTGATGGGGGTGAACACGGAACGGATCAAGGTGGTGACCATGGGCCTGGGCGCGGCCCTGGTCGGCGCGGCGGGCACGGTCCTCATACCCATCTACTACCTGTTTCCGGACATCGGAGGTCCTTTCACCCGCAAGGCGTTTGTCATCACGATTCTGGGGGGCCTGGGTTCGACCGTGGGGGCCATATTCGGCGGGGTGACCCTGGGGCTGGCCGAGGCCTTCGGCGCGACCTACATCGGCATGGACTTCGAGGACGTCATCGGCCTGACCATCTTCATTCTGGTATTGATCTTTCTACCCGGCGGCTTCAAGCGCTGGACCAAGGTCTAGGCCCGTGAAGTCGCGCCTCAAGCCCCTGATCGTCCTGGCCCTGCTGCTGGTGTTTCCGGTTTTGGTCCACGACTCCTACTACCGGCACCTGATGATTCTGATTCTGATGTGGGTTGCCATCGGCTGCGGCTGGAACATCATCGCCGGGTACACCGGCCAGGTCTCGTTTGGAGACGCGGCCTTTTTCGGGACCGGGGCCTATGCGGCCGGACTGCTGTCCACCAAGCTGGGCGTCTCGGCCTGGTGGGGGCTGGCTCTGGGCGGGTTCGCCGCCCTGGCCGTGGCCTTTCCTTTCGGCTGGATATGTTTCCGCCTGCGGGGAGCGTACTTCGCCCTGGCCACCCTGGCCCTCAACGAGATCATGCGCCACATCGCCACCATCTGGGAGTCCCTGACCGACGGCATGGTCGGCATTCTGATCATGCAGACGTTTGTCTCCAAGGTGCCCTATTATTACATCGCCCTGGCCCTGGCCGTGGTTTCCCTGGTGACCGTGGAACTGCTGGTCCGTTCCCGGCTGGGCTACTATTTCGTCTCGATTCGAGAGGACCAGGACGCGGCCGAAAGCATGGGCATCAACACCCATTTTTATAAAATGATTTCCTTGAGCTTCGCCGCCTTTTTGACCGGCCTGGCCGGTGCCCTGTACATGAACTACATGGGCTTCATCGATCCGGAAGTCGTTTTTTCCCTGCACGACATCTCGATCATGGCCATCCTGGTGGGCATCGTGGGCGGAGTCAGTACGATTTACGGGCCGGCGGTGGGGGCCTTCATCATGGTCGCCCTCCAGGAGCTGTTCCGGACGGCCGGCTTCGGCCTGCTCAAGTATCTGGTCGATGTTTCCGGCAGCGCCCTGCTGGGGACGATCACCAAGTGGGTTTCCCAGGCCCACGTGCTGACCTTCGGCCTCCTGGTCGTGCTCGTCATTCTCTACCTGCCCAACGGCCTCGTCGGAGACTGGCCCAAGCTCCGGCGCCTGTTCGGGTTCGGACGCTGAGGGAGGATCGACCGGACATGGGCGTCATCCTCGAACTGGATTCCGTGACCAAGAACTTCGGCGGCCTGATGGCGGTGGACGACGTCAGCTTCCAGGTCCGGAGCGGGGAGATATTCGGACTGATCGGGCCCAACGGATCGGGCAAGACCACGATCTTCAACCTCGTCAACCATTATTTTCCGGTGAGCCAGGGCCGGATTCGGTTCGACGGCCGGGACATCACCCGGCTCAAGACCCACCGCATCGCCCGGCTGGGCATCGGCCGGACCTTCCAGGTCGTCAAGCCCCTCAAGCGGATGACGGTCCTGGACAACGTGATCGCCTCGACCTTTCTGCACACCCGGCGGATGTCCCGGGCCCGGCAGCTGGCCGAGGAGTTCATCGAGTTCTGCGGCCTGACCCCGTACCAGCATCAACTGGCCCGAAGCCTGCCCATCGCCTCGCGCAAGCGCCTGGAAATCACGCGGGCCCTGGCCACCCGTCCCAGGCTGCTTTTACTCGACGAAACCGCGGCCGGCCTCAATCCGGGAGAGCTGGACGAGGCCATCGAATTGATCAAGAAGATTCGGGAGTCCGGGGTGACCATCGTCATCGTCGAACACATCATGAAGGTCATCATGACCATTTCCGACCGGATTCACGCCATTGCCCACGGCCAGACCATCGCCGAAGGCCCGCCGGCCGAGGTGGCCCGGGACCCGGAGGTCATCAAGGCCTACCTGGGCGAGGACGTTCATGCTTGAGGTCCAGGGCATCGACGTGTATTACGGGGACCTCCAGGTCCTCTGGGAGGTGGGCTTCGAGGTCCGGGACGGGGAAATCCTGGTCCTGGTCGGGGCCAACGGCGCGGGCAAGAGCACGACCCTCAAGACCGTCTCCGGCCTGCTCCGGCCGGTTAGGGGCCGCATCGCCTACAAGGGCCGGAACATCCACGACGGGCGGCCCCATGAAATCATCGATAGGGGAATCGCCCAGGTACCCGAGGGCCGCCGGCTGTTCGCGGACATGTCGGTCGAGGAGAACCTGATCATGGGTTCCCTGTCCCGCCAGGCCAAGGCCCGCCGTCGGGAGACCCTGGACTGGGTCTATCAACTGTTTCCCCGCCTCCTCGAACGCCGCAAACAGGCGGCCGGAACCCTGTCCGGGGGCGAGCAGCAGATGGTGGCCGTGGGCCGTGGCCTGATGTCCCGGCCCGAACTGCTCATGTTCGACGAGCCGTCCCTGGGCCTGGCCCCGATCCTGGTCCAGGAAATCTTCAAGATCGTCAGGCAGATCAAGCGGGAAGGCGTGACCGTGCTCCTGGTGGAACAGAACGTCCAGCACACCCTGGCCATGTGCGACCGGGCCTACGTCCTGGAAAACGGCCGGATCGTTCTGAGCGGGACCGGCCGGGACCTGATGAGCAACGAACACGTCAAAACCGCGTACCTGGGCATCTGACGCGGAGCCGGATTGCCGACCATTTCGGCCATCGTTCCGGTCCTCGACGAAGAGGCCGCCCTGCCCCGGACCCTGGAACGCCTGACGTCCCTGGGCTTTGAAGTTATCGTCGTGGACGGCGGCAGCCGGGACGGCTCGGTCGAGACGGCGCGGAGGTTCGGGGTTCGGGTCCTGGCCGCTCTACCCGGCCGGGCCCGGCAGATGAACCGGGGCGCGGCCCGGGCCGGGGGCGAGATTCTTTTTTTTGTGCATGCCGATTCACGGGTCCCGGACAACGCGGCCGGGATCATCGCCCGGACCCTGGCCCGGCCGGGCACGGCGGCCGGGGCCTTCCGCCTGGCCATCGATTCGCCCCGGCCGGTCCTCCGCTTCATCGCCGGCCTGGCCAACCTCCGTTCCCGCCTGTTGCAGCTTCCCTGGGGCGACCAGGGCCTGTTTCTGACCCGCCGGGTTTTCGAAGAGGTGGGCGGATTCCAGGACCTGCCGCTTATGGAGGACGTGGACCTGGACCGCCGGCTCAAGCGGGTCGGCCGCATCGTCCTGGCCCCGGCGGCCATGACGACCTCGGCCCGGCGCTGGGAAAGGCACGGCCCGATCCGGAACAGCCTGCGCAACCTTTGGCGACTGACGCGCTACTTTCTGGGGGCCTCTCCGGATCGGCTGGCCCGGGACTATAGGGACGTGCGTTAAGGCGGCACGTGTTGCCTTCCTTCCTTGTTTCCCGGGCCGGACAAGAGACACAAAATATGCCACTGGCCTCTTCGTCCGGAATTCCTGCACCGAAAGCGCCTCGGGTTGACAGGGGGAAATCATTTTCTATATAGTGGGACATCAAATGAAAAAGAGCCGCGATAATCGTCAACCGTAATCGCTACCAGGGGAAGCGCTCATCAGCCCACCCGAAAGACCTCTCCCTGGGTCACTTTAAAGACGCCCCTATCAATCGAGAGGACGTTTCATGACTATTCTTTCCAACCGGAAGTACTCCTTCGTCTCCGGAGCTTTGCCGGAAGATACGTTCAGCGTCGTCCGATTCGAAGGTTCGGAAGGCTTGAGCCGCTGTTACGAGTTCAATCTGCTCCTGGCGGCGGAAATACCCGACCTCGACCTGGAAATGGTTCTGGAAAAAACGGCGGCGTTCACCATCCACCGGGAGGACGGCGACCTCGCCTTTAGCGGCATCCTGCTGATGTTCGAGCAGCACCAGGAGTACGACCGTTACGTTTTTTACCGGGCCGTCCTCGTGCCCAGACTTTTCTGGCTGTCTCAGACCTGTCACAACCAGGTCTTTTTGAACATGACCCTGCCCGATATCCTGAAGGCCGTCCTGCAGGACGGGGGCCTGGCGGAAAACGATTTCCGGCTCGAACTGCATAATGAATACCCGACCCGGGAATACGTCTGTCAGTATCGGGAGAGCCATCTGGCTTTTATTTCCCGCTGGATGGAACGGGACGGGATTTATTATTACTTCGATCAGACGCCCGCCGGAGAACAGGTCGTTATTACCGATTCTCGTCTGGCTCACGTCGCCATGCCCCAGGGACAAACCATAAACTACGCACCCCCTTCCGGGCTGGAGTCCGACCACTTGCAGGAAATCGTCCAGGTCCTGGTTTGCAGCCAACAGGCCGTGCCTGAAAAAATCGTATTAAAAGATTACAACGGTCTGACCCCGTCGCTGGAGTTGACCGGTCAGGCCCAGGTATCGGACCGAGGCCAGGGGGAGATTTATATTTACGGAGAGCATTTTCGCACTCCGGAAGAGGGGGACGCCCTGGCGGCGGTTCGAGCCGAGGAGTATTTATGCCGGGAACGGGAATTTTGGGGCCGGAGCATGGCGCCCTATATCCAGTCCGGGTACACTTTCAAGCTGCAAGGCCATTATCGGGACGAATACGACCAGGAATACCTGACCATCGAGGTATTTCACGAAGGCAGCCAGTCCGCTTATCTCACCGCCGGATTACAGGAGTTCTTCCCGGAAGAAGAAAACAAGATTTTTTACAAAAACAGTTTCATGGCCATCCCGGCCCGCCTTCAGTTTCGTCCGCCCCGCAACACGGAAAAAAGTCGTTTTTTCGGTGTGATGAACGCGGTCATCGATGGGGCCGGCAGCGGCCAATATGCGGAACTCGACGAGATGGGGCGGTACAAAATCCTGCTGCCTTTCGACCAGTCCGGCCGAAAAGACGGAAAAGCATCGGCCTGGCTGCGGATGATGCAACCCTATGTCGGGGCGGACCACGGCCTTCACTTTCCCCTGCACAAGGGCGCGGAAGTGCTCCTGACCTTTATCGACGGAGACCCGGACCGGCCGATCATCGCCGGGGCCGTGCCCAATCCGGATTATCCCAGCCCGGTCACCAATGAAAGCCAGACCCAATGCCGTCTGACCACTTCCGGTCAGAACCGGATCCACATGGAAGACCAGGAGGGGAGCCAGCGCATTCTGGCCCACTCCCCCACCGCCTCTTCCTTTGTCCGCATCGGGGCGCCCAACGACCCGGCGCCCGATCAGGGCGGCACCTGGTTCGATGATGCCGACCCTAAATGGTTCAAACCCGAAAAGGACGGCATTTCCCTGTTCTCGACCCAGGCCATCGATGTCAAGGCTTCGACATCCAACAAAATCGTCCTCGGCGAAAGTTCGTCCACCATGGTGGGGGCTGATGGAAAGATCTTTCTGGGAGGAAAGTTCAGTTTCAGCCTGGCCGCGCTCCTCACCTTTTCCCTGTTGGCCTCGACCAAAGTCAAGCTGGGTCTGCATTGGAAGATCCTGGATCAGGTGATCGAGATGCGGGGCTTCCATCGCAAGCTCTCGGCCATAGAGACCAAAATCCAGGATTCAACCTCCAGGCTGCGTACAGAGGTCACCCGGGTGCAGGGAGCGGCGTCCGAGGCCGTGGCCGAGGCGAAAACGGCCCGGGGTGAACTGACCAAAGTGACCGGAACGGCCCGGAAAGCCGCAGGCCAACTGGACCGCGCGGCCGGGAAGGCCAGCGAGGTCAAGGCCAGTGTGACCCGGGTCAGCGGAAGCGCCAGTTGGGTGAAGGGGCGCCTGAACGACGTGAGGGGGGAATCCACCCGGGTCTGTGCCAGTTTGACCCGGGCCATCGAAGAGGAGGATAGCCTGATGGGCACGGTCGAGGAGGCCGTCCAGACACGACAGGAAATCGTGGTAACCCGTCAAAGGGTTTCCGCGGCTGACGTGAAAGTCTGATGCCTGATGAACCGGGATGAGCAGTCGTGAACGAAAAGAGCCATCAGGTCCAACCCTTGGGCCGGCGTCCCGCCGATGCGGCCTCGAGGGAAATGTTTCCGCAATTTCCAGATGACGAGGTGGGGAAATGGCGTTGTTGACCGACAGTAAATTCTCCTTTGCGTCGAAAGCGACACCCGAAGACGCCTGGGCCGTGGTCCGGTTCAGCGGCGAGGAAGGCCTGGGCGACCTCTATCGTTTCGAAATCGATCTGGTTTCCGATTGTCCGGATATCGATCCGGACCGCATACTCGAGGCGCCGGCCTCGCTAACCATCCATCGTCCGGAAGGGGACCTGCCTTTTCACGGCATTCTGTCCGGTTTTGAAATGCGTCAGGCCTACGAGGAATACGTTTTCTATCGGGCGGTCCTGGTCCCGCGGTTCTGGTGGCTGTCTCAGACGTTTCACAACCAGGTGTTTCTGGATACGGGTCTTCCCGGGTTGTTAACAGCGGTGTTGAAAGACGGCGGTCTGACCGACGGTGATTTCGAACTGAGGCTCGAGAAGGACTACCCGGTCCGGGAATACGTCTGTCAGTACCGGGAGAGTCATTTCGACTTCATCTCCCGCTGGATGGAACGCGACGGGCTCTATTACTATTTCGAACAGACCGACGACAAGGAAAAGCTGATGGTAACGGACACCGGGCTGGCCCACACCGCCATGCCTCAGGGTGGAACCTTGAGGTACTCGCCGCCCTCGGGCCTCGACGGAGGCCACCTGGAAGAAGTGATCGACGAGTTTTTCTGCCGCCAGCGTTTGATGCCTCGAGAAGTCCGGATAAAGGATTATAACTATCGCCGGCCGTCTTTGGCGGTCACGGGCCGGGCCAAAGTAGCGGATCGGGGCCGTGGAGCGGTTTATTTTTACGGCGATCACATCGGCACCCCGGAAGAAGGGGCGCATCTGGCGGGCGTGCGGGCGGAGGAGCTGCTTTGCCGGCAAAGGGAATTCATCGGCCAGAGCCGGGTTCCCTTTCTGAGACCCGGGTACACGTTCCGGTTGCAGGATCACTACCGGGGTGATTTCAATCGGGAGTATCTGACCGTCCGGGTCGAGCACCAGGGGTGCCAGACCGCCTGTTTAACGGCCGGTCTGGGCGATACCCTGGAGGGCTTTGAAAACCAGCTCTTTTACCGAAACGATTTTTCGGCCATTCAGTCCGACCGGCAGTACCGACCGCGGCTCAAGGCCGAAAAAGCGCGGTTTTACGGAATCATGAACGCCGTGATCGACGGGGCCGGTAGCGGTCAGCACGCGGAACTCGATGAAATGGGCCGGTACAAGGTCGTTCTGCCTTTCGACCGGTCCGGGCGCAAAGACGGAAAAGCCTCGGCCTGGGTGCGCATGATGCAGCCGTACGGCGGCACGGACCATGGCATGCACTTTCCTTTGCACAAGGGCACGGAAGTGCTTCTGATGTTTATCGACGGCGACCCGGACCGGCCGATTATCGCCGGGGCCGCGCCCAATCCGGAAAACCCCAGCCTCCTGTCTTCGGATAACCAGACCATGGGGCAGATCACCACGGCCGGCGGGAACAAGATACACTTTGAAGACCGCGAGGGAAGCCAGCGCATTTTGATGCACACCCCCACCGCCGGCTCCTTTGTCCGCATCGGCGCCCATAATGATCCGTCCGGTGACGCTGACCCCAAATTCGGCGTGGACAAGTGGAAATTCAGCGCTCCCAAACTGGACAAGGACGGCATCAACCTGACCTCCGCCCAAGGCCTGGATATCAGGTTTGCGACCTCGAATTCTTTCGTCGCGGGCGAAAGCACGTCAGCCACCGGCGGCGTGGACATCCGTATGGTTTTCGGTGAAGCTTTCGCTTGGAACGCGGCCGTCCAGACCAGCCTGGCCGCGGGCCTTCATTTCGACGTGAACGCGGGCTGGAACTGGACATTGCGTAACTCCGTGCAGGAGATGTGCTGGTTCAGGAAAAAGGTGAAAGGGGAGACGATCACCATAGAAGCCGCAAAAGAGCTGGTCCAAAGGGAAGTGACCCGGCTTGAGGGGGATGTCACTGATGTCGTCGGCGAGGCCGACCAGGCCATCGGGCAACTCGGAGAGGCCACCGGAGAAGCGACCAGAGTCAGGGGCAAACTGACCGAGGCGATCGGGACGGCCCGTGAAGCCAAAGGCGAACTGGAAACGGTGACCGGGACCGCCAACCGGCTGGTCGGGGAACTGAACACCGCGGTTGATTCCGCGTACCAAGTCAGGGGCGAACTCAACCAGTTGATCGGAAAAGCGGACATGGCCGCCTTCCGGATAAAACGAGCGGCCGGGACCATCAACACCGTGTCCCGGGAAGTCAACCGGATTCACAGCCTGGACCAGACCGTCTGATCGACGGACTTGGCGGAAAGCGGCACAAAGTCGAGGTGAAAGATGCCTTTGCTCACCGATGAAAAGTATGCCTTCCAGTCCAGGGCCCTGCCCGACGACGCTCTGGCCGTGGTCAAATTCAAGGGGATCGAGGGCTTGAGCCGGCCCTACCAGTTCGATATCCTTCTGGCTTCCGAAAAACCGGATATCGATCTGACCGAGGCGCTCGGCAAACCGGCCGTCTTCACGATACGGCGCACGGACGGAGACATGGTGTTCCACGGTCTGCCGGCCCGTTTCGAGCAACAGCATTCCTATCGGGAATACGTCTTTTACCGGGCCGTTCTGGTCCCCCGGTTCCGGATGCTGTCCCTGACCTTTCACAACCGGGTCTTTCTCGATATGGCCCTCCCGGATATTTTAGCCGCGGTCCTGAAAGACGGCGGCCTGACCGAAAACGATTTCGAGTTCAGGCTGGAAAAGGACTACCCGACCTGGGAAACCGTCTGCCAATACCGGGAAAGCCACTTCGATTTCATTTCCCGCTGGATGGAACGGGACGGAATCTATTACTATTTCGAGCAGACGGATGACGTTGAAAAGCTGATCCTCACCGACACGCATCTGGTCCACTCCAGGATGCCCCAGGGCCGAAACGCCGTTTTTTCTCCGCCTTCCGGACTCGATGGGGCGCACCTCGAAGAGGTGGTCCAGTCCTTTATCTGGCGCCAGAGGCCCGTCCCCAAGGAAATCCTGCTGACCGACTACAATTACCGCACGCCCTCCCTGGAACTGACGGCCCGGGCCGACGTCAAGCCCAGCGGGCGGGGCCTGATCCATATCAACGGCGAACATTTCCGAACTCCGGAAGAAGGACGGGCCCTGGCCGGCGTCCGGGCCGAGGAGTTATTGTGCGGGGAAAAAGTCTTTTCGGGCCAAAGCCGAATTCCGTTTATCCGGCCGGGATACACCTTCACTTTACAAGAGCATTTCCGGGGAGAACTCGACCGGGAATATCTGACGACCCGGGTCGAACATGAAGGCAGTCAGGCTGCATATCTGACCGCCGACCTGAAACAAGGCCTGCCTGACGGTGCGGACGCGCTTTTTTACAAAAACGCTTTTCAGGCCATTGAAGCCGACAGGCAGTTCCGTCCCGCCCGCCGGACCCCCAAGGCGCGTTTTTACGGAACCATGAACGCGGTGATAGACGCGACCGGCGGCGGTCAATACGCGGAACTGGACGAGATGGGCCGGTACAAGGTCAAGCTGCCCTTCGATCGGTCGGGGCGCAAGGACGGGAAGGCCTCGGCCTTTTTACGCATGATGCAGCCCTACGGCGGCTCCGACCATGGCATGCATCTCCCCTTGCACAAGGGTGTCGAGGTACTTCTGACCTTTATCGACG
>JAHJTB010000244.1 GCA_018830135.1 Pseudomonadota bacterium | reverse complement strand
CGAGACGTTGCCGCCGCCCGGCGTCGGGCTCGAAGAACAGGCCTCTTCCAGAAACGCATTGATCGTCTTGGTATAGACTTCCGGCATTTTTCACCTTCCTTGGGGGGGCTTAGCCTTTGCCCTGCAGTTTGACGGCCTTGAGGAGGTTGTTCATGATAATGGTCGTGGTCAGGGAGCCCACCCCGCCCGGCACCGGGGTGATGGCCTTGACGATCTCGACCGCGGTGTCGAACTCCACGTCGCCCGTAATGCCGCCTTCTTCCTTGGCGTTGATGCCCGCGTCGATGACCACCTGCCCGGGGGAAAGCATGTCGCCCTTGACCAGACCGGCGAATCCGGCGGCCACGACCACGATTTCAGCCGCCTTGGTGATCGAGGGGATGTCCACGGTTTTGGTGTGACAGACCGTGATGGTCGCGTCGCGCTTGATCAACAGGGAGGCCAGCGGACGCCCGACCGTGTCGCCCCGGCCGACCAGGGCCACCCGCTTGCCGCGAAGCTGGATGCCGGCCCGTTCCATGAGCTCGATGCAGGCCAGCGGCGTGGCCGGGATCAGGGCCAGTTGTTCCTGGCCGCCCAGGAGATAACCGCGGTTGATCGGATGCACGCCGTCCACGTCCTTGAGGGGGTCCAGCCGGGCCATGACCTTTTCCTTGCTGATCCCTTTGGGCAGGGGCAGTTCCACCAGGATGCCGTGCACGTTTTCGTCAGCGTTCAGGGAATCGATGAGGCTGAGAACGTCCTCTTCCGGGGTGGATTCCGGCTTGACCGTCAGCTCGACCTGGATGCCCAGCTTGTCCCCGACTTTCTCCTTGGAGCGCGCGTAAACCACCGAGGCCTCGTCGTCTCCAACCAGCACGACCGCCAGTTTCGGATTGACGCCCTTGGCTTTGATCTGTTCGACCTCGACTACGATCTCTTCACGGATTTTGTTGGCAATGGGCATGCCCTTGATCAGTTCGGCCGGCATGGCGTTATCTCCTTTCCTTATTGAAATTCGTAAGTTGTAGATTTGGCCGCCGGGTGGACCTCCGGAGCGCAAGTTTGTATAAAAAAGCACATGCCTCTTGAATTTGTCAATGGTTTTCTAACGGGCCAGCCCCGGCCCCGCCCCGGCCCCGCCCCGCGGCCGCCGCGCCGGCCTTGAAGGCTCGCCCCAGCCCCTGATTTTCAATTAAACCCTTGACACATAAATTTGTTTTGGATATGGAGAGTGGGCAATCCGGAGACGGAGACGTCAAGCCGCCTGGATCCGTGACGCGGACCGGGACGGGAGGATTTCATGATCCATTCTTTTTTGGGCCCCCCTCGCACAGGCTTCGGCTTGGCGAGGGATTTTTTTTCCCACCTACATCCAACACAAGAGCAGGAGGGGTTATGTCTCGAACCAAAGTAACGATTGCCGGGCTGAAAGCCAAGAAAGACGCGGGGCAGAAGATCACCATGCTGACCGCGTACGATTTTTACACCGCGGCCATGATCGATCAGGCCGGGGTGGACACGATCCTGATCGGGGACTCCCTGGGCATGGTCGTGTTGGGGTACACGTCGACCGTGCCGGTGACCATGGACGAGATGCTGCATCACTGCAAAGCCGTTCGTCGCGGCACGGAATTCGCCTTCCTTATAGGCGACATGCCGTTCATGTCCTATAACGTGAGCCGGGAGGAGGCCATTCGGAACGCGGGCCGTTTCATCAAGGAGGCCGGGTGCGACTCGGTCAAACTGGAGGGGGGCACGGAGATGGCCCCGACGGTCAAGGCGGTCGTGGACGCCGGCATTCCGGTCTGCGCCCACATCGGGCTGACCCCTCAGACGGCGACCAAACTGAGCGGGTTCAAGGTCCAGGGCAAGGACGCGGAAGGTGCACGCCAGCTTATCCAGTCGGCCAGGGACCTGGACGCCGCCGGGGCCTACATGCTGGTCATGGAATGCATTCCGGACGCCATCGCCGCCGAGATCACCCGGGCGGTGTCCATACCGACCATCGGCATCGGCGCCGGGCCGGACTGCGACGGCCAGGTCCTGGTGACCAACGACGTGCTGGGGCTTTTCGAGAAGTTCGTGCCCAAGTTCGTCAAGCAGTATGTCAACCTGGCTCCCCAGATCAAGGCGGCCCTGGCCGAATACGTCCGGGAGGTTCAGGACGGCGTCTTCCCAGGACCGGAGCACGGTTTTGCCATCAAGGCCGAAGAACTGGACAAGCTCAAGGGCTGACCATGCGACCGCCGGCCGGCCCGGGCGGGACCCGGCGCCGGACCGGCAGGCTGGAGAAAAATCCATGAAGATAGCAGTCGTGGGTCCGGGGGCCATGGGTTGCCTTCTGTCCGCCTTTCTGACCGAGAGCGGCCAGGACGTGGTCCTGGTCGATCATCAGGCGGACCGCGCGGAGATCATCGGTCGGGACGGGGTGCGTTTGGAAGGCGTCAGCGGGGAAAGGCGGGTCCGGGTGCCGGTGACCGTTGATCCGGGCCGGGCCGCGGACGCCGGCCTGATCCTGGTCTGCGTCAAGGCCCATCAGACCGAGGATGCGGTCAGGCCTTTGGCCGGGCGGATCGGGCCGGAGGCCCGGGTCCTGACGCTCCAGAACGGGGTGGGCAACGTCGAGACGCTGACCCGGTTCTTCGGCCCGGAGCGCACCTGGGGCGGCATCACCGCCCTCGGGGCCACGGTGCTGGGACCGGGCCGGGTTCGGCATGCCGGCATGGGCGACACGCTGATCGGCGCGGCCGTTGCCGGTTCCGACGGCGACCGCCTGGCCGAGGCGGCCGAAGCCTTCAGCCTGGCCGGCCTGCCCGCCCGGATCGAGGCCGACGTCGAAACCCTGATCTGGTCCAAGCTCATCATCAACGTGGGCATCAACCCCCTGACGGCCATTACCCGGCTCCGGAACGGGCAGCTCCTGGACTTCCCGGGCACGGAGCGGATCATGGAAGAGGCGGTCGGAGAAGCCGCCGCCCTGGCGGCGGCCCTGAATATCACCCTGGTCTATCCGGACGCCGTGGCCCGGGTCAAGGAGGTGGCCCGAGCCACCGCCGGCAACGTGGCCTCGATGCTGCAAGACGTCCTGGCCCGGAACCGGACGGAAATCGACTACATCAACGGCGCCGTGGCCGCCCGGGGCCGGGAGCTGGGCCTGGACATGACGGTCAACCGGACCCTGACCCGTCTGGTCAAGACCATTGAAGCCAGCTACGGACAGGGCGTCTGATCTTCGATTTATCGGGAACGGAAGAGGCTTCGACCATGCCTTCGGCCCGAGGGCCGGGCGGTCGGGTTGGGGGAGGCAGAGCTTCAGCCTTCGATGGAGACCTCCACCAGAACGCGCCCGAACTGGGATTGGAAAGGAATGGCCAGGATGGGCGAGTTGGTGATGTGCTGGATGACGTGGCCCTTTCCGGAGACGACCGTGGGAATGCCCGCCCGCAGACTCAGGCCTTCCTCGGCCAGGTAGCGGCGGGCCGTTCCGGAGATCATATTGGTCAGTTCGCCGACCGCGTCCCGAACCGTGTTGTCGATTTCGGTGATCTCGTCGCCGAGCATGCCTTTCATGGTCGCCTGGATCACCCTGAAGACAAAGGTGACCGACAGAGACCCCCGGACCTCCCCGGTCAGGCCGACCAGACCGGTCACGTCGCCCATGGCGGTCTGGCCGCTCTTGATGAACGGTTTGCCGGGAATCAACTGCACGTGGGCCATGGTGGACAGCACCTCGACCGTTCCGCTTAAAAACGGATTGATGTAACGAACGTCCACCGGGCTTCCTCCCTAATCAATCGCATCGCATTCGGTCCGGGCCGGCCCTCATGCGGATTTGGCCGGCCCGGGAGGGTCTCAGGTCAACATCTCGCGCAGGTCCCGCTTGAGAATCTTGCCCGTGGGCGTTCTTGGAATTTCGTCGGTGAACACGACGGTCACCGGTATCTTGTGGTTTTGCATGCGAGGCTCGCAAAAGGCCTTGACGTCCGCCTCGCTGAGATTGGCGCCATCATGCAAGACCACGAACGCCGCCACGGCTTCACCGAATTCCGGGTCCGACTTGCCCACCACGGCCGCGTCCATGATGCCGGGCATGACGGTCAGGACCTCCTCGACCTCCGCCGGGTAGATGTTGACGCCGCCTCGGATGATCATGTCCTTGACCCGATCCACGATGAAGATGTACCCCTCGTCGTCCCGAATGGCCACGTCGCCCACGGTCATGTACTTGCCCCGGTAGGTCTCGACAGTCGCCTTTTCGTTCTTGTAGTAGCCCTCCATCAGAATGCTGTTGTGCATGTACAGAATGCCCCGTTCGCCGTCGGGCACGTCGTTGCCCATTTCGTCGTAAATCTTCAGTTCGTTGTCGGCAAAGGCCCGGCCCACGCTCGACGGCCGCTTGCGCATTTCCTCGGGACTGATAAAGGTGTTGACCCCGGTTTCCGTGGCCCCGTAGTATTCGTACAGACAGTCGCCGAAACGGTCCAGAAAGGCCAGCTTGTATTCCGGAAACAAGGGAGCGGCCCCGCAGATGACCGTGCGCAGGGTGGACAGGTCCAGTCCGGCGGTAACATCTTCCGGGACCTGGAGCAGCCGGGTGACCATGGTCGGGACCAGGTGCACCGAAGTGACCTTGTACCGATCCACCATGTTCAAGAACTCCACCGGGTCGAAACGGGGCTGGAGCACCGTGGTCCCGCCCAGGATGAAATTGACCAGGTTGAAATAGGCCGGGGCCGAATGGTAGAGCGGGCAGCAGACCAGGTGGACTTCGTCGGGTTGCAGCTTGAGAAAACTGATCGTGGTGAACAGGTAGTCCATCACCCCGGGTTTGGCCGCGAAATCGGCCTTCCGGGAAGCCCCCTTGGGCCGGCCCGTGGTCCCGGACGTGTAAATCATCGAGTTGCCCACCTCTTCGGCCGCCGGCAGATCGTCCAGATCGATCGCGGGCGGGTCCTCGAACAGATCCGGGAGATAACGGGCGCCATCGATCCGGTCCCCCCCGAAACTGATGAAACCGCCGG
>JAHJTB010000026.1 GCA_018830135.1 Pseudomonadota bacterium | reverse complement strand
TAGACGTCCAGGTCGACTCGGCCCGGAGAATCGGTCCGGTAAAGAATTTCATGCATCAGGGCCATGGTTCTGAGCCGGCTCTGGCAGTCGCCGAAAATTTCCGCGATTCGCGCGTCCCGGGACTTGCCCGAATGAAGGTTGATCAGACTCGAAACGACCTGCATGTTGTTCTTGACCCGATGATGAATCTCCCGCAGAAGAATCTCCTTGTCCTCGAGGGACGCGGCCAGTTTTGCCTCGGTCCGTCGACGCTCGACGATTTCCAGTTCGCACTCCCGAACCTTGGCCTCCAGGGAAACCGCCTTTTCGTCCAGCTCGGTCTTAAGCATATAGGCGTGGATCACGTTGGCCACCACCTGGCCCAGCAGGATCAGGTCCCTTCGGCGGGGGGGATCGAATGTTTTGGCGTGGTTGAAAGAGATGTTCAATACGCCTGTGGGAAGCCCGCCCTGGCGCAACGGCAGGCAGGCGAGGAATTTGGGCGTGGTCAAATCCGGGGAGGTCTTGAGCCATTGCCGCTCCGGGGATTCCGGGGCGACAAACAGGGCCTCGTTCTCCTGAAAGACCCGGCCGGCAATTCCTTCACCGTCCGTAAAGGCCAGCCGCTCGTTGAAAAGGCCGACCCGGTCGTCGAACAGGTCGTCCTGCCCCTGGGCGGCCAGGAGTTCGAGGCGGTTTTTTTCGGGAACGTGCATCAGCAGCGAACAGCACTCCACCCCGTTCAGTTCCCGGACCAGGATTTCAAGAATCGCCCGGCCAGCCGCCTCGAGATTCGGGGCGGTGATGGGTACGGCGGTCAGTTCCATAATGCTGGACAGCGTCTGGATCGACGACTGGAGTCGAAGGCTCAGTCCGCTCATCTTGGCCAGTAGCCGTCGATTCTGGTTGACCAGCCGCTCGTGTTCCCGATTCGATTCCATGTCGTCCCCGATCTCCCCCGGGCCGGATCGTCAGGCCCCGTCGCCTGAATCGGTCGGCGCAAATCAGCGAATTGAGTTGAATGCAGGTCAGGCAGAAGCTACCATAATCCCCGCCCCGGGTAAAGCTGGTAGCGAGTCCCCGTGCGTCGAGACTTGGTCTGTTTGGATCGTCAAGCGCGATGTATCTATATCCACTATCATATACTGATTTTCTTTGCCTCGGACGCCGTTCGTTGATACCATTCCGGGCTATCGTGGCCGGCGGAGTCTGATGATGTAACCATACCGTCCGGTTAAACGACGTAAATATAATGGGCGTTCCACGGGTCGCCCCCCCCGCCGGTGTGGAGGATCGTTTAGACCATGAAGCAGGCAAGTGACGTTTACCGTCTTGTTTTTGAAAAAGCCAACCAGGCCATATATGTCATCCAGGACGCGAAATTCATATTCGCGAACCAGAAAACCCTTGATATTTCAGGTTATTCCGAGGAAGAACTGGTTGAAAAGCCATTCATCGACCTAGTCCATCCCGAAGACCGGGAACTGGTCCAGACGCGTCACAGGCGGCGTCTCGACGGCGAGCCCCTGCCCGCTGTTTATCCACACCGGATACTGGACGCGACCGGCCGGGTCCGGTGGCTTGAAATCAACGTCACGGCGATCTCCTGGCGGGGTCGGCCGGCGGCGCTATGTCTGGCCGAGGATGTCACGGAACGCATGGCCGCCGAAGAGGCGCTACGGGCCAGCGAGGAACGCTTCCGGACTTTCGCTGACTACACCTATGACTGGGAGGAGTGGATCGCCCCGGACAACAGCTATGTTTACGTGTCGCCATCCTGTGAGCGAATCACCGGAATCCCCCCGGAAGAGTTCATGGCCAACCGGGACATCCTGTTGAAAATCATTCACCCGGACGACCTCAAGGCCTACTTCTGGCACCGGATCCACTGTTTCGAGAGCCGGGAACCGGGCCACCTGGACTTCCGGATCATCACCCGGACCAGGGAGACCCGCTGGATCAGCCACAATTGCCAGCCGGTTTTCGGCAAGGACAGCGCCTGGCTCGGGCGCCGGGCCAGCAACCGGGACTTCACGGTCCGCAAGCATTTGATCAGGGACCTGGAAAAGGCGATCAACGAAGTCAAGACCCTGAGAGGCTTCATCCCGATCTGCTCCCAGTGCAAAAAAATCCGGGACGACCAGGGATACTGGCAGCAGGTCGAACAGTACATTCACGAACACTCGGACGCGAGGTTCACCCACGGTCTTTGCCCGGAATGCGCTCACCACTTATACCCGGAACTCTTCGACGAATCCGGGAATTTGTAGGGCCGTCTCCGGCCTTTTGGGATCGGGCGCGCCGGGCTCGGCCCCGGACATTTCCAGTGGGACCAGCCTGCCCGATTCGTTGGCGGTCCGGGTTTTTCAGGGAATCTTCGCTTAGAGATATCCGGGAATGATGTTATGATCGATCATGCTTAAACGGCCATGAAAAAAGCGGGCTATCGGATCGGTCCGCAGTGTTATCCGGCGCCGATATCGGGTCGTTAAGCCCCGAGAACCGGCTGTCCGGTCCGGACCGGGCCGTGTTATTTTTGGAGGACGTGATGACGAGTACGCTGTATTGGCTGCAATGCGGGGGCTGCGGGGGCGACACCATGGCCCTGCTGGGCCTCGAGTGGCCGAACATCATCGAAATGCTGGAACTCAACGGGATCGATGTGCTGTGGCACCCTTCCCTTTCGGACGGCGGGCCTTCGCGTCAAAAGGAACTGGTCCGGGCCCTGGTCGAGGGCGAACTGCCCCTGGATTTCCTGTGCGTCGAAGGGGGCGTCATCCGGGGTCCGGGCGGTACGGGCATGTATGACATGTCGGATTTCAAGCCGAAAAAGGACATCGTCGCGGCCCTGGCCCGCCGGGCCCGTTTCGTGATCGGAGTGGGCACCTGCGCGAGTTTCGGGGGTATTGGAGCGGACGGCGTGGTCGAGGCCACCGGACTTCAGTTCCACAAGTCCCGGAAGGGCGGTTTTCTAGGCGAGGATTTCATCTCGTCGGGCGGACTGCCGGTCGTCAACCTGCCGGGCTGTCCCTGCCACGGGGAGGCGGTCGCCGGAACGCTGGCCGCGCTGCAGGCCGAATGGCCTCTTCCTTTGAACGAATACAATGCGCCATTGGAATGGTACGGCCTGCTGGTCCACCAGGGCTGTATCCGAAACGAGTATCACGAATACCGCGTCGAGGAGGTCGAGTTCGGCCGGCGAGGCTGCCTGTTTTTCCATCTGGGCTGCCGAGGCCCTCTCACCCACGGCCCCTGCAACAAACTGCTGTGGAACGGCCGCAGTTCCAAAACCTCGGTCGGCGTCCCTTGCATGGGCTGCACGTCACCCGAGTTTCCACAGCCGCATCCCTTTTTTTATACCCGCAACATCGCCGGAGTTCCCATCGAACTGCCCGAAGGCGTGGACCGTCCGCACTACCTGGCCTACAAGGGCATGGCCGCGGCGGCGGCGCCGGAACGCCTGAAAAATCGGGAAACCCGGGTCTGACGGAGCCTCGGCTGACATGAATCAGGCAACCACGATCAACATACCGGTCAACCGGGTCGAGGGCGATCTGGCAATCCGAGTGACCGCGGAAGACGGCCTGGTCACGAATGCCTGGAGTTCGGGGCTGATGTTCCGGGGATTCGAACAGATCATGGTCGGTCGGGGGGCCCTGGACGGGCTGGTCATCACGCCCCGCATCTGCGGCATCTGCACGACCAGCCATCTGACCGCCGCGGTCAAGGCCCTGGAGATGATCGCCGGCATCCAGCCGCCGCCCGACGCCGTGCGGGTACGCAACCTGGCCCTGATGACCGAAGTGATTCAGAGCGACATGCGTCAGGCCTTTCTGATGTATAACGTCGACTTCGTCAACCCGCTTTTTGAACCCAATCCCCTCTTTCCCGAGGCCGTCCGGCGCTATGAGCCGTTCAAGGGCCGGACGGCGCTCGAAGTGCTGCGAGAAACCAAAAAGGTCCTGGGCATCATCGCCATCGTCGGAGGCCAGTGGCCCCACTCCTCCTATATGGTTCCCGGCGGAATCACCTCGGTACCCAACTCCGGGGAGCTGATGCAGTGCCGCCTGCTCATCAAACAGTTTCGGAACTGGTACGAGCGTTGTATTCTGGGCTGTTCCCTCGAACGGTGGTCCGAGGTGCAAAGCGGCAAGGACCTCGACACCTGGCTGGACGAGACCGAATCGCACCGGGAAAGCGACCTGGGGTTTTTCATTCGTTTCGCCCGCTCGATCGGACTCGATCGCATCGGCCGGGCCACCGGGACTTTTCTGAGTTACGGCGCCTTCGACCTGCCCGAGGGGACGGCGGTTCAGGCCGGACCGGGCCGGGACAAGCTGATACCGGCCGGCTTCCGGCGTTTTCCGGACTTCGAGCCCCTGGACCCGTCCCTGGTGTCTGAACATGTATCCTGCTCCTGGTTCGAGGATTACGAAGGCGGCCGTCATCCGTTCGAGGGCGAGAGCAGGCCGTACGCCACCGGACTGGAAGGCCGAAAATATTCATGGGCCAAGGCCCCGCGCTACCGGGACGTGCCCGCTGAAACCGGCCCGCTGTCCCAGAAAGTCATGGCCGGCGATCTGCTGTTCACGGACCTGATCCAGCACGGCGGGCCCAGTGCGTTCATCCGTCAACTGGCCAGGCTCGTCCGGCCGGCCGGACTCCTGCCGGTCATGGAGCTGTGGCTCTCGGAGATCACGCCGGAAGGTGAATTCTACCGTGCCCCGGAACAGATCGTCCAGGGTCTGGGCTACGGCCTGACCGACGTGTCGCGGGGCGCCAACGGGCACTGGGTCAAGCTGGCCGACGGGTGTATCGAGCACTACCAGATCGTCACCCCGACGGCCTGGAACGCCTCTCCCCGGGACTCGGCCGACGCTCGGGGGCCCATTGAAGAGGCCTTGATCGGCGTCCGTCTGGCCGATCAGGACAACCCGATCATGCCCGGGCTGGTGGTCCGATCCTTCGACCCCTGCCTGGTCTGCACGGTCCACGCGGTTTCGATGGAGTAAAGCGGATGCCGGGTCGAGGCCGGTCCATGCCGGTTCAATTTTCCGAACCATCCAGGGAAGACCTGATCGAGGAGAACGAACGGCTCTTTGAAGAGGTCCTGGTCGCGCGCCGGGCCTCGGAAATTACGGCCGACCTGGTCGTCGAACAGTTCATGAAAATGGAGGAACTGCTCCAGCGCCTGGAAGCGCAAGTGGCCGTGGAACAGGACCTCCGGGCCCAGCTCGCCGACAAGCTGGCCGAAGCCGAACGGGCCGAACGGGAGGCGGCCCGGGAGCGGGAACGGTTCCGGGTCCTGGTGGACGAGTCTCCCATCGGAATCGCCCTGCTCAACTCCGCCGGGCGCTATGAATATATCAATCCGGGTTTCAGCCGTATTTTCGGATACGGCCCGGACGATTTTTCCATGGGGGCGGAGTGGTTTCGCCTGGCTTTTCCCGATCCGGAGCCTCGCCGGGCGGTGATGTCCACCTGGAAGGGGGACACCGCCCAGACCCGGCTTGGGCCGACGACGCCGCGATCCTTCGAGGTCCTCTGCAAGGACGGGTCCCGAAAAATCGTGCTTTTCCGGCCGGTGATGTTGCATGGCGGAGGCCAGCTCGTAATTTACGAGGATGTCACCGAACGGATGAAAGCGGTGGAGGCCCTGCGGCAGGCCAAGGAAAGAGCCGAGGAGGCCACCCGGACCAAGAGTGATTTTCTGGCCCGGATGAGTCATGAAATCCGGACGCCCATGAACGCCGTGATCGGCATGGCCCACCTGCTCGTAAAGACCGATCTGACGGCAAAACAGCGGGACTATCTCGATAAAATCCTGTCCTCCGCCAACTCGCTCCTTCACATCATCAATGAAATCCTGGACTTTTCCAAGATCGAATCCGGCAGGCTCGAAATGGAGTCCATGGAGTTCGACCTGGAGGAGGCGCTGGCGAACCTGTCCGACCTGGTTACCTTGAAGGCCCATGAAAAAGGGCTGGAGATGCTGCTGAAAACCGGTCGGGACGTTCCGGCCACATTGATCGGCGACCCGTTGCGTCTGGGCCAGGTCCTGCTCAGCCTGACCAACAATGCCATCAAGTTCACGGATCGCGGTGAGATCGTGGTATCCTCGGACCTGATCGAACGGAGGGACGACCGGGTCACGCTACGTTTCTCGGTAAGGGACACGGGCATCGGCATGACCGGGGACCAGATCGGCCGTCTGTTCGAATCCTTCAGCCAGGCCGACGGGTCCATCACCCGCAAGTATGGCGGCACCGGCCTGGGCCTGGCCATCTGCAAGCGGCTGGTGGAGATGATGGGAGGCGACATTTCGGTCGAGAGCCGTCCAGGTCAGGGAAGCCGTTTTTCATTTACCGCGGATTTCGCCTGTCATGCATCGCGGGCGCGGGAGAGGTTTCAGGCTGCCCCCGGCCTGGAAGGCACTCGGGCCCTGGTCGTGGACGACAACGCCACGGCCAGGGAAATACTCGAGGATGCCCTAGCCTCCTTCCGCTTCGATGTGACCGCCGTGGCTTCCGGCGCCGAAGCCCTTGTCGAACTCGATCGCGCCTCCCAGAGCCGGCCATATGCCCTGGTGCTGATGGATTGGAAGATGCCCGGGATGGACGGTATCGAAACCGCCCGCCTCATCCAGGCCAACACCCGACTGTCGCGAATCCCCAAAATCCTGATGGTGACCGCGTATGGCCGGGAAGAGGTCATGCAAAGAGCCCGGGCCGCCGGGCTGGACGGTTTCCTCATCAAGCCGGTCAGCGTTTCCATACTTTTCAACTCGGTCATGGACCTGCTGGGCTACGAGGCGCGATTAAAACCGAGAAGCCCGGTCCAACCACTCACGGAGAACGATGGACTGCGCAAAATACGCGGAGCCCGGGTGCTCGTGGTCGAGGACAACCAGATCAACCAGCAGGTGGCCCGTGAGCTGCTGGAACAGGCGGGCCTGATCGTCGATGTGGCCGACAACGGCCTTGAAGGCGTCGAGGCCGTGGCCGGTTCGGATTACGATCTGGTCTTGATGGACATCCAGATGCCGGGCAGGGACGGTTTCGAGACGACACGGATCATCCGGAACAGCGGCAAACCCGGCGTCGAGGACCTGCCCATCGTGGCCATGACCGCCCACGCCATGGCCAGCGACCGGGACCGGAGTCTGGCGGCCGGGATGAACGATCATGTCACCAAGCCCATCGATCCGGATCATTTTTACGCAGTACTGACCCAATGGATCAAACCGGGTCAAGGGGAAGACCGGATTCCCCCCCGATCCCCCATCCGTAAAGAAAAAGAATCCGATTGGCCCGAAGACCTGGCCGGTTTCGATCTCGCTTCCGGGTTGAAACGGGTAGCCGGGAACCAGACGCTGTATTTGCGCCTCTTGCGGGATTTCAGGCGGGACAACGAGGAAACGGCGGACGCGATCGAACGGGCCCTGGCGGAAAAGGACCTGGACTCGGCCCGCCGCCTGGTCCACACGCTCAAGGGCGTGGCCGGAAATATCGGCGCGATCGGGCTTCACGAAGCGTCCAAGGCCCTGGAGCAGGCCTTGTCCAACGGCAATGAGCGGCCGACGGAACCGCTGGAGACCCTGCGGACCGAACTGCGGATCGCCCTGGACTCGATAGAAGCCCTGATTTCGGACAGCGACCGCCGGCAGGTCGTTCCGGAGCCGGCCGAGGCTGAAAAAATCGGTCTGGAGGAACTGGAGGGCCGACTTCTCGAGATGGCCGATCTGATCGAGCGTTACGATACGGAGGCGGAGACGGTCTTCGAGGAGATCAAGGCGGCTTTGGGCGCCTTGCATCCGGAGCGGACCCGGCGTCTGGGGCGGCTGTTGGACGGATTTGATTTCGAAGGAGCCCGCGAGGTGTTGGCCGGCATTTTCCGGGTTTTGAAAACGTCCCGGGATACCGGAGGCGAATAAAGCGGACTCGGGGACACATCCGATAATTCGGCTTCGCGGTCTCAGACAACGAACCCGTATCGAGGATTTCATCATGATGCTGTTTCGTCGCCTCGATGGCTGGATATGGACCCTGGGCCTGATCACTTTCCTGACGGTGTGGTTTCCACCCGCTCTGGCCTCGGGCAGGGTCTTGCACCTCCAACCCGATCGGGATAGCTATGAACTGGGTCCGTATCTCGAGTATCTGGAAGACCCGGAGCAACGGCTGACCATCGCCGACGTCTCGGCCCCGGACATGGCGGCCCGTTTCGTTGAAAACAACGGTTCGACTCTCAACCTGGGTCTGACCCGCTCCGCGTACTGGGTGCGCTTCACCGTCCTGGAGCCATTGACCGGTTACGAACCCGCACTGCGGGACTGGCGCCTCGTATTCGGCCGCCGCACCTTTAACAGCATCACCCTTTTCATCCCCGATTCCGTGCGAGAGGAAGACGGGCGGGTTTCGACGGATACATGGAAAACCGTTCATCCGGGCGCGGGTGGGCGGGGCGGGGCAGGCGACACGGGCAACCTGGAGGACTCGGCCGTCCTGCCTTCGGTCTTCGAACCAGCCAGAACGTTTTACATTCGCATCGAGGGCCTGGGGGTCATCTTTCTTGCCCCGGCCCTATGCACCGGCAAGGACTACCAGGATATCCTGGTCAAGAAGACCCTGTGGCTGGGCCTGTTTTTCGGTCTGGTGGCGGCCCTGTCGGTCTATTACCTCTTCCTGCTCTTTTCCCTCAGGGAACTGCACCTGCTCTTCTACATCCTCATGGTCATTTCGCTCGGCGCCTACTTCTTTGTGTACTCCGGTCTGGGGAAGCTGACGCTGGCCATCGGCGACCGGGACATTTCCGGGCTCTACACCTTCGGCAGCCTCGGTCTGGCCATCTTCTGGGCCTCCTTGTACACCCGGTCCTTTCTTTTCACCCGCCGCAACACCCCCGGTCTGGACCGGGCCATACTCGGTCAGGCCGGACTATCCCTCCTGTTTGTCCTGTTCTGCCTTTTCATGGACCCGTACTACCTGAACCAGATATTCACCCTGCTGGGTTTGGCTTTGCCGATCACGATCATCACGGCGGGCGTCGTCCGCCTGCGGCAGGGTTATCGGCCGGCCCGGTTTTTTCTGATCGCCGGGCTCGCGTTGGCCCTGGGCTCCACGATTTATGCTTTGACTTTTCGGGGCCTGCTTCCCTACACCACTCTGACCCGGTATAGCTTTCAGATCGGTGTGGCCGCCCAGATTCTGCTCCTTTCCCTGGCCATGTCCGATCGAATCAACCAGATGCGCCGGGACATGGAACAGGCCTTCCAGGAGATATCCCACCTCAACGATCAGATTCTGGAAAGCGAACGGCACTACCGCCTGCTCATGGAAACATCGCCCGACGCGGTCACGGTCTACGACCGGGAGGGAAGGGCCACGTATCTCAACCCGGCCTTTGAGACCATGTACGGCTGGGCGCCCGAAGAATGGCGAGGCCGGCGGATCGATTTCGTTCCGCCCGAAGAGGTCGCTCGAACCCGGGAGGCCATCGACCTGACGAAGACAGGCCGGAGCGTGGTCCTGGAGAGCCTCCGCCTGGCGAAGGACGGCCGCCTGTTGAACGTCTCCCTTAAAACCGCGGCCATTCTGGATCAGGACGGCGAGTTTGCGGGCCTTTACGTCATTCACCGGGACATTACCGATCAAAAACGGGCCGAGAACGCCCTGCGTGAAAGCGAGGAAAGATACCGGACCATCCTCGAAACCATCGAAGAGGGCTATTACGAGGTCGACCTGGCCGGCAACCTGACCTTTTGCAACCAGGCCTTCGCCCGGGAGTTGGGCTACACGGTCGACGAGATGATCGGCCTGAACTACCAGGAGTACATGGGCTCGGAGTTGGCCGGACAGGTCTTTGAGATATTCAATCGCGTCTTTACCACCGGACTGCCGGAGCGGGCCTTCGACTGGATGCTGGAGTCCAGGACCGGGGAATTGAAATGGGCCGAGTCCTCGGTCTCGCTGATTCGGAACGCGGAGGGCGAGCCCGCGGGCTTTCGAGGCCTCGGCAAGGACGTCACTGAACGGAAACGCTCGGAGATGGAACTGACCCGCTACCGGGAGCATCTGGAGCAACTGGTCGAGGAGCGGACCAAGGAACTTTCGGAGGCCAACGTCCATCTGCGTGAGGAGGTGGCGGACCGTGAGCGGGCCGAGGCCGCGTTGCGGGAGAGCGAGCATATCACCCGCCTGATCATGGAAAGCGCCCCGGACCCCATGGTGGTCTATGACACCGAGGGCCGGGTCACTTACCTGAATCCGGCTTTCACCCGAATTTTCGGCTGGACACTGGAGGAACTGAGCGGCCGCCGGATTCACTATGTACCCGAGGATGATCGGGAGCGGACGGGTGAAATGATCGAGGCCCTGCGTCAGGGGGAAAGCCTGCACGGGCTCGACGTCCGCCGCCTGACCCAGTCCGGAAAAATCCTGGACATCAGCATCAGCGCCTCGGTCCTCCGGGACGGCGAGGGCCGGATCATGGGCAACGTGACGACCCTGCAGGACATATCGGAGCGCAAACGGGCCGAACGGATCACCCAGGCCTTGTATTCCATTTCCCGGGCAGTCAATTCGACGACGTGTCTGGGCGATCTCTTCGGGGCCATACACGAAACCCTGTCTACGATCATGGATACGACCAACTTGTTCATCACCCTCTACGACCCGGAGCGGGACGTCGTCTCCTTCCCTTACTGGGTCGACGAACGCGGGGTCGAACCCAAGGACATCGTCCAGGCCAGCCGGGCCGTTTCGTTGAACATGGAGGTGCTCCGGGCCAAGAGTCCCTTGATGTTCAGCCGGGACCGGATCGAAGCCTTGTATGCTTCCCCTCCGGGTGGGCCCGGGCCGGCGCCGCCCGAGAGCTGGCTCGGCGTGCCTCTGATCATAAGAGAGGAAGCGATCGGAACACTGGGGGTGAAAAGCTACACCGATTCGAACCGGTTCAGCCAGGGGGACATGGAGCTTCTTGAATCGGTTTCACGGCAGGTGGCCGTAGCCATCGAACGAAACCGTTCGGAGGAGGCCATCCGGGAAAGCGAGGAGCGGTATCGGACCCTTTTCGAACAGTCCCGGGACGCGATCTATATCACCACGCCCATGGGGGAGACGATCAATCTCAACCCGGCCACGCTGGACCTGTTGGGGTACAGTCGAGAGGAACTCTTCCGCCAGAACATCGGAGGCCTGTACGTTGACCCCGAAGAACGCGACCGAAACAACGAACTCCTGAACCGGACCGGCTTTATCAAGGATTTCGAAATCCGGCTGCGCCGCAAGGATGGGCGCGAAATCGTATGCCTGGACACGGCTTCGGTCTGGCGGGATTCGGGGGGCCGGGCCATCGGATACATCGGGACGCTTCGAGACATCACCGAAAAGAAGCGGGTCGAGGAGGAACTCCGGCAGGCCAAGGAACGCGCCGAGGAGGCCACTCGGGCCAAGAGTGACTTCCTGGCCCGCATGAGCCATGAAATCCGGACGCCCATGAACGCGATCATCGGGATGAGCCACCTGGCCATGCAGACGGGTCTGCTGCCCAAGCAGCAGGACTATGTCTCCAAGATTCAAATCTCGGCCGGGGCTCTGCTTCAGATCATCAACGACATCCTGGATTTTTCCAAGATCGAGGCAGGCAGGCTCGAAATGGAGTCGGTGGAATTCCGGCTGGAGGACGTCCTGCGGAACCTATCGGACCTGGTCACGATCCGGGCCCAGGACAAGGGACTGGAACTTCTTTTCCAGACCCCCAAGGAGGTGCCCGAGTTCCTGGTGGGCGACCCGTTGCGCCTGGGGCAGGTCCTGACCAATCTGTCCAACAACTCGGTCAAGTTCACCGAGGCCGGGGAGGTGGTCGTGGCGACCGAACTGGTCGAGGAGGAACCGGGGCGGGTCACGCTTCGCTTTTCCGTCCGGGATACCGGTATCGGAATGACCCGGGAGCAGATGAACCGGCTGTTCGAGTCCTTCAGCCAGGCCGACGGCTCGATCACCCGGAAATACGGCGGAACCGGTCTCGGCCTGGCCATCTGCAAGCGCCTGGTGGAATTGATGGGTGGTGAAATCCAGGTGGCCAGCGAGCCGGGTCAAGGCAGCATTTTCACCTTCACCTCGGTCTTCGGCCGGGTTGAACGGGCGGCGGGTATTTTGGCGCCGGGTACGGAGACCCGGGGTCTGCGGGTCCTGGTGGTGGACGACAACGCGACGGCGCGAAAGATTTTGCGAGAGATTCTCGATTCCTTCGATTTCCACGTTCAGACGGCCGCTTCCGGCCGTGAGGCCATCGACGAACTGGAAAAGTCCGCCGCTGAATCACCATACGACCTGGTATTGATGGACTGGGACATGCCGGAGATGGACGGGCTCGAAGCCGCCCGTCGCATCAGGACGGAAGCCGGGCTGCCCCGCAAGCCCCGGATCATCATGGTCACATCCTACGGCCGCGAGGACGTGATGCAAAAGGCCCGGGAGACGGGCCTGGACGGCTTCCTGGTCAAACCGGTCAGCCGCTCCCTGCTTTTCGACACGATCATGGACGTGCTGGGAGGAGGCACAACCGACAAAACGGCCCGACGGACCGACACCCGGGAGGTGGACGACCTTGGGTTGCGGCAAATCCGGGGGGCCCGAATCCTGCTGGTGGAGGACAACAAGATCAACCAACAGGTGGCCAGGGAACTGCTCGAGAGCTTCGGCATGATCGTGGACGTCGCCAACGATGGCCTCGAAGGCGTTCAGGCCGCCGCGGAAACAGACTACGACCTGGTCCTGATGGACATTCAGATGCCGGGCCTGGACGGTTTCCAGGCCACGCGCCGCATACGGAAAAACCGTGAGTCGGCGAGGAAGGACCTGCCCATCGTTGCCATGACCGCCCATGCCATGACCGGCGACCGGGAGAAATCCATCGAATCCGGAATGAACGACCATGTGCCCAAACCCATCGACCCGGAGGGCCTCAAGGCCACCCTGGTTCGCTGGATCAAACCGGGCCAGCGACCTTCTCCGGTTTCGCCGGAGGCGAGGCCCGAAGGCCATGGACGGGATGTGGTATTCCCGGATATCGCAGGCCTCGAGATCGATACCGGTCTCCGGCGAGTGGCCGGCAACGCCAAGCTGTATAAGCGGTTGCTGCTGGACTTTGGCCGGGAAAACGAAGACCTGGTCGAGGGGATCAGGGCCTCCTTGAAGAGGGAGGACATCGAGACCGCCCGCCGTCTGGCCCACACTATCAAAGGCGTGGCCGGGAACATCGGGGCCTCGGGCGTGCACGAGGCGGCCAAAGACCTCGAACTGGCGATTATCACGAAGCCCGGGGAATCCGAGACGAGCCTGGACCGTCTGAACCGGGAACTGGCCGTTGTCCTGGCCTCCTTGAAACGCTTCGCCGAAACGGAACCCGTCGAGACGGTTCCCGCCGCATCGGGTGAAATCGACCCGGCCCTGGTCGAGGAACTGAGGGTACGCCTGATCGAACTGGCCGAGTTGATCGAGCGTTTCGATACCAACGCGGAAACGGTTTTCGAGGAGATGAAAGGGGCGCTCGGCCGGATGCTTCCGCAAGAAACGGAACGATTCGAGCGACTGGTGGGCGACTTTGAATTTTCCGAAGCCCTCGAGGTGCTTGGGGAGATGGCCAGGTCCCTGAATGTCGATCTGGGCCGCGGGGAGGCCTGATGGACCGACGGCAAAGAATCCTCATCGTGGATGACACACCGGCCTACGTCCGAATTCTCAACGAACTCCTTCGGGACGAATATCAGGTCAGCGCGGCCATGAACGGCCAGGACGCGTTGAAGATCGCCGTTTCGGAGCATCCGCCGGACTTGCTCCTTTTGGACATCATGATGCCGGGTATCGACGGGTACGAAGTCTGCTCCCGGCTTCGGGCCATGGAACAGGGCAAGGGCCTGCCGGTGATATTCATCACCACCCGGGACGAGGTGGAAGACGAGGCCCGGGGCTTCGCCCTGGGCGCGGTGGACTACATCACCAAGCCCTTCAAACCTGCCATCGTCAGGGCCCGGGTCAAGACCCATCTCGAGCTGAAACTGGCTCGGGTAGCCCTGGAACGGCAGAATGAACTGTTGAAGGAAAACGCCAAACTGCGCGAGGACGTCGAGCGAATCACCCGCCACGACATCAAGACCTCGCTCCAGGCCGTGATCAGCGCCCCGGCCATGCTGATGGCCGAAGGCAGCCTGACGAACCACCAGGTCGAAATCCTCCAGATGGTCGAGGAGTCCGGTTATCGGATGCTGGACCTCGTCAACAGCTCATGCAGCCTCTACCAGATGGAGACCGGCCAGTACGAAGTCCGGTCCGTCCCGGTGGACGTTTTAAAAATCGTCGGCCAGATTCGCGGGGAGGCTCGGGAGCTGCTGAGGCTGAAAGAGTTGACCGTGGACGTCTTCGTTCGGGGCCGCCTGTATCAGGGAGATGATACGTTTCTGGTCATGGGCGAGGAGATGCTGTACTATTCCATGCTGGCCAACCTGCTCAAGAACGCCATCGAAGCCTCTCCGGAAAAAAAGCGGATCACTGTGACCTTCGACGACCGGAACGCACCCGCAATCACCATCCACAACGAGGGGGTTGTCCCGGAAGAAATCCGCAACCGGTTTTTCGACAAATACGCCACCTCGGGCAAGCCGGGCGGCACCGGTCTGGGGACCTACTCGGCCAACCTCATCGCCCGGTCGTTAGGGGGACGCCTGTCGTTCAAAACGTCCCCGCCCCTGGGTACGACCCTGATCATCGACCTGCCGGCCATGTCTCCGATACCCGAATCCGCGGGCAGGCCCGCCCCTTCGGCGATTGGAAAACGTCCGCGCCTGGACAAGGACATAAAAATTCTGATCGTCGACGACTACCAGACCATGCGGCGGATGAACGTGGGCATGTTGCGCCAGATGGGGTTCAACAATTTCCGGGAAGCGGAAAACGGAGCCATTGCCCTGAAGATTATCGAAGCGGAAGGGGCGGACCTGATAATCTGCGACTGGAATATGCCGGTCATGTCCGGGATCGACCTGTTGCGCCAGGTGCGGTCGGAGCCGGCCTGGCAGAACCTCCCCTTCATCATGATCACCGGCGAGCCTCAAAAGGAAAACGTCATCGAGGCGGCGAAAAATCGCGTCAACGGATATATCATCAAGCCCTTTTCCGCCGACCTGTTGAAAAGAAAGATCGAAACGATCTTTCTTTAACCCGGATTTTGCGGTTGTCTCCTACCACGGCGCTGAACATTCGTGCGGCAACGTTTGTTTCCCGGTTTTTTTACCTCTACGTATCGTATTATACGCCCGAGGCCAAAAATCGGCTACCCTTCGCGTTTCGCTATGCATTTCGACGCCTCGCACCAAACCCAACCGCAAAATTCGGGTGTATGGGCGGCTCGAATCATCGGACGGTGGAAACAACGCTCCGGAAAAATCACTTGATATTTATTATAAACGACATTTAAAATAGGCAGACGGGTCGTCCGGGGTTCTCGACCAGAAGCGCGTCGGACGGGCGCTAAATGTTTCCCGGGTCCGACAAGTCAGACCTTTTGGAGAATGGAGACGCTCGTGGTGATGACAAAAGACCGCGGCAAACCTTTAGCGGCCGACATGCATGAAAATTCCGCTTCTTCCATTCCCCGCATCCTGATCGTTGAAGACGAAGCCCATATGGCCGGCATGCTCAAAAGGACCATCGAGCGTTTCGGCTATCTCCCGACGGGTCACGCGTCAACGGGGCAAACGGCCATTGAAATGGCCCTCGATGACCCGCCCGACCTGATCCTGATGGACATCGTTCTGGACGGGCCGATTGACGGAATTTCGGCAGCGGAGATCATCGCCCAGCAGATCGATGTTCCGGTCCTCTTCATCACCGGGCACGCGGACGAAGACAAGCTGGAACGGATCAAACCCCTCAACCCCTTCGGATACGTCATCAAGCCCTTTGACATTCGGGAGCTGGCCGCGGCCATGGACCTGGCCCTGGCCCGGGCCGATGCCGAGCGGCTTCGACGGAAAGCCGAGGAGGAGCTGCGGAGTCATCGCCGGGAACTGGAACGAAGCGTGACCGAGCGGACCGCCGAGTTGGAGAGCGCGAACCAGCGGCTTCTGGAGGAAATCTCCGAGCGCGCCCGGGCCGAGCAGGCGGTCAAGGAGAGCGAGGAAAACCTGCGGACCGTCGTGGAAAGCGCATCCGGATTCGCGGTCTACCAACTGGAATACGACCCCTCGTCACCCTACCTGGCCCGGGCCGTTTTCACCAGCCCCTCCAGCCAGGACATCGTGGGCCTGTCCGATGTGGCGCGCTTTCCCGAGATATTCACCATGGCCCACCCGGACGACGTGGGGGAGTTGATCGAAGCGAACGTCCGGGCCTGGGAGACCGGCGGCATCCTGAATCAGACGTTCCGGCTTTTTCATCCGATCAAAAAGGAGTGGCGCTGGGTCCAGTCCATCGCCACGGGGGTGCTCGATTCAGAGGGACGGGTGACGCGATGCAACGGGATTATCATCGACGTAACGGAACAGAAGCAGGCCGCGGCGGAGTTGGAAAAGGTCGGTCACGAACTGCGCAATCTTTCGGCCCACCTCCAGTCGGTCCGGGAGGAGGAGCGGATGAGCATTGCCCGCGATCTCCACGACGATCTGGGGCAGAATCTCAGCGCCCTGAAGATCGACCTTTCACTACTGAAGACGAACATGTCGGACGACCAGGCGGACCTCCGGGAGCGAATCGACTCGATGAACGACCTGATCGATTCCACTATCAGTTCGGTCAAACGGATCATTTCCGACTTGCGTCCCAGCGTCCTGGACGAACTAGGCCTGGTGCCGGCCCTCGAGTGGATGCTTGAACAGTTTTCGGACCACTTCGGCCTGGAATGCAGGCTGATCGTCGGCGATGATGAGATGCAGCTGGATCAGGAGCTGTGCACGGCCCTCTTCCGCATCCTTCAAGAGGCCCTGACCAATATTGTCAGGCATGCCCTGGCGACGCGGGTTGAAGTGACGCTGGACCGAGACCCGGAGCATATTCAACTGACGATCCGGGACGACGGCACGGGGCTGAAAGAAGAGCAAAAAAGCAAGCCCGGGTCGTTCGGCCTGCTGGGCATCCGAGAGCGGGCCCATTTTCTGGGCGGCCACGTCCTCATGCGCGGAATCGAGGGGCGAGGGACCGAGATATCGGTCCGAATCCCCCAGCCCGGCGGCCGGTGAAGCCGGCCCGGGTCGGCTGGCCTGGCGGGCAGTTGGGCCCCCCGGCCCGAATGATTCAACAGTTATCCATGTGGTCGCAAAAATCCGGCTCGTTACGCCAACGCATAAATCGTTCCGGCTAGCCGATAAGCCGTTTCACTTCCCCGAGCAGTTCTTCCGGCTCCGGCGGTTTTTCGATGTAACCGTCGGGTTCGGGCACATCCTGCCCCTTGAACCGATCCAGGACCTTTTGTGAATGGAGAAAGGTCTTTTTGGCCAGGCCGGAGACGATCAGGACCGGCAGGTCGGCCAAGGCGGGGTCAGTCTTGATCTCACGGTACATCTTGATTCCGCTCTCCTTGGGCATCATGACGTCCAGGACGACCAGGTCGGGCTTTTTTTCCCGGACCAGGGCCAGGCCCTGTTCCCCGTTTTCCGCGATCCGGGTCTTGTACCCCTGCTCTTCCAAGAGGGTGGTGAAATAGGTCCGTATTTCCATTTCGTCGTCAACCACGAGCACTCTCCTGGCCATCGTTCATCCCTCCTGGCGGCTAGAGCGTGTATGTTTTTTCCGGGTTGCGGATGGCCATGACATGGCAATGCGCCCGCCGGGACACGTTTTCCACGGTGCTGCCGTACCGGACCCGTTCGAACTCGGACCTCCCGGCCGCGCCCATGACGATCAGGTCCACCTGGTTTTCGCGGGCGAAGCGCACGATTTCCACAAAGGGCACGCCGGGCGTCACCGTCCAGGTCACGTCTGACAACCCCTCGAGACGGCCCTGGTAGCGCTCGATGACGTCGGCCCGGACGCGTTCGATCACTTCGGGCGTGGCCGAGGCCATTTCGCCCGGGCCCGCGCCCTCCCGTGTATCCGAAGGCATGTAGCGGTAGGGCGAATCCATGACGTGGAGAACGTGCAGGCGGGCCTGGTAGCGTTTGGCCAGGTCCACGGCATGAATCAGGGCGATGTCGGCGTCTTCGGAAAAATCCGTGCAATAGAGCACATGGTGATACTTGAGCATGGTCATGCCTCCTCCAGCCGGACGCCCTGAGGCCGGCCGGCCGAATGTTGGTCGATCAAGAGACACCTCCCGGGTCGAGCGGACTCCGGCCTGTCAGCCGGACGTCGGTTTCAAACCCGGATTTTGCGGTCGTCTCCTGCTACGGCGCCGAAATGCGTGCGGCAACGCTCGTTTCCCGCTTTTTGACATCAACGCATCATAGGATACGCCCGCGACCCCAAATCGGTCAACTTCGCGTTTCGCTATGCATTTCGACGCTTCGCTACGAACCCAACTGCAAAATCCGGGATAAAGGCAGCCGGACCGTAAATCGGGTTCCCCGGCCCAATTCGGACTCCGCTTCGATATCCCCCCCGTGCCGTTGAACGATCTTACGGCTGACGTACAGGCCCAGCCCCGTTCCCTGTTTGCCCTTGGTCGAAAAAAACATGGTGAAAACGGCCGCCCGGGTCTGTTCGTCCATGCCCACGCCGTTGTCCCGGACTTCAAAGACGACCTGCTCCCGGTCACGGGTCACGCGGAACACGACCCGGCGATCTTCCGGACCACCGGGTTCCAGACAGGCATCAAAGGCGTTTTCCAGGATATTGATCAAGGCCATGCGTAAAAAGCTCTGGTCGGCTTCCAGTGTGCCGAGATCATCGGCGAACTCCCTGACCAGATCGATCGAGGCCTGCCGCATCCTGGACTCGACCACCCGGGCGGTTTCCTCGGCAAAGGTCGGCAGGTCGAAGGGTTTGCGCTCCAGTTCCCGTTCCTTGGAAAACAGCAGCACGTCCAAAACCAGGTTCCGAATCCGGCCGGCCATGAGCTTGACCATTTCCAGACCTTCCTGGACCTTTTCCTGGTTGCCTTTTTTCACCCCCGAGTCGAGAAGATACATTCCGCCGTCCAGGCCGGTCAGCAGGCCTTTGATGCCATGGGACATCGAGCCCAGCATCAGGCCCAGGGAAGTGAGGTGGTGATGAACCTGGAGAATCTGGGACATGTCCGTGGCCATGACCGCGACCAGGGCCGTTTCCCCGGCCGAGTCGCGGATAGGCGCCGTCCAGATCACGGCGTTGATTTCATCTCCGTCACGGGTGATCAACTGGGTTTCGGTCTGGTGGGACTGGCCGTCCCCAAAGGTGTCCAGGACCGGACAGTCCGGGCAGGCTCGGCTACGGCGCTTGACCACCTCGTAACAGCGGGCTCCGATTTCGGCTTCGAAATCCCGTTTGAACCGACGGTTGACCGCGGTCAGCCTCAGGTCCGGGTCGTGGACCGTGAAGTAACAGGGCAGATCGTCGAACATGCTTCGAAAGCGCTCCTGGACGGCCCGGAGCACGTCATCGGCCCGTTGCGCCCCGGCGGGCCGGTCGGCTTCGGCCAGCCGCAATGCCTTTTCATAAACCAGCCCCTCGAGGCTTTCCGTATATTCGCGAAGCTTCCGCCGGGCCAGTATCTTCTCGCTGACCCGTTTGAGCGCCGTTTCAAGGGCATCGACATTGATAGGCTTGGTGATGAAGTCCGTGGCCTGGCGCTGAAAGCTCTCAATGGCCACGTCCATGTCCCCGTGCCCGGTGATCATGATGACCTCGGCGTCCGGGTCATGTCCTTTGATCCGGCGCAGCAGCTCGACGCCGTCTATGTCCGGCATTTTGATATCGGTGATGATGATCGGCGGGGTCTCGCTTTGAAAAATCCGCCAGCCCTCCTCGCCGTTTTCAGCGGTCAGGACGCGATACCCCATGTCGGTCAGGGCCAGGCCCAGAACCAGACGGATATCCTCTTCATCATCGACCAGCAGGACCGTTTTTTCCATCAGGCCGCTCCCTTGATCGGGAATTCGATAATGAAACAGGCGCCCCGGCCCTCCTGACTCTCCACCCGGATTTCACCGCCGCATTCCTTGACGATCCCGTAACTGATGGAAAGCCCCAGGCCCGTGCCCTGGCCGACTTCCTTGGTCGTAAAAAACGGGTCGAACAGCTTGTCTTTGTGTTCCTCCTTCACTCCCGGACCGTTGTCGGCCACTTCGACGAAGACCCGGCCGGCCGAAGAACGGGTCCTCAGGGTGATATGGCGGTCCCCCGGGCGACTCTCCCGTCCGTTGTTTTCCCCGGCCAGCGCATCCCGGGCGTTGATCAGGAGATTGATGAAGACCTGCTCCAAGCGGTCCGGATCGGCCATGATCCGGGGCGGCGACGCCTCGAGATCCCAGCGGACTTCGATGCCCCGGACCCGCAACTGCTGGCTGAATATATCCACGGCTTTTTCCATGATCTCGTTGACCTGGATCGGGACCAGTTTGGCGTACGATTTCCGGGCGAAGGTTCGCATATGGGTGATGATCCGGGTGGCCCGGTCCACGTTCTGGTCCACCTTTTCGATCATGGTCTTCAGGGTCTCCAGATCGAAGGGTTCGTTCTTCCGGATTTTCCGGAGATAGAAACTGCTGGCCGTCTTGATGACCGACAGGGGCTGGTTGAGTTCGTGGGCCACGCCCGTGGCCATCTCGCCCAGGGTGGCCAGTTTGCTGGCCTGGTGAAGCTGATGCTCGGTCTCCAGACGCTTGGTGATATCGCTGGCCGTAACCAGGATCACGTTCTGCTCGTGGAACTCGGACGGCGAGAGCCTGAGGTTGACGAAGATCGCGCGGCCCGACTTGTTCAGATGGCGAACCTGGTTGATTTCCGGGTGCCAGGCCATCAGTTCGACGTGGGTCTCGTCGTCGACCGCCGAGAGGTCCTTGAATGATCGGCCGATCATTTCCCGGCGCTCGTATCCGTAAACCGCGCGCACGCTGTCGTTGCAGTCGAGAATCTCCAGCGTTTCCATGTCGAGGACGAAGACCGGGTTCGGCATGCTGTGGAAGATGGCGTGGTACTTTTTCTCGGACGCTTCGAGGCTGTCTTCGAGCTGCTTGCGTTGGGTGATATCCAGGCTGACTTCCATGGCCGCCACGGTCTCACCCTGGGAATTCTTGATGGGCGAGGTGATCGCGATCCAGTGAGCCACGGTGCCGTCCCGGTTGAGCCCGGACTCCTCGCTCTGGTGGGATCGTCCGTCGGCGAACGTCTTTTCCACCGGGCATATCCCGCATTTATGATCACGGCCCTTGAAGGCATGGTAACAGTAGTCGTCCGGGAGCGGGTCGAATTTTTCGGAAAACTCCCGGTTGTACTGGATGAGCCGGTAGTCCCGGTCCTGGACCGTGATGATGCAGGGCACGATTTCGAAAAGCCGCTGATATTCGTCCCGTTGTCGGTTCAGTTCGGCCTGTTTATGGAAAATCTCCTCGCCCATCTGGTTGATGGCCCGGGCCAAAAGGCCCATCTCGTCGTCCTGATCGACTTCGACGGACTGAAAATGGTTGCCCTGGGCGATCATCTGGGTCCCGGTGATCAACCGGCTGACGGGCTGCCTGACGAAGCGAAAGACGATCCAGGTAATGACGGTCGAAGTCAGGACCAGCACCAGGAGCGTCAGGCCGAAGACGGTCCGTTTGAAGAGCATCATCTCCCGGTCCTTGTCCTTGAGGGAAAAGACCACATCCAGGGCGCCCAGGACCTGCTTGTCTCCGGGGTGGACATGACAGACGCTGGTCGCGCAGCCGGGTTCGTTGTAGATGGGGCTCAGGATGCCCAGCAGGCGGTAGCCCTGTCCGGAATGGAAAATCCGGCTCCGCTCGGACAGGTCCAGCCGGGTCAGGGGCGGCTCGGACCGGTGGCAGATAAAACAGGCCTCGGCCTTGATGTTGGTCTTGCGGTCGATCTCGGCCGCGTTGTTGGAAAACTTGATCTGGCCTTGCTTGTTGTAGATGCGGATGTTCTCGATCTCCGGGAGACGGCCGACATCGTTGATGATCTCGGCCAGGTCGTCCCGGGAGTTGAGCATCATGGCCCGCCGGGTGCTCAACTTGATGGCGTTGCTCAAACGATCGGATTCGGCGGTCAGCCCGGCGGTGATGCTCCGGGTCTGGAAATGCAGAACGATCAGGGCCCATCCGGCCAGGCAAAAGATCAAGGTCAGGCCTACGGCCAGAATGATCTTTGAAACCAGACTGTGTCGGATGGCGTCGAGATATCTCAACATGCCTCACCGTTGATGCCGGGTCGGCCCGCGAACCCCGCCGATATGGACCGGTAACCGCGAATCAGGCCGCCACGCCATCGAGGGCGGCGTCGATCAGGTCCAGCATCTGCTGATCGGTAAAGCCGGCCAGGACCGATGCGCTGTTGGGGCAGACCGCCGCACAGGCCCCGCACCCCTGGCACATGATCGGATTGATGACGATTCGCTCCAGGTCGAGGTCCATTATGCGGGCGCCGTAGGGGCAGGCATCGATACATCGCTGGCAAAGGGAGCAGAGGCTGTGACGGACCCGGGCCGAGACTCGTCCGGGCGACAGGCGCTCGGAGGACAACAGGCGGAGCGCCCGGGAGGCCGCGGCCCGGGCCGAAGCCATGGCCTCGGTCACGGACCGGGGCGCAAGGGCCAGGCCGCAGCCGAATACGCCTTCGCTCAGGGCGTCGACCGGGCGCCACTTGAACTCGGCCGGATCGAAAAACCCGTCGCGGTCGATCCGGGCGCCGAAAAAGCCGGCCAGTTCCTCGGGCAGGTTGGGGACCACACCGGTACCCAGAACGACCAGGTCCGCCTCGATCTCGATGGGCCGGCCGATCATGGGTTCGAATCCGGTCAGGCGAAGGCCGTTCTCATCCGGCTCGACCCGCGGTTTCCGGTCGGTCCGGTAAGGGATGAACACGACTCCCGCCCGGCGGGCATCCGCATAATAGGTCTCCATGAAGCCCGGCGTCATCATGTCCCGATAAAAAACGTAGATCGAGGTCTCCGGGTTGAGTTCCTTGATATGCAGGGCGTGTTTCAGGGCGCCGGGGCAACAGACCCGGCTGCAGTAGTTCCGGGGTTCCTCCCGGGAGCCGACGCACTGGATCATGACCACGTTTTTCAGAGCGGCCGGATCGATGGACCCGTCGTCCAGTTTCATTTCCAGTTCCATCTGGGTCACGACCCGTTCGGCGGCCCCGTGGGCGTACTCGGACGTGGAGGCCTCCCGGCCTCCGGTGGCCAGGATGGTCACGCCGTGTTCCAGGGTCTCCACCTCGCCTTCCCGGTTGCGGACGGTGGTCAGGAACCGCCCGGCCTGGCCGTAGGCGGCCACGATTTCCGTACCGGCGCGGACGGTTACATGGGGATGCCGTTCGATGTTCTGAATCGTCCGCTCCAGAAGTTCCACCGGCGACGAGCCTTCCGGCACCCGGCGCAGCCAGGCCAGGTTTCCGCCCAAGGCTTCGTCCCGCTCGACCAGATCGACCGGATAGCCCTGGTCGGCGATGGCCAGGGCCGCCGTCATCCCGGCGATACCTCCCCCCACGACCAGGGCCCGCCTCGCAACCCGCGTTTCCGCGGGTGGGGTGGGATCGGCGCGTCGAATCCGGGTCAGGGCCATGGCCAGGATTCTCCCCAAGGTCCCCTCGCGGTCGGACAGGTCGGCCCCGGGGAACAGGGCCGGGCGCACGTCGACCACTTCGATCAGGGAGGCGTCCAGACCGGTCTCCTGGCCGAGGCGGCGAAAGGCCTCGGACTGGCGGTAGGTGGGGCAGGCGCCGATAAGGAGTCGATTGGCGCCCTTTTGCTCCGCCTCCTCGACCAAACGGGCCCGTCCGGTTTCGGCGCAGGCCTGGTCGATAAAAACCAGGTCCACCAGGGCCGGATCGGTTTCGATATGCCGCAGGACCCGGTCGCGATCGAAATCGGAAAGAGCCTGGCCGCAGTCGCAGATCACGGCCAGGACCCGGGGCGCCTCCCGACTCGCGTCCCGGAGGGCCACACCCGTTTCCGGCTCCATGGCCAGGCCGCCGCCGGAGGCACGGATGGCGGTTGCGGCGGACAAGGCGGCCGCCCCGGCCTGGATGACCGACTCGCTGACGTCCTTGAGCGCGGAAAAGGCCCCGGCCATAAACACGCCTTCCCGAGAAGTCCCGGCCGGGATGAAAGGCCGGGTCTGGGGAAAGCCCCAGCGGTCCAGCTCCAGGCCGACGACCCCGGCCAGGGCCTCCAGCCCGTCCGCCGGACGCATGCCGACGGACAGGACCACCATGTCGAAGTTCTCCTCGTGAATCCCGCCCTCGGAATCGATATAGGCGATCCTCAGGTCGCCCGTGGCCGGGTCCGGATTCACGGTGTGGACCATGGCCCGCTCGAACCGGACCCCTGCCTCGGATTCGGCCTGGTCCCGGTATCGCTGAAACGGTTTGCCGAAGGTCCGCATGTCGATATAAAAAATGGCCGCCTCGAACTCGCCCTCGGCCTGGTCCCGGGCCAGCAGGGCCTCCTTGACGGCCGACATGCAACAGATCGATGAACAGAAATCCGCGCCGGTCCGGGCATTACGGGAGCCCACGCACTGAATCCAGGCCGCCTTTCGGACCGGCCGGCCGTCGGAAGGCCGGACCAGGCTTCCTCCGGTGGGCCCGGTTCCGCTGAGCAGCCTTTCGAACTCGAGATGGGTGACCACATCCGGCGACAGGCCGTACCCGTAGTTGTTGTGGCCGCCGATGGGATCGAAGTAGTCCGACCCTCCGGCCAGAATGACCGCGCCGACTTCGAGGCGCGGCCCGGTGGCTTCCTGGTGGTCGAAGTATATTTTCCGGACCATGGGCACGAGCGCTCCCGGTTCGAAGGGCTTGATCAGGTAGTCCAGAGCCCCGATCTTCATGGCCTCGACGGCTGTTTCCACCGTGGCGTAGGCGGTCATCATGACCACGTTCAGGTCCGGGTGGGCCTCCTTGGCCAGACGAAGCACCTCGATACCGTCCAGACCGGGCATTTTGATGTCCAGGAGCATGAGGTCGAAATTTTCGGCCTCCAGCCTTTCCAGGGCCTCGGCCCCGGAGGCGGCCATGTCTGTTTCGAATCCCTCGTCGTCGAGGATTTCCTTGATCGAGTCCCGAACGATCAACTCGTCGTCCACGACCAGAACCCGGAAGTCTTCATAGGCCCTGACGTCCAGCCGGACGGCCCCGGTGGGGCATACTTTTTCGCACTCCCCGCAGGCGGTGCATGCAAGCGGATCGATGATGAAGGTCCGAGGATAGTTGTGGGGCACAGGCGCGTAAATCGCCTTGCGCGAGGTCAGGCCGGCATTGAACCGGTCCGGGACCTCGACCGGACAGACGGGTTCGCAGTCGCCACACCCCACGCAACGCTCCGGGTCCACCTGGCTGGGCTTCCGTCGAAGCAGGGCCTGAAAGCGGCCGGGTTCGCCTTCCAGGGAGACCAGTTCCGTGCCGAGCATGACCTCGACGTTCTCGTGGAAAAATCCTTTGCGCAGGCAGTACTGGGAACCGGCGTCCCGTTCGAACAGGGGCAGCATCTTGCACATGCCGCAGTGGTTGGTGGGGAACTGGTGGTCGAGCTGGCTCAGTATGCCGCCCAGATGGGGCGCCCGGTCGATCAGGGTGACCCCGTGGCCCGTTTCCGCCAGGTCCAGAGCGGCCCGCAGTCCGCCGATACCCGCTCCGACAACCAGGGCCTTGCCGAATTTCTTTTTCATATGCTCGCGCCTTTCTCCCCTTAGTCCCGGCCCCCGGTGACTTCCTTGAACTCGTCCTCGCGGAACACGGACAGCGGCGGGGCCTCATCCAGGCTCCGACCGGCCTCGTAATCGAAGGCCGGCTGCGTCCGGCCGGCCACGCTCCGGAACAGCTCCATGACCGGGACGTCATTGGGACAGGCATTGGAACACTGTCCGCAGCCCACGCAGGCCGTACTCATGTGGGCCAGTCGGGTCAGGTGATAGAATACGGTGTCGGTGGGCATTTTCAGGGCGCCCTTGCGGTTGGCCCAGCGCAGGTACTGGAAGGGTTCGTGTTCGAAGACGTCGGTCACGAAGACGCATTCCTTGCAGTAGCAGACCGGGCAGGCGACACGGCAGTTGTAGCAGTTCACGCACCCGGCCAGATACGAGGACAGTTTTTCCAGGCTGGAAACCGTCTCGGCGGTCTCGGCCAGCATCCGGTCCAGGTTGGTGGTCCGCTCGGCCAGCAGGGCCTCGACGGCCTTGACCCGACCGGCCGGCGTCTCGGTCGAAGGCAGGTCCAGGCCGAGCAGGAGCCCTTCGCCCTTGGCGCTCCGGGCCTCGAGAACCAGGTGGTCGGCGTCCATGCCGTATAGATCGATCACGACGTCCGCCCCTTCGGGTATGGGATGCTCGCAGACCCGGCAGGCCGGGGCCAGGTCCGCCCCGTCCATGGCCGTGCCCCGGCCTTCGAGCACGTTCCGGCTGAAGGTCCGGCCGACCGCCTCGCCGCTTTGGCCGGCGCATCGGGCGTAGTCCGTGTTACTGTAAGCCCCCAGACAGTCCAGGCCGATGAGTATGACCTCATCCGGATCGCCCTGCTTGAGTTTGACCAGTTCCACGTACGCCCTGATCTCGCATGGCCGCATGACGGCGACGATTTTTTCCCCGGTCGGCTTCCGCGTCAGCCGGGAGAGAAGCTTGGCCCCGTTGAGGGGAAAGGCCGGGGCCAGGGGATCGGCCGCGTCCAGTCGTGCGGGGTCGGCAATCAGGGTGGGCATGACCTGATTTTTCATGGGCAGCCGCAAAGGGACCAGGACCGCGGCCACGTCCGCCTGATGCAGGATGGACTTGAGCAGCTTCGCCAGCGCGGAATGCAGATCGTTATCCTTGATGTCGAGTCTGGATTTGGGGGCCATTTCCTTCCTCCGAAAAAATGAAGACGTTAAATCACCATCGCCGTTCGGGCCTCGTTCGGGCCCAGGGTCCTGACGTGAGCGACCATGTCCTTGACCGTGTCGGCGAACTGGATGCCGTCGCTGGCGCCGATCCAGGTCAGTTTGAGCCGATCTTCAGCGATGCCGAAACGGGGCAGAATCTCCTTGAGGAGCTTGACCCGCCGGCGGGCCTTG
>JAHJTB010000243.1 GCA_018830135.1 Pseudomonadota bacterium | reverse complement strand
TTACGAAAAATTATTTCACACTCCCCCGGGAACCACCACCAACACTCAATAAAAATTTTCACCCATTATTGCTGCCTCCGGGCCGTTGGGGGCTCGATCCCGGCGGGGGAGCCGGGTTCCCTGGAAGCGGGGCACTTGAAAAAGCGCCCGGCCAGGATATACTGATTCGTAATACGTGGTTATGGCGGGACGTCAGTGCCCCGGGTTCGGAGCGGAGCCGAGGCCGGGACCACCCGTCCCAATCGAATGCGGCGCACCGTTTTATTCCATCCGGGCGCGGCGTTCAACCTGCTTGTTTGAAACGGTCCCGGACCGGGACGGTCCCGGGATCGACTACGGCATCGAGACCAGGAGGTGGGTTTATGAGTGAAAAGCTGGAAAGGGCGGCCTTCATCTGCTCCCGGGACACCATCGATGGCGCCTATCCGGCCTTGGTCCTGGGCATCAACGCGGCCCGCGACGGTATGGAAACCAAGGTCTTTTACACGTTCATGGGCATCAATCTGCTCAAACAGGGCGGTATGGAGCGGGCCAAGTTCATTCCGGCCGGTCTGATGGGCTCCATTCCGGGCATGTCCTCCATGGCCACGCATATGATGAAACGAATGATCGACCGGGCCAATATCCCCAGCCTGGCCGAACTCCAGGAAATGGCTCAGCTCGAAGGCATCGAACTGATCGCCTGCCGCATGACCGTGGACATGATGGACCTCGAAGCAGAGGAACTGATCGAAGGGGCCGTCATCTGGAACGCGGCGGACTTCCTCCGGTACGCCAAGGAAGCCAAAATCTGCCTTTTCACCTGACCGGCCGAAGCCGGACGGGCCGTCTCCGGCCCATCCGGCCTTTTTCAGTTATCTGTTGACAACCCGACCGGGTGTGCATAAATAAACGATGGGTTGAGCCTTGTCAGGCTCGACCCGGGCCGATCGTCCGCCAGGAATGCCGGATGCGGCCAATATCATGTACCCCGGATCATCACTTATGGAGCTTGAAAAGAAAGCGGATTTGCACTCCGACATCGAAACCGCGCTCGAACGTCTCGGGGGAGACTTGATCTTGTTGCAGGAGCTGACGAACATTCTGTCGGAAAACCTCCCCCTGCGCATCGCGGCCATCGAAGAGGCCATCAACCAAAACGACGCCGAGGCGTTGTGCCACACCGCCCATTCCCTCAAGGGGGCCATTGGGAATTTTTCCACGGGTGAGGCCTATCAGGCCTTGGCGGACCTGGAGCGGATGGGGCGGATCAACGAAATGTCCGGGGCCTTCGACATTCTGGCCCGGGTTAAACAGGAAACGCGGACCTTGGAAATGCGACTGCGTTCGCTTGTCGAACCGGACTGAGTATTTTCGGTTTTGAGTCCGCGTCCATGGTGCGAGGCCGGTGATTCGGATATTGACCGGGCCCGATCCTGCAAGGGGGAGTGTCGGCCCGATAAGAGGGATTCGCGCAAAGGCTTCCCATTCGATCCACCATCAACGGATTATTGATCAATGAGCGAATCACGAGAATATATCGACGGGCCGCGGGCCGAGTTCGCCGCCGCCGTTGAACGGATGAAAGAGGAACTGGCGGTCTGCCGCCAGGCCAGGTCAGAAGCCGACCTCGCCGCCCGGCATTTCCAGGCGATTTTCGACGAGTGCCCGTTATCCCTCTGGGAAGTGGACGTTTCCGCGGTCAAAGAGCGGTTCAAGGCCCTGCGCCAATCGGGTGTCCAGGACTTCAGGTCCTTTTTCGACAATCACCGGGAGGAAGTGACCCGGTGCGCCCGCCTGGCCAGAATCGTGGACATGAACAAGGCCTCCCTGGACATGTTCGGCGCCATGAGCAAGGACCAGCTCTATGAAGTCGGACGGGTATACGCCGGCCCGACCTGGCAGGCTTTTAAAAACACCCTGGCCACCCACGCGCAAGGAGGGACCTTGGGCGACCTGGAGACCATGTACCGGGACCTCCAGGGTTCGACCCGGCACATCCTGCTCCAATGGTCCGAAATACCCGATCAACGGGAAGACCGGGTCCTGGTTTCCATTCTGGACATTACCGAACGCAAGCGGGTCGAACAGGCCGTACAACGGGCCAAGGAGGAATGGGAATTCACATTTGACGCCGTGCCGGACCTGGTGGCCATTATCGACAACGACTACCGCATCTGCCGGGCCAACAAGGCCATGGCCGCCCGACTCGGGATGACGGCCCAGGAAGTCGTGGGGCGTTTCTGCCATGACCTGGTTCACGGCAGCGACCGCCCGCCGGACTACTGTCCCCACCTTGCCTATTTGAAGGACGGCCTCGAGCACACCCGCGAAGTTCTTGAAGAGCGCCTGGGTGGGCATTACATGGTCACGGTCTCGCCCGTTTACGACTCCGAGGGCGGTCTGATCGGCTCGGTTCATGTGGCCCGGGACGTTACGGAAACCAAAAAGTCCGAGCAGGAGCGGGAGGCCCTGATCCGGGACCTTCAAATCTCGAAGGAGGAACTGGAGCGCCTGTCCCTGACCGACGGCCTGACCGGCGTTTTCAACCGGCGTTACCTCGAGGCCGGCCTGGAGGGGGAATGGCGGAGGGCCGGCCGCGAGAACTGCCCGCTGTCCCTGGTCATGCTCGATATCGACTTTTTCAAATTATACAACGACACGTATGGACACCCGGCCGGGGACGAATGCCTGAGGCGGGTCGCCTTGGTGGTCAACGACGCCTTGAGGCGACCCGGCGACTTTGTAGCCCGTTATGGCGGCGAGGAGTTCGTCTGCGTGCTGCCCCGGACGGACTCGACCGGGGCCATGGAAGTGGCTGAAATTCTGCGGACCCGGGTTTCCGACCTGAATATCGCCCACTCCTCCTCCCCGGTTCTCGACTGTGTCACGATCAGTCTCGGTCTGGCCACGGTGGCGCCGGGGGCCAACGCTTCGATCCAAGGTCTGATCGCGGCCGCGGACGGCGCCCTGTACGCGGCCAAACGGGCCGGCCGGAACCGGAGCCGCGCCGCCTCGGAACGCCCGCCGAATTTTTAGCCGAATTTTTCGCTTGCCTGCCCGATAGGGTTTTCATATATTGAAAATGTAGATTATGTTCAGGCCGACGGCCATCCCGATCTACTCGGGATGGCCGTTTTCTTTTTCGTCGTTCTCTTGGAGGTGGCTCATGCTGGTTAAAATCCTCGTTCTGGCCGCGTATTTCACGTTCGTCATCTGGCTGGGCTTCATGGCCCGGACCCGTATCAAGGAAAGCCCGAGCGACTACTTCCTGGCCGGCCGGAACCTGTCGGCGGTGGTGCTCGTCGGGACCATGGCCGCGACCAACTTTTCGGCCTTCACCGTCTTCGGGGCCTCCGGCGCCGGATACCGGGACGGTCTGGCCTTTTTCCCCATCATGGCCTTCGGCACCGGTTTCATGGCCCTGACCTTCTGGCTGCTCGGAAGAAAAATCTGGGCCATGGGCCAGGCCCACGACCTGGTCACGCCGGCCGAACTGGTCCACCAGATTTACAATCATCGCGGAGCGAGCGCCCTGTTCGCCCTGGTCATGATCGTCTTTACCGTTCCCTACCTGGCCCTCCAGCCCATGGCCGGCGGCTACGTCCTCAAAGAGCTGTTCGGACTGCCCCAGGCAGCGGGCGCCGGCCTGATCGCCCTGATTATCGTCCTCTATACGGTCCGGGGCGGGTTCCGGGCCGTGGCCTGGACCGACGTCTTTCAGGGGCTGTTCATGGTCGGCCTCATGATCGCCGCCCTGGTCATGGTCGCTTACCATCACGGGGGGCTGGGGCAGGCTGCTCAGCGGGTTATGGAAAGCCATCCCGACCTGTTCTCCCGTCCGGGCGGAACGGGCCGCTACGGGCCGGGGCTCTGGTTCTCCTATCTCATGCTCTGGTTCTTTTGCGATCCCATGTTCCCCCAGCTATTCCAGCGTTTCTACACCGCGCGGGACGAAAGGGCCCTGGCCCGGACCATGCTCTACTATCCCGCAATCTGCACCCTGGTCTTTTTCCTGCCCGTGGCCCTGGGCCTCCTGGGCCGGCTGGACTTCCCCGGACTCACGGGCAAGGCCGCGGACAACATCGTCCCCCTTCTGGCCACGAAGATCGGCGGGGATTTCATGGGCACCATGATCCTGGCCGCGGGCCTGGCCGCCCTGATGTCCACCATGGACTCCCAGCTGCTGACCCTGTCCTCGATATTCACCCGGGACGTCTATCCGATTCTGACCGGGCGCGAGGCCCGCTCGGCCCGGGTCGGCCGGTTGTTCGTCATCGGCCTGGCCCTGGCCGGCCTGGTCCTGGCCGTCAAGCCTCCGGCCACCATCCTCCAGATCGCCACCCAGGCCTTCACCGGTCTGGCCGTCCTGTTTCCCACGGTGTTTTTCGGGCTCTACCTGAAAAATCCCCGTCCAGCCTCGGCCATCGTTTCGATCCTGGTCGGGGAGGTCCTGGTCGGGGCCTATGCCTTCAAACTCCTGCCCACCTTCGGCTTTCTGCCGGCCGTGCCCGTCATTGTCGCGGCCGTCCTGTCATATCTGGCCGTTCACGCCGCCCTCGGCGCCAGGACCTGGCCGGCCATGGACCGCAGGCAGGCCGCTCTGCTGGCCGGGTTCGGCCTCATTTTCCTGGCCTCCCTGGACTTCTGGCGCTGGGACCGCATTGGCCCGCTCTTTCTGGGCTGGCCGCTCTGGGCCTGGTACTTCGTGGTCCTCAGCGCCTTGCAGACCGTTCTCATGGTCTACTGGGTTCGGCCGGCCCTGGCGGCGGAATCGGACCGGGGGTGATTTCACGGGTTCACCGGATGGGTTCATCGACTAGGGGTTCGAGGGCACGGAGTTCGGGGGACACGAGTTCGGAGGAAGCGCAACGAGCCCGCCTTCGGCGGGCTGAGACCTGCTCCGCATTCCGCCGGTTTCCCCCTCACCCCAACCCTCTCCCGCCGGAGGGCGTCGATTTTACGGCTGGTTCCCAAGCCCCTGCTTGGGAGCCGGATATTGGAAGCGCCCGCTTCCATCTTTTTGCTTCGTGGCGGTCACTTTTCGCGATGGCCGTAAGTTACGGAATAAGGTGTTGAAGCAGAGCTTCAAGGCAAAATACCGTTCCCAGGCAGGAGCTTGGGAACGATTGAAAACGGAGCCTTCGCGCAACCGCGCCCGTCCTCGACTCTACCCAGCTTCCTGCCGCGGCCGGGAAATCCCTGTTGCAACGCTCGTTTCGAAGATTTTGGTCCCCAACATATCGCCCTGATATGCCTGCGGCCAAAATCTCCTCCAATTTCCCCGGCTTGGGCCGGCTCACCGGACCGGGGAGCCTATAATGCAAAAAACCGCGCCGTAGCCAAGGCTACGGCGCGGCGCGCCTTTTCGGGAGAATCAGTTAAAGGTTCAGGCGGCCTTGGCCTCTTCAGCCATGTACCGGTTCTTGACCGCCATCAGATAGAGGACCAGCGGCCGGTAGGCCAGGTGGGCCCATTTGGCGAAGGGCACTTCCAGAACCAGCATGGGGATGGCCACCATGAGGTGGATGACGTAGATGACGTAACAGAACAGGGGCGCCTCGAACCATATGGCCAGGTGGACCAGGATTCCGGTGAAGGAGGTCAGCCACAACAGGACGAGGAACATCCAGTCGGTGCCGTGGGAGTTCTTATACGGGGCCTTGCTTTTCTTGTACCGTCCCCACAGGGCGTACGACGAAGCATACATGATGGCCAGCGTGGCATACCAGCCGACGACGGTCATCAGGAACGTGACCGTGGGCCAGGCCGGATCGATCACGTAGTCCCGTTGCAGCCAGCGCAGCCCGACCACGACCATGGTGAACATGGAGACGTACCCGGTGAAGAGCAGCAGGTGGATGTACCACTGCATGCGGTCATCGCACTCGGAGAACTTCTTCTGGACCAGGAAGTTGATGATGCCGTCCTTGGCCTCGCCGATGTAATACTTGATCGGAATCTTGAACAACAGGTCCTGTCCGAAAACGAACTGGGCGCACCGCAGGGCGTTGGACAGAAGGACGGTGCTCAGGACCACGGCCATGATCCAGTCCAGAATCTCGATGATCCAGTTGGGTGCGAAGGTGTTGAGGGCGACCCGGTCCGTGATGACTTCGCCGTGGAAGATCATGAAGGCCAAACCGATGATCATGGCCACCACGGAAACGGCGATCACTTCAAAGGCCTCAGACGTGTAAAAGCGCCGGGCAAAGCCGGTCCAGTCGTACTGGGCCGTCAGATAACGGCGCATGGCCATCATGGTTTCGCCCGGATCGGCGCCCCGGGGGCAGCGGTCGGAACAGTCGCCGCAGTAATAGCAGAGCCAGGGCTCGGGCGCGGCGAGTATTTTGTCCTTGAGGCCCATCTGGGCGTATTTGACCAGCTTGCGCGGGAAAGGGTTCTCCGGCGTGGACAGCGGGCATACGGCGGTGCAGTTGCCGCAGTGGAAGCATTTGTTGGCATCCTTGAGCCCGAAATGCTTCAGCTCCTTCATCAGGTTGGGATCGACTTTGACGCTCATTTACACGCCTCCTCTTACAGGTCCTTAAACGGATTGGGGCCGACCTCGTCGATCGTCTCCATGAATTCCGCGATGATTTCCGGGATGCGATCCACGTCCGTGATGCCGATCTCCTCGACCCGGATTCGTTCCGGTTCCAGGGCCAGCCGGGTCAGGGTTTCGGAAATCTTGCTCATGCGGATGTTGGCCAGTTCGCTGCCGCGAACAAAGTGGCACTGGTAGTCGTCGCCGTGCCGGCATCCGAAGAGCATGACGCCGTCGTAGCCCGTGGACAGAGCGTCGGCGATCCAGACCAGGTTCAGGGAGCCGAGGCAGCGCAGGGGGATGATGCGGACGTAGGCGCTGTAGTTCAGCCGCTTGAGTCCGACCATGTCCAGGGCTGGATAGGAGTCGTTTTCGCAGGCGAATATCAGGACCCGGGGTTTTTCTTCGTCCTCCTCGGGCATCTCGAGTTCCTTGAGCATGGCCCCGATCATGTCCACCGAGTAGTTTTTGAAGGAGATGATCCGTTCCGGACAGGCGCCCATGCAGATGCCGCAACGGCGGCAGCGGGTGGGCACGGGCACCGGATTGCTCTTTTCGTCTTCGTTCAAGGCCCCGAAGGGACACTCGTCCGTGCAGCGGCGGCACTGGGTGCAGCGGCTGAGATAGATTTCGGGATAGGACAGGTCCCCGGCCCGCGGATGCAGGGCCCGGCCCTCGGAGATGGCTTCCACGGCCTGGATGGCCTTCATGGCCGCCCCGGTGGCGTCCTCGATGGCCGAGGCCGAACCCATGGCCCGGCGTACGCATCCGGTGGCGTAGATGCCGGTCCGGCGGGACTCGTAGGGGAAGCAGACGAAGTGGGAGTCCGGGAAACCGTATTTCAGGTCCGGGAGTTCCGGTCCCTGGCGATACCCGAGGTTCAGACAGTCCGAGGCCCGGATCACGTCCACCGGAACCGGCAGGGCGTCCGACGCCTTCTTGGGCTGCTCCGCCTCGGCCTCGAGTTCCTTTTTCTTCACGTCCACGCCAAAGGACGTCACCGGGACCATGCCCGTGGCCAGAACCACCAGGTCCAGACCGTCGATCTCGACGGTTTCGCCCAGCAGTTCGTCCTCGGCCAGGACCGTGACCGAATCCCCCTGGACCTTGACTTCCGGGTCCTGGCAGCGGATGAAGACCACGCCCGCCTCCTGGGCGGCCCGGTACAGGTCCTCGGCCTGGCCCGGCGTCCTCAGTTCCTTGTACACGATGAAGACGTTGGCCTCGGGATTGAGGGTCTTGATCTGGATGGCGTGCTTGAGGCTGGTGATGCAGCAGATACTCGAACAGTACGGCAGACGCTGCGGATCGCGGGACCCGGCGCATTGGAGAAAGGCCACGTTGTCCATTTTTTCCAGGGACTTTCCGGTCTCCTCGAACACGGCGTTGGTGATGATCCGGGACGACTGGCCGTAGCCCAGCCTGGCGTCCAGTTTGGTCGGATCATAGGGCTTCCAGCCCGTAGCCAGAACGATGGCCCCGACCTTGTGCTCGATGGCCGGTTCGGCCTCTTCGCCCTCCTTGGGGGGCGCGCCGTTCTGCCGGATGGAAATGTTGAAAAGACAGGGACCGCCCGCGGTCTTTTCGACCTTGGCGTTGGTGTAAACGGTGATCTTGTCGTCGTTCAGGACGGACTGGACCCGCTGGGGCAGGTCGTTGTCCAGCACCTGCTTGTAGGGCAGGGTGACTTTCTGCCGGACCTTCTTCTGGAACCCGCCCAGTTCGGCCTCCTTTTCCACCAGGATCACCTTGTACCCGGCGGACGAGGCCTCCTTGGCCGCGGTCAGACCGGACAGACCGCCGCCGATGACCAGGATGTCCTTGGACATCTCCTCCTCGGGCTTGTACGGTTCGGGCGGCTCCATTTTCTTGAGCTTGACCAGTCCCATGCGGAGGTAGTCTTCCGCCATCATCTGGATGTCTTCGTTGGGATCGTCCAGTTCCTCGTTGGGCCGGATGCACCAGGCGACCTGCTCGCGCAGGTTGACGCGATCGACCAGGCAGCCGGGAAAATCGAAGACGTCGTGCATGACCCGGCCCGAACAGGCCGCGATGGCCAGGCAGTTGGCCTCGCCGGCCTCGACGTCCTTCCGGATCAGGGCCACGCCTTCGGGGCCGCACAGACATTCGGAGGTCCGGCAGACCGGAATCTTGTATTCCTTCGAGGCCACCTGGCCCAGTTTCTCCATATCGATATGCTCGCCGATGCCGCATCCGGAGCAGATATAGGCCGCTAACTTCTTGTCCATGGACTTACCTCCTCGCGATGGCTTGAATGGCTTTGAGCGCCGCGCCCGTGCCGTCCGCGACCGCCTCGGTCACGCCGGCCGGCGTCCTGGCGCAGCCGGCGCCGACCACACCCGCCGAGCCGGCGGTCACGAAGCCGTAATCGTCGTAGGCCGCCCCCTCGAAGGGAATCTTGGTCGTCTGGGTCGAAGGCTGCATGCCCGTGGCCAATACGGCCAGGTCCACCTGAATCTCCATCAACTGCTCGGTGGCCGTGTTTTCGACCCGCAGAATCGGGTTCTTCGTGCCCGGGTCCTCGGTGATCTTGGCCACCTTGCCCTTGAAAAACTCGATGTTCTCGTCCTGCTTGACCTTGGAGAAAAAGTCCTCCAAACGGTCCGTGGCCCGGATGTCTATGAAGAAAATGTAGATTTTCGCATCCGGATACTGCTCCCGGATATACGTGGCCTGCTTGAGCGAGGCCAGGCAGCAGATGCCCGAACAGAATCCCAGGTGATTTTCGTCACGGGAACCGGCACACTGGATGAAACCGATAGTCTTGGGCTCGGCCCCGTCCGAAGGCCGGACGATCTTGCCGCCCGTCGGACCGTTCTGGGAGGCCAGGCGCTCCATCATGACGTTGGTGATCACGTTGGGCTGCCGGCCGAAACCGTAAAGGTCCAGCTTCCTGGCGTCGTAAGGCTCCCAGCCCGTGGCCCAGACCACCGACCCGACCTTGAGTTCCATGCTCCGGGGAGCCATGTCCAACTCGATGGCCCCATACGGGCAGGACGCCTGGACCGCCTGGGCTTCGCCGCTCTTGACCAGGGCCGGGTCCAGCACGTAGCGCATGGGAAAGGCCATGTCGTGAGGCAGATAGGCCGCCTTGATCTTGTCCATGCCGTAATTGAAGGGATTGTCTATCTCCATGGCGCAGGCTTCGGCGCATTTGCCGCAACAGGTGCATTTTTCATTGACGTACCGGGGATTGAGGGACAGGGTCACATCAAAGTCGCCGGACCGCCCGGAGATTTTCTGAACTTCGGCCATGGTGAAGAATCGAACGTTCGGGTTCTGTCTCATGCGCCGAAAATTGATCTCCAGGCCGCAATACGGGGGGCAGAGCTTGGGGAAATACTTGTTGAGCTGGGCCACCCTGCCGCCCAGGTAGGGCCCGCGTTCCACCAGATAGACCTGCCAGCCCGCTTCAGCCGCTTCGATGGCCGCGGTCATGCCGGACATCCCGCCGCCAACCACCAGGATACTTTGGGTCTCCGAGCTTGCCATACGCTTCCTCCTTAGGCTAACTCTCGTGCATCTGAAAACCTAAGCCGAACGGAACCGGATCGTGTCGCTTCCCTCCGTTCGGTCTTACCCGTGGGTCTGGTCGGTTTACGAATAAAATCATAAAACAATTCATCCGTTTATCACAGGACCGCCGGGGAAGCAACTAAAAAATCCCATAAATTCGGGAAGCTCCGCCTCCGGGCGTCTTTGAAATAAAAATCACAATCTTAAGCCCGGATGAACGTCCGGCCGGCCGGACCGCCCCCCATTCAGGGCCCGCGCGGCTCGAAAACCTCGTTTTCAGGGGGGGGAGCGGCGGGTGTCTTCGCTATAGGAAAAATCAATTTGCAATATAGAAGAAATAAATATACAATTCCCGAATAAATCCACGCAAGGAGGACGCCATGTCATCCCCTTATGAATCCATGTGGCGGGAACTCGGGCTCGACCTGACCGCCCACGACCAACTCCTCGAAGTCCTGGGCCAGGGCTATCAGCAGGTGTTTCTCTCCCAGGCCGACCGGCCTTCGGGTATGGAATACTTCAACTTCGTCATGTCCGAAGTCCACGGACTGCGCATCAAGGAACTCGTGGACGGCAAGGCGCAGGGGCAGCCGGTGATCGGTTCATACTGCGTCTTCGTGCCCGAGGAGATCGTCCGGGCCGCCGGCGCCACCCTGGTCGGACTCTGCTCCGGCGCGGACTTTGCCCCGGAAGAGGTGGAAAAGGTCTTGCCCCGAAACACCTGCGCCCTGATCAAGTCCTCTTTCGGGTTCAAACTGGGCAAGGTCTGCCCGTATCTCGAATCGGCGGACATGATCGTGGGCGAGAACACCTGCGATGGCAAGAAGAAATCCTACGAAACGCTGGACCGCCTGGTCTCCAACCTCTATGTCATGGACCTGCCCCAGGTGAAGTCCGCCCAGGGGCGGGCTTTGCTCCGGGCGGAATACGACCGGTTCAAGGCGGCCATGGAGGAGCTGACCGGCCGGGCCATCGACACGGCGGGGCTGAAGGAAGGCATTCGGATCGTCAATGAAAAGCGGCGGGCCGTTCATCGGCTGGCCATGCTTCGACGCAACGATCCGGCCCCCATCTCCGGTCTGGACGCCTTGCTGATCAACCAGGTCTTTTTCTACGACGACCCGGTTCGTTTCACCGAATCGGTCCATAAAATCTGCGACGAACTCGAGGACCGCGTCGCCGCCGGACAGGGCGTCGCGCCCAAGGGCGCCCCCCGGGTCCTCCTGTCCGGGTGCCCCATGGCCGTGCCCAACTGGAAGCTGCCCTGGATCATTGAAAGCGCCGGGGCGATCATCGTGGGCGAAGAGTCCTGCGTGGGAGAACGAGGGACCCGGAACCTGGTCGACAGCGCAGGCGAAACGGTCGAAGACCTGATGGAAGCCATTGTCGACCGGTACTTCGATATCGACTGCGCGGTCTTCACCCCCAATCCGGACCGGTTGGACCATATCAAACAGATGGCCGGCGATTACCGGGCCAAAGGGGTGATTCACTACGCCCTCCAGTTCTGCCAGCCGTATCAGATCGAGTCCATCCCGGTCGAAAAAGCCCTCAAGGAGAGCGGGATTCCGGCCATTTCACTCGAAACCGACTACAGCGCCGAGGATGCCGAACAGCTCAAGACCCGGGTCGAGGCGTTCCTGGAAATGCTGGCCTGATCCGATCCCCGCCAGGGAACGTGCAGGGCGGGCCGACATCGCGACTTGTCGTGGGGCCGGCCCGCCCGCGTCTTTGAGGGCGGATTGATCAATTTTCCGTTGATTCCCAAGCTCCAGTCCGAAACCCGGTCATGGAGGCTCCAGCTTCCCTCTTTATCCATCATGACGGTGCTTTTGGCCAGGGTCACGCCTTATGGAATAAGGAGTTGAAGCAGCGCTTCAAGGCGAAATTACGTTCCCGAGCAGGCGCTTGGGAACGAGCGGACCACGGCAACGAAAATGCAGGGCTGGCTAACCTAACCCGGTGAGAAATCCGGGTTGACGGCCAGGCCAGGCCGATCCCCTTTCACTGTTTCCTCCTACCCGATCCGGGGCCGACTCGATGCGATCCCGGGCATGCCGATCCGGGACCGATTATTGACAATGCCCCCCGGGATGCCTAGTATGTACCTAACGTCACGAGAGGGGTCCCGAGGGAGCCCTTCTGGAGGAAAGCATGTCCGAAGACAAGACGATCTGCCCTCATTGCGGGCAGAAAATGAAGCGCTGGGGAACACCGAGCGATAGTTCATGGGGTGAAGCATACTGGTACGTCTGTTTCAACGATGAGTGTCAATACTATGTCCGGGGCTGGGACCACATGTTCAACACCATGAAGGTCAAGTGTTCCTACCGCTACAAATACGAACCCGATACCGGCGCCAGGGGGCCCCTGCCG
>JAHJTB010000242.1 GCA_018830135.1 Pseudomonadota bacterium | reverse complement strand
GAACGACCCCGGCCACTTCGGCCAGGCTGAGCCCGGAAAAAAGCTCGTCGAGCACGATCAGGTCGGCCCGCAGGGCGATGCACCGGGCCAGTTCGAGGCGCTTGAGATAGCCGTGAGGCAGGGACGCGGCCTGCTGGCTGATCACAGCGGAGTCCCGTTCGAACCCCACCTCCTCGAGCAGGTCCTTGGCCACCGCGTCCCGGTCGCCGAACCGGCCCCCGGCCAGCGTGCGGACCCGCTTGCTGAAAAGCGGCGGAATCAGGTTCTTGAAGCTGGGCAGTTCGTAGAACGGCTTGACCATCTGGAAGCTCCGGGCCAGCCCCAGGTGAGCCACCTTGTACGGAGCCATGCCCGTGATGTTTACGCCCTTGAAAACGATGCTGCCCTGATCCGGCCGGACGAAGCCGGTGATCAGGTTGACCAGCGTGGTCTTGCCCGAACCGTTGGGTCCGATCACGCCCAGGACCTTGTTTTCCGCCAGGTCGAAGCTGACGCCGTCCAAGGCCTTGATGCCGCCGTACGAGCGGGACAGGCCGGATACGCTCAGGATCGGTTGGCCGCTCATTCGCCCACCTCCGTCCACCGCTCGAACTGAAGATACTTCCGGCGAATGAAATGGAAGATGCCCTCGGGCAGGCCCACGGTAAAGATCACCAGGAGCGCGGCGTAGATGACCGTGCGCAGCCCGCCCAGGTCCCGCAGGTACTCGGACAGGGGCACCAGGATGAACGATCCCAGCATGGGACCGGCCAGGGTGCCCATGCCGCCCACCGCGGCCGAGGCAATGGGCATGATGGAATAGTCCAAGGCAAAGACGGGCATGCCCACGAAGTTGTAGGCGTGGGTCATGAAGGCTCCGGCCAGGGAGGCCAGGACTCCGGAAAGGAACAAGGCCTGGACCTTGTACCAGTAGATGTTCACCCCGCCGGCCATGACCGCCCGGTCGTTGTCCCGGATGCTCCTGAGCACCAGCCCGTAGTCCGAGGCCATGATCCGCCGGAAGCCGAACAGGGCCGCGAAGACCAGGACGAAGCTGATCAGGAATTCAACGCTGGTCCCGGGCAGGGACTTGATCCCGGACAGTCCTTCCGTCCCCCCGAATATCTTGGTGGCCTCGATGACCCGCTCGATCATCATCGGCAGGATGAGGGTGACCATCGAGAAATAGATTCCGCGCAGCCTGAGCACCGGCAGCAGGGCCACGCTGCAGAGCAGCGCCCCGGTCAAGGCGGCGATGGGCATGGTGATCAGCGGGTTGATTCCGTAGTAGTGGTTGAGCACCCCCGCCGTGTACGCGCCCACGCCGAAAAAAAGGGCCTGTCCCAGGGAGACCATGCCGGTCTGGGCCAGAACGTCCCAACTGATGGCCAACAGGGCAAACATGCAGGTCTGGACCAGCACCCGCTGCCAGTATTCGCCCACCCCCAGGCCCAGGGCCAGCAGCAGCACCACCGGAAGAATCCGCGGGGCGGCCAGATATAGCATCTCCCGCCAGGAGACGAGCACGAAAATGTCTTCACTCCGGACGGCGATGCCTCGTGCGATTCGTTCCTTGCGCCGGGTCAAATCCGTTCCTCCAGTTCCTTCTGCTGTCCGAACAGCCCGGAAGGCTTGACGATGAGAATCCCGAGTAGGGCGACCAGGCTCACGATCATCATCCAGTGGGTTTCAAAATAGGTGGCGGTGATGATTTGGGCGTATCCGATGAGGAAGCTGGCCGCGACCACGCCGGCGGTGCTGCCCAGTCCCCCCACGATGCAGACGGCCAGGGCGTTGACCAGCACGTTGTACCCTTCGTTCACGGCGATGGTCCCCAGCGGCAGGATGATCAGGGCGGCCAGGGCGGCGTACGCCCCGCCGAAAGCCATGGAAAACATAGCCGCCCGGTCCGTGTTGATGCCCAGGGTCAAAGCGGTCCGCTCGTCCTGGGCGATGCCCCGGAAGGCCAGGCCGGTCTTGGTGAACCGGGTGAAGAACCAGAGAAAACCGGTCAGGACACATCCGCCGGCCACGATGATCAGGCGCTGGGCGTCCACGTAAGTGCTCCCGATCTCGACCGAGACGTCCACCAGGACCGGCAGCGTGTATTCGAAGCCCACGAAGCCGAAGTAGCGGAACAGCTCCAGAATGGCCAGGCCCACCCCGAATGTGGCGATGACTTCGCTGATGACCAGCCCCCGAACCCGCAGGATGATGAAGCGATAGGTCAAGGCCGCGGCCGCGGCCACGATGACGATCGTCAGCGGCGCGACCGCCCAGTAGGGCAGACCCAGCTCGTTCAGCCCCAGCCAGGTCAGATACCCGGCCGCGACGTACAACGCGCCGTGGGCGAAATTGGCCACGCCGCTGATGCCGAACGTGACGTTGAAACCCAGCGCCATGACCACCAGGGTGAAACTGTTGATAAACCCGTAGATGATTGTGCCTTCAAGCATATCCGACCCATTCCGGCCGCCTGGACCTGTTGGGGTGAGTTCCGGCCGTGGGGACGCTTCCCCCCGGCCGGAACGGTTTGTGGCCAGGGTGAGTTTACTTGGCCGGTTTCATCCAGTCGGGCAGCTTGATCTTGCCCTCGGCAATGGATTCGGGATACACGATTACCCTTTTGCCGTCCTCGGTCCACTGAAAGAAGCAGCCCAGGGCCTCCTTGGCCGGGTCTTTCCCGTAGACCACCTGGTGGCCCTCGGTGAACTTGGCGTGGCCCATGGGCGTGTCGGTCTCCATCTTCTTAAGCGCCTCGACAATCGCGTCAGGGTCCAGGCCGCCGGCCTTTTCGATGGCCGCCTTGAGCATGTAAACCGAAGCGTACGAAGGCGCCACGCCGTGGCCGGCTTCGATGGGCACGCCGTACTTCTTCTGGTACGCCTCGTAGAAGGCCTTGGCCGGCGGATACTTTTCCGAGGGGATGTTGCCCAGCTCGAAGATGGAGTTCAACGCGCCGCCGATCTTGCCTTCGAAAGCCTTCCAGGCGCCGGGGCCGCTTAAGGGGCTGATGAATCCGGACATGAGCGCCGGAACCTTCATGCTCTTCCACTGCTTGACCAGGATGCCGCTCTGGGGCATGTCGAAAATGGGCAGAATGACCTGGGCCTGCTTCATCTTGGCCTTCTGCAGGGCCGGAGCGAAATCGCTGGCGCCCACGGGGAAGGCTTCCGAACCCAGAACCTCCCAGCCCATCTTCGACGTGATCACCTTGGTTGTTATGTCGGCCGTGGCCCGGGCCCAGGCCACGTCCTGGTGCATGATGTAGACCTTGTTGAAGCCGAACTCCTTTTTGAGGAAGCCCATGACGCCCGCGATGTACCCGACCAGGAACTTGGCGTTGAGACAGGTCCGGAAGACGTACTTGTATTGGGGATTTTCCGCAATCTTGGCTTCCGTGGCCGGGGTCATGGCGATGGTCCCCAACAGCGGCACCTTGTGCTTGGCCAGCATGTCCAGCCCGGCCATCAGAGCTTCGGACCGGAACGGGCCCACCACCAGGGCGTGGGGCTTCTTTTCCAGGATCAGTTTCTCCATGCCCAAAAGCGCTTCGGGCACGGGCACGCCGGGGGCCGCGTCACGGATGTCGATGGACTCGATGCGGAACGGCATTTTGGTCCCGCCCACATTGACGCCGCCCGCGGCGTTGATTTCATCCACGGCCAGTTCCACGGCCTTGATCGCCTCCTTGCCCTCCACGAAGGCCAGCGACGTTGGAACACCGATGACCACGTCCTTGGCCGACGCCGGGTACGCGCCAAAGGACAGCGTCCCGATCACGAAAAACACGAACAGACAACAAGCGACAAACCTCTTCATGGCACCTTCTCCTTCTTTGGCTAACCCGAATTTTGCGGTTGGGTTCGTGGCGAGGCGTCGAAATGCGTAGCGAAACGCGAAGTTGGACCGTTTTTGGGCCGCAGGCGTATTACTGGATACGCCGAGGCCGAAAACCGGGAAACGAGCGTTGCAGCAAGCAGTTCGACGCCGCGGTAGTAGACAACCGCAAAATTCGGGTTTTGGGGTTGGCTGAAAAAAATCCAACGCGTCTATATCCCATCTTCCAAAGGCGCCGATCACCCCCGCGCCAGGCCTGCAAACAGGATAAGGTCCTGTGCGTCCGGAAATGCGGGGCGATCCGGCTCTTGCCCGGATTTCTCACCAGCTTCCTGCCGCGGCCGGGAAATCCTTGCTGCAACGCTCGTTTTGAAGATTTGGGTCCTCAACATATCGTCAATATGCCTGCGGCCAAAATCTCCACCAACTTCGCGTTTCGCTAATGATTTCTCGACCTCGCCACGGAACCTGGTGAGAAATCCGGGCCCGCCGATTCGTTCGGTTGATATTTATCTGCTTGTTCCGGATAAAGCCCACAGAGGATACAAGAATCGGACCAGTACGCCATTTTATTCGACAACATGTTTAAATAACGGCATTTATTCCTTAGATGCCGCTAACGGGCCGGGCAGAGCACCTGTTACCTTTGGTAACACAAAATAATGAGCCGGATGGGGCGGGCCGGAATCGGTCAATATTTCTACATTAATATCAATATATTATAAATTGATGTTACCAAGGGTAACACAATCGTGGGAAATCCGGGCCGGGTGGGTCATTTGTCCCCGGAATTGATGAAGCCGGGCGACTGGATTTCACCCTCGGCCAGGGATTCGGGGTACACGATCCGCCGCTTTCCCTCCCGGGTCCACTGGATCAGACAGCCCAGGGCCTCCTCCTCCGGATTGTCGCCGAACACCACCTGATGGGCCCGGTGGAACCGGAGCCGGCCCATGGCGCCGCGGCGGTCGGTCCGTTCCAGCTCGCGGACCAGGTCGTCGGGGTCGAGGCTGCCGGCCCTGACAGCGGCCTCGGCCAAGGCGTACACCGCCTCGTACGACGGGGCCGGGCCGTGGCCCGCCTCGATCTCCCGGCCGAAACGCCTGGCATACGCCTGATAAAACCGGGACGCCTCGGGCCAACGGATGGATGGGATGTTGCCCAGTTCGAACACCATGGACTGGGCCCCGGCGATCCGGCCGTTGTAGGCCTCCCAGGCCCCGGGGCCGACCAGGGGGGATATGAAGCCGGTGAGCATGGCCGGCATTTGCCGCTGGTTCCACTGTTCCACCAGACGCCCGCTTTGCGGATCGTCGAAGACGGCCAGAATGACCTGGGCGCCCCTTTCTTCAGCCGCGGCAAGGCCGGCGGAGAAGTCGGCCGTTCCGGCCGGGTGATTTTCCTGACCGATGACCTCCCAGCCCTCCCGGTTGAAATAAAGGCGCATGGTCATGGAAGCGGTGGTTCGGGCCCAGGCCACGTCCTGGTTGATGATATAGACCTTGCGGCAGCCGAATTTTTCACGCAGGTACCGCAGATGTTCGATGAGGTAATCGGCCAGGTAGCGGGCATTGAGTCCCGTGCGGAAGACATACCGATATCGGCGGTCTTTCAACAACTTGGCTTCAATGACCGGGGTCATGGCGATGGTTCCCACCAGCGGCCTTCTCAGGCGCGCGATCAGGTCCATGCCCGCCAGCAGGATTTCCGACCGGAAGAGCCCCACGACCATTGCGTGAGGCTGTTCCCCGGCCACAAAACGTTCCAGCCGGTCCAGCACGGCTTGCACCGGTTCCCCGGGCACGACGTCCTTGAGATCGGTCGTGACCAGGCGCAGCTTCAACCGCCGGCCGCCGAGGTCCAGGCCGCCGGCCCGGTTGATCTCCTCCACGGCCAGCAACGCCGCGTTGGCGCTCTCCCGTCCCTCGAGAGTCTCCAAAGACGTGGGCGCACCGATGACAAACTCCCCGGCCGCAGCCGCTCCCGCCCAGAGCAATAATGACCAGACCAGAACCGCGGCGGCTGCCGGTCTCATTCGCGGTCATCCTCACGGGAGGTGATGCCGAAGCGGTTCATTTTCTTGTACAGGGCCTTGCGGGAAATCCCCAGCCACTTGGCGGCCAGGCTCTTGTTGCCCATTGCCTTTCGCAGCGTCTTGCGGATCAGTACAGCCTCCATGTCCTTGATGGCCAGCCCGTCCGCCGGGATCTCCCCCACCAATTCGCTGCTTCGGGGCGGGGATGATTCGGGGGCCGGCCGGCCCCCGAACTCCCGGATTTCTTCGGGCAGGTCATTGAGCCCGATCCGCTGGTTTTTGGACAAAATCACCGCCCGGGCCAGGCGGTTTTTCAACTCCCTGACGTTCCCCGGCCAGAGGTAATGGTTAAGGGCGTCCATGGCCTCGGGAGTCAGGCCTTCAATGGGCTTGTCGTACTGGCGGGCGAAGAGGTGCAAGAAATGCCCGGCCAGAAGGGATACGTCCTCCCCCCGTTCCCGGAGTGGCGGCAATTCGATGGTGATCACCTCGATGCGGTAGAGCAGGTCGGCCAGGAACCGGCCCTCCTTGATCCGCTCGGCCAGGTTCAGATTGGTGGCCGCGATAAGGCGCACGTCCACCTTGCGGCCGACCGCGCCGCCCACGGGCTCGAACGTCATCTCCTGAAGGAAACGGAGCAGCTTGGCCTGGAGGGCCATGGACATGTGGCCGATCTCGTCAAGAAACAGCGTGCCCTTGTCGGCGTATTCGATGCGGCCCCGACGATCGGTATCCGCACCGGTAAAGGCTCCCTTGACGTAGCCGAACAGCTCCGCCTCCAGGAGGCTTTCGGTCAAAGCCGCGCAGTTGAGGCAGACCAGGTCCCGGGTTTTCCTTCTGCTTTCCAGGTGAACCGCCCGGGCCAAAAGCTCCTTGCCCGTGCCCGTCTCCCCCCGGATGAGGACCGTCGCGTCGGTGGGGCCCACGGTGCGGACCACGTCGTGGATCGTGGTCATGGGCTCGCTCTGGCCGATAATGTCGTGAAACGCGTTCCCCGCTCCCACCCGCTCCCGCAGGTCCTCCAGTTCCCTGGTCATGGACCGCTCGCGCACGGCCTTTTCCAGGACGATGACCAGTTCCTCGTAATCCAGGGGCTTGATCAGGTACTCGGTGACCCCTTCCTTGAGCGCCTCCACGGCCGACCGCACGGTGCCGAAGGCGGTCATGATGACGAATGGCGGCGCGTCGCCCCGCTCGTTCATGGCCCGGAAAAGGTCGAGCCCGCTCATGTGAGGCATCTTGAGGTCGGCCAGCACAACGTCGATTTCCGGCATTTTCCGGTGCATCTCGAGGGCCTCGGCCCCGGAAGCCGCCTGGAGCACGGCGTACCCCTCGTCGATCAGGATGGCCACCAGACCTTTAAGCGTATGGATACGGTCGTCCACGAGCAGGATATTCTTCACGCCTGTCCTTCTTCAACCGATCCGGCCGGGATCGGCAGTTCAATGGTTACGTTGGTCCCGCCGCCCGGGCGGATGGAAACGGTCAAGGTCCCGCCGTGGTTTTCCACGATCCCCAGACTCAGCGGCAGCCCCAGTCCCGTGCCCGATTCCTTGGTCGTGAAAAACGGGTCGAAAATGGCCCCCATGTCTTCTTTCCGGATGCCCACGCCCTCGTCCTCGACCATGATCCGCACCCGGCCCGAAGCCTCCTCCGGCCCGCCGGGCGGTTTGACCAGGCTGGTGGTGAAGATGATGGGCCCGCCGCCGGGCATGGCCTCCTTGGCGTTGACGATCAGGTTGACCAAGACCCGCTCGAACTGACGGGGGTCCAGTTCCACCGGGGGCAGCCCCGGGTCGAAGTGGTTGTAGAACCGCACATCGTCTTCCTCTTCCCACGCCTCGAACAGGTTTTGGACCGATTCGATCAATCCTTTCAGGTCCGTGGTCGTGCGCTTGGGCGGCGACTGACGGGAAAAGTAAAGAATCTCGGTCACGAACCGACTCAGCCGGTCGATCTCTTCCAGGACCACCTGGGTATACTCGGTTACGACCGGGTCCTCGGCCCGCCGGCGCTGGATGTATACGATCGCCCCTTTCATGGCGTTGAGCGGGTTGCGGATTTCGTGGGCCATGCCCGCGGAAAGGCGGCCCAGGGATATCAGTTTCTCCGACCGCAGAAGCTGGCTGTGGACCCGGGTCAGGTTGCGGACCATGTGGTTGAAGGACCGGGTCAGTTCGGCGAGCTCGTCTCTCCCCTCGACCGGGATTTCCCGGGGCGGCTCACCCCGGGCGATGCGGTTGGTGGCCTCGACCAGGCGGCTGACCGGCCTGAGCAGGTTGTAGGAAAGCACGCTCACGCCCACCACCACCAGCAGGAGCGCCGCCATAACCACCTGGATGACCCGGGTCTGGATGGCCCGCGCCTCGCGCCTGAACTCGGCCGTGGGAATGGTCACGGCCAGGGACCAACCCATGGACGGCACCGGGGCGTACGCGGCCTCCTTTTCCTGGCCCTCGAAACGGTAGCTCTTCCACCCCGCCTGCCCCTCGGTCATGGCGTCCAGAAGCAGGCCCAGGGATTCGTCCGAACCGCTGAACCGGTTCAGGTCGTACGGCCGGTACCGGGGATGGACCACGTTGCGCCCGTTCTCGTCAACAAGAAAGGCATACCCGTTCTCCCCGACCCGGATGGCCTTGACGATCCGGCCTATCCGGTCGAAGTCCAGTTCGATCAAAACCAAGCCCGCCCGTTCCCCCAGGCCCGTAATGAACGGCTTGGCCGCGTACACGGTGGGGCCGCGATCCGCCGCGACCGAAACCTCACTGAAATAGACCTCGCTTTCCTTCAGGTTCATGACAGTCGCCGTTATTGAGGTTAGGTCCTCCCCCGCCGGTTCCTTCACCGGACCGGCGGCGTCGACCTGCACCTGCATCCGGCCGGCGGCATCCAGAAAGAGAAACCGGCGGTACTGGGGGGTTCGCAGGATGAAGTCATGGAAAACCCGAACGATGTTTTCGTAATTGAACCGGGCTTCGGCATCCAGCCGGAAAAGCCGGGCCAGGCGATAATCCTCGAGCATGGGCAGGCTGGCCACGGTCTCCAGGTCCAGGCGACAGTTGTAAAAAATGTGGTCGATGGTGCGGGCGGCGGCTTCGAGGTGCAGCATCTGCTCCTGCCGCACCAGGCGGTTGACGTGTTCGACCGAGGCCTTGAAGGCGAGATACCCCACAATGGCTATGGGCAGGCAGACCAGGGGCAGAATGACCAGGAGGAGTTTGGAAAAAATGGAATACCGCAGCCGCATGGCTTTTCCTCGGACCGTTTTCTCCGGATGGGTTGCCGCGAGCCTGACGAATCAAAATGGGATCTGGACCAGAGATGGAATCAATAGTATCAACAGCCCGGCCCTCTGTAAAGGGTGCCGTAACACGCCTTGATCTTTGGGGAAAAAGGCTCCTGACCCCTTTTCCCTCTCATTTTTGACCGATGAGCAGGTACCCCGTATCCCCCTCTTCATATTTCCGGACCAGGGCGTGCTTTTCGTTCGATTCGACCACCCCGCCGGCTCTTTCCACGGCCGCGGACAAGGTCGAACGCCGGTAGGTGAAATCCCAATACCAGTGCTGAAAATCCCGCTCCCCCTCCTTGAACTCGACCAGGCCCACGGCTCCGGGTTCGAGCAGTCTGATGAATTGGGTGAAAAAATAATCCAGCTCACCAGGGGCCACGTGGCCGACCACGGCAAAGGCGATCACGAAGCGCGGTTGCTGGGCCCGGACGCGGTCCAGGGCTTCCGGCGTGATGACGGCCAACTGCGGCTGTTTTCGGGCCACGAGGTCCGGGTAGCGGGCCTTTCCATACGAATAGAAGCGGTCGGTGATGTCCAGGCCGATGTAATGGCCCGGGTCCAGATACTCGAGGATGGGGCGGGCCAGGCTCAGGCTGCCGCAACCGTATTCCACTAGCCGGTCCGAGGAAGAGAGACCGAGCTCCATGAGCATGGCCATGGCCTTTTCCGCGTTTTTATCCATGAGTTCCTGGTCAGTCGGGTCGGGCCCCAGGCAGGATACCGGCTTGCCGGCCTTGATGAGGTGGTCCATGGCCGTGACGTACCATTCGGAGAACTTCCCCCCGGGATGCTCCTTTTTCCAAAGCAACCAGGCATTGAATTTTTCAAAGGGGTTGTCGTCTGACATGGTCTCTCCTTCTCTCGGGTTTCGGGGCGCCTCGGCCCGGGAATACAGGAGTGCCTCCAGTTTGGAACCGCTCCGGGTTCACGCTCCAGGAGCCTCTGGATGGAAAACAGGCAAAGTCTAAGTGACTCGTTTTAAGAATGCAAGTCTCACATGCCGGCGATCAAGGTCCGAAGGAAGGCGTGGTGCGGGAAGCCGCGGCATCAGACCGGCGGAAAGGAGAAACATGAGGTGAAGAAAGAGCGGCGATCCGGGCCTCGGCCCGCGGTCTTGCTTCCGGAAAGAGCCCGGGAAGGATGGATCAGTCCTTATTACTCGTCATAGATTTCCGGGTATAAACGCCGGGCGCAGTCCGGGCACAATCCGTGGGTGAACAGGGCGTCGGACCGGTCCATGATGTACTTTTCCATCTGCTCCCAATACCCCTGATCGTCCCGGATTTTTTTGCAGGAGGCGCAGACGGGGATCAGCCCGCGCAGCGTCTTGACCTCGCCCATGGCGGCCTGAAGTTCGCCGATCAGGCGCTCGCGGTCCGCTTCCGCGCGGGTCCGGGACGTGATGTCGTGGGTCAGGGAAAACATGACCCGCCTCCCGCTCCAGGTATACGGACCGGCGACGATCTCCACGTATAACTTCGTGCCGTCCTTCTTTTTGTGGCGCCGGATGGGAATGAAGGTCGTCCCGCCGTGAAGGATGTCTTTGATCGCGGCCATGGTCGCCTCGTCCTCGTCGGTCACGTCGAGGACGGTCATGCCGGACAGCAGTTCCTCCCGGCGGTAGCCATACAGTCGCGCATAGGCCTCGTTTACGTCGAGCAGCCGGTATCGTTCCAGTTCGAAAATGCAGATGGCGTAGATTTCGTTGTTGAATATGATCCGGTATTTCTCTTCGCTTTCCCTGAGGGCCGCCTCCATTCTTTTCGGTTCCGATATGTCGGTATGAGTGCCGATGACCCGAAGCGCCTCGCCGTTCCGATCCCGCTCGACGACCCGGCCCCGGTCCAGAATCCATTTGTACTCGCCGTTTTTGCACAACAGGCGATGCTCGTTCTGATAGACCGGGGTCTCGCCCCGGAAATGGCGGTCCAGGTCCTGGTAGCACCGCTCCCGGTCCTCGGGATGGACCCGCCGGTCCCATTCCTCGAGCCGGTTCTCGATTTCAGGGTCCACGTAACCCAGCATGGCCTTCCACTGCTGGGAAAAGAAGACCTCGCCGGTTTGCCGGTTCCAGTCCCAGACCCCGTCCCGGGCGCCTTCCAGGGCGAAACGCCAGCGGGCCTCGGCATCCCGCAAGGCCTTCTCGGCCCGTTTCCGCTCGGTGACGTCCCGGGTAATCGAAAGAACCGTGGGGCGGCCCTCGTGCATGAAAAGGCTGGCGCTGCTTTCCACGGGCACCCGCCGGCCGTCCCGGGTCACCTGCTCGGTTTCGAAAATGGCCCAGCCTTTTTCCATCACCATCCGGCCCCGGGCCCGGGTCGCCTCCCGCTCCTCGGGAGCAAGGATGATCATCGGCGAAAGCGCCAGCAGTTCCTCGCGCTCATACCCGAGCCTTTGACAGACCACCTGGTTGGCCTCCAGAATACGATCCGGAAGCGCATTCTCATCCAGGCTGAGAATCAGGACGCCATCCTTGCCGTTTTCAAAAAGATGCCGGTAGATGAACTCGCGCTCCCGCAAGGCCTCCTCGGCCCGCTTCCTCTCGGTGACGTCCAGGAAGACCGTCTGCGTGGCGGACCCGCCCTGATACTCGATCTTCGAACTGTATATTTCCGCCCACCGCGTTTCCCCGCTCCGGTGGATGAAGCGGTACTCGCCCCGAGGCGAGACCTCCTCGCCGGCCAGACGGGCCCTGAAGTTAATGAAAAACCGCTCCCGATCCTCCGGGTGGATCAGTTCGGCCAGCCGGGCCGGGTCGAAGCTCTCCATTTCCTCGGCCGAATAACCGATAATGTTCATCATCGGGCTGCTGACGAAACTCAGGCGCAAGGGATCGTCCTGGGCGATGACCAGGCCCTGGAGGGAGTATTCGACCAGCCCCCGGTACTTCTCCTCATTCTCCCGCAAGTCCCGCTCGGCGCGAAGCCGTTCGGAAATGTCCCGGATGGCCGCAATGTGGACCCCTCGCCCCCGCCATTCGAAGTGGGAACCCGTGATCTCGACCGGGAAGACCGTTCCGTCCCGCTTCCGGTGCCAGCGCAGGGGCACCAGGGTCTGGGCGCCCCGCGTCGCCTTGCCGGTCTCGGTCGGCTCGGCCGACAGGTCCGTGTTTTTTTTCGAAAGCAGTTCCTCCCGGCCGTATCCGTAAATGGCCGAAGCGGCCTCGTTGGCCTCCAATATCCGGCCGCTGCCATTGTCGATCAGGACCAGGGCGTCGGACTCCATCTCGAACAGGCGCCGGTACTTGTCCTCGCTCTCCCGCAGGGCCTCTTCGGCCCGGCGGCGCTCCTCGTCCACCCGGCCGACATACAAGGCCATCTCCAGGGTGATCCTGAGGTCCCGGTCCCGATACGGTTTCAAAATGTAGCCGAAGGGATACGAGAGCTTGGCCCGTTCGAGCCGGTCGGCGTCCGCATACGCCGTGTTGAAAACCACCGGAATCCCCCACCGTTCCCGGATGAGCGCCGCCGCCTCGATGCCGTCCATGTCGCCCCGGATCACGATGTCCATCAGGACCAGGTCCGGACGCCGGGTCTCGGCCAGCAACAAGGCCTCTTCCGCCGACAAGGCCGGGCCGCAGACGTCGTAGCCCAAGGCAGTCAGCCGGAGCTCCAGGTCCGCGGCGATGATGACCTCGTCCTCGACGACGAGAACCAGGACCGGCGGCTTTTCAATCGAATCGGACATTAAAATCCTCCAGCGGCCCGGAGGTGCAATTCAAGGCGAGGCGCCTTCAGATCGAGGAGACTCGCATCCGGCCAGTTCCCCCCAGGCCGACTTCCCCCTTATCATGTAAAGGGTATCTCGGCAATGGACCCGGGTCAAGTGGGAGCGATCCGGCCACGACGAACCGGACCCCGCCCCTGCTCCCGAGGCCGCGCGGCCGGCCGGAATCCTGGAGGCCCCTGTTCCGAAGATAATAAAATTAAGAAAACCGCTTGACAGCCCATCCTAATTATGATTTATTCCTATTTAGGATTGATTATGATGAGTGCGGGGAGAGGACCCGGCAAAAGATGCAGGAAACCATGGACCGCTTCAGGGATGCCTTCAAGGGCGCCGGGTTGAAACTGACCCACCAGCGCCTGGAAATATACCAGGCTCTGGCCGAAGCCAAGGACCATCCCTCGGCGGAAATGATTTTCAGCCGTGTCCGGCGGCGCCTGCCCACCATCTCCCTGGATACCGTCTATCGAACCATCGGCACCTTCGAGCGCCACGGACTGCTCATCCGCATCCCGGCCTTTGACGACCAGGGCCGTTTCGACGCCGACCTGAGCGACCATCATCATTACGTCTGCGACCGCTGCCGGGGCATCATGGACTTTTTCTGGGCCGGTTTCAACGGTCTGGAGCCCCCGCCCGAGGCCCGACGCTGGGGCCGGGTGGATCGGGTCAACGTGGTCGTGCGCGGCATCTGCCGGGGCTGCCTGGGCTTGGCCGAGCCGGTGTCCTAGGCGGGGGGCGGTTGTTTTTTTGGGTCAAGCGATAGGAATTATTCCTAAGTAGTACAAAATAGATAAAAATACCGAGCAAGAAAGGAGAAACCGCTCATGTCCAAGACCTTGCAAAACCTCAAAGACGCCTTTGCCGGAGAATCCCAGGCCAACCGCAAGTACCTCGCCTTTGCCGAAAAGGCCGACAAGGAAGGCTTCGGCCAGGCGGCCCGGCTTTTCCGGGCCGCGGCCGCGGCCGAAACCATCCACGCCCACGCCCATCTGCGGGCCATGGATGGAATCGGGTCGACCGCCGACAACCTGCGGGAGGCGATTGCCGGGGAGACCCACGAGTTTACCAGGATGTATCCGGCCATGATCGAGGCGGCCGAGGCCGAGGCCGAGCGCAAGGCCGAGCGATCCTTCCGCTACGCCAATGCGGTCGAAAAGGTCCACGCCGACCTGTACCAGAAGTATCTGGACGGTCTGGAGGGTCTCGAAGAGACGGATATGTACGTCTGCCCCTTGTGCGGTTACACCTGCGAAGGGGAGGCGCCGGACAACTGCCCGGTGTGCAACGCGAAGAAGGCCAGCTTTTTCAAGGTGGATTAGGGGTTGAGGAGCGGCCCGGGGCGCCGGCCTCGGCGTCCCGGGCCCGATCCGTCCGAACCCGGACCGGGGCCCCGGCGGGCCCCTGGAAAATGGAGCGTCAGGATGTCGTATCCGGAACCGAAATGGACTTGGGAAAAGGAGGAGAGCGGGGAGATCGAGGATGGGCCCGCGGCCGTGGAACTGGGTTCGTCCGACAAGGAGGGTCTGAGCCTGTACCTGGGCCAGCTCAAGCATCACCCGCGCATATCGCCGGCCCGGGAGCTGGTTCTGGGCAAACGGATTCGACGGGGTCGGGCCAAGGCCTTGGACCTGGTGCTCGAGGCCCGGGTCCGGCATCCGGAATGGAAGTCGGTCCGCGCCCAGGCCGAAGCCTGGCGGGACGCCGATCAGGTCGGCGGGCCCAGCGTGGGGGAAGTGCTGACCGTTCTGCGGGAGCGGGTCCAGGGTCTGGCCGGGACCCGGCCCCGGAACCGGGCCCTGGCCGACCTGTGCCGCCGGCTGACCCGCATCGAGGAAAAGGTCTGGGAGGCCCTGGACGAAATGGTCACGGCCAACCTGCGTTTCGTGGTCAAACTGGCCAAGGGCTACGCCAATCGGGGTCTGTCCATGGAGGACCTGATCCAGGAGGGCAACCTGGGCCTGATCAAGGCCGCGGGCAAGTTCGACTACACCACGGGCTACCGGTTTTCCACCTACTCGGTCTGGTGGATTCGCCAGTTCATGCGGCGGGCCGTGCAGAGCCGAGGGGCTGCCGAACCGGTGCTGCCCGGCGACGAACCGCCCCTGGACCTGGAAGGCGGAACGGTGGAAGGCTTCAGCGATTTCCTTTTGGGCCAGCCGCCCGACTCGCCTCTCGAGACGGTCGGGTACCGGGACCTCTGCGAGGCGGTCCGAGGCGTTCTGGCCAGCCTGCCTTCGAGGGAGGAACGGGTGCTGCGGCAACGCTACGGCATCGAAACCGACGAAAGGCAGACCCTCGAGCAGGTTGGCCGCAACCTGAACATTTCCCGGGAACGGGTCCGGCAGCTCGAACTCCAGGCCCTGGCCCGGCTGCGAGACCCCGAACACCAGCTCTTCCTGGCCGACCTGATCTGAACGGTAAGGTAAGGGGGACGTTGTAAACAACATCCCCCTTTCAACGCCCCTCATTTATTCCGGCGGATCAGCCGGCCAGAACCTCGTCCAGCCAGTCGAAGACCAGGTGGGACATGAAGCTGATGTTATCCACGTGGCAGTGGGCGTCCGATCCGGCCTCGGCCGTGGTAATGCGGATGTCCTTGCGGCCGACCCGCAGTTCGTCGTAACACTGCCGGGCCTGGCGCTGCTGCTCCTCCGATTCCCCCGCCCCGGCCAGGACCAGGAAGGGGCACTCGATCTCGCCCACCAGCCCCTCGCTGGTAAAAGAACGGGTCTTTTCCACCACCTCGGCCGGACTCGACCGGCCCATGGCCCAGCAGATCTTCTCCAGGGCCACGATCGGAAAGGCGTCCAAGGCCAGAAACGACGCGTCCGCTTCGAGCACCACCCGAGGCATCCGGGCCACGGTGAATTCATGCAGGTCCAGGATCGGGGCGTTGGCCACGCAGGCCCGGATGCGCTTTTCAAAAACCGCCGCGTGGGTGACCAGGTAACCCCCGAAACTGATCCCGTACAAGGCCAGGCGGCCGGCGTCCACCTCCTGCCGGCCCAGGGCGTAGTCCACCGCCGCGCCGATGGGTCGTTCCGAATCCGGACGGTGAAAACGCCCTTCAAAGGGATTGTTGCCCTGGCCCGGCAGGTCCACGGCCAGGACGTTGTACCCGCGCCTCAAGGCCCCCCGGCCGATGTAGAAATACAGGTCCTCGATCCAGGTCTCCAGACCGCCGATCATGATCACCGTGGGCCGCGCCGCGCCGGAGGCGTCGGGCCGGATGAAATACCCGGGCAGCTCCCAGCCTTCGAAGGGCACGCCCACCGGCTCGACCACCTGGGGAAACAGGTCCATCGAGCGCCGGAAACAGGATCGGCTATCCGCCAGGGCCTCGCGAAATCCGGGATCGCTGGAACGCAGACCGAAGATCACGGTCCGGTAGTAGGAGCTGGCCCGTAAAAAGGCATCCCGGGCGCTGACCTCGTGTCCGCCGGCCAGACAGGCCCGCCCCAGGGCCTCCAGACGCCCGGCCGCCGCCACCCAGGCCTCGACCCAACTCGAAATCCGCGACTCGTCAATGCGCGAGGCCGTCTCATACAGTTCCGCCAGTTCGGAGCCGCCGCCGGACTGGCGGCTTAAAATCCAGGAAAAGTAATAGTCGATGTCCTCACCCTGAAAATAATAACGCCGGCTGGACCGCTTGAGCAGTTCCAGGTCTTCCATGTCGATTGCCTCCTGGTGGCGGACCGCTCTCGGCCGGAGCGGCCGCTTGGGGGGAGAGGGGCCCGTCGGGCCGACTGGCGGGCGGGCCGGGTTCGCGCCCCATAAACACGAACACTGTTCACGTTATAAGGCCGGAGAAGGCCGGCGTCAAGATGTTTTTGAACGATGTTCATATTTGTTTGACGCCGCCGCCCCCGCCCGGTAGAATCCCGCCCACACTCGGCCGACCACGCGAAGGAGCCCGCCCCATGGGTCAAGAGACCCGGCCGACCCAGGCCGCCAAAAAGATTCGCCGCCCGATTCAGAAGCGTTCCAGGGACCGGAAGGAGCGCATTGTCCGGGCGGCGTACGAACTGTTCAACCGGGACGGGTACCAGGCGGTGACCATGCGCCGGATCGCCGCCGAGGCCGGTGTGGCCCTGGGCACGCCTCATGCCTATTTCCGGGACAAGCAGGACCTGTTCCGGGCCGTCCTGTCCCGGGTCTACCGGAAAATGGACTCGGCCTATATCCGGGAAATGGAAGAAGTCGTGGCCCGGGGCCTGGAGCTCGAGGAGACCGTTTATCGCCTGATCCGGGTCCACAAACAGCTTCTGGAATCCCACCGGATTCTGCAGCGGGACACGGTGGTCCTGGCCCTGTCGGACGACGGTTTTCGGGACTTCTACCTGGGGGCGGAGCCGGCCGCGGCCGGCCGGATCATCGACCTGTTTTTCGAGCGTTTCGAGTCCCTGATCGAGTTCGGCGACCGCGAAACCGCCCGTTTTCTTCTGCACAAGGGCATCGAGGAAACCGTCCAGTACCTGGTCTTTTTCCGCCCGGACGTGGACGAGGACCGGGTCCTTCGGGAACTGGCCCGCATGTACGCCGGTCATTTCCAAAAGCCCCCGGCCTGATGCCTGGCGCCCCCCTGACGGGGGTAATCATTGCCAGGGGCCGCGCGGGCGGCCGGAATCCAACATGCCCCGGTTCATTGATTACAATATGACTTGACTCGTCTTTGTTACGAATGCTAAATTACCCCAGTTTGTTGAGGCGGGTAATTTATGGCTGTCAGCCGGAGACTTGACAAATGGCCTCCTGACGCAAAGCGGTAGGGGGCTTTTTTTTTGACTTGAAGGAGCGTGGGGCTTGGTCTTGAAGCGCAGGAATCTGCTGGGCCTGGAAGGTTTGACGGCCGATGAAATCACCACCGTTCTGGACACGGCGGAGAGTTTCAGGGAGATTTCCGAGCGGGAGATCAAGAAGGTCCCCACGCTGCGGGGCAAGACCGTGGTCCTGTTTTTCTACGAACCGAGCACCCGGACCCGAACCTCCTTCGAGATCGCGGCCAAACGTCTGAGCGCCGACACGTTCAGCCTGTCCGCTTCGACCTCGAGCCTGGTCAAGGGCGAGACCCTGATCGACACGGCCCGCAACCTCGAGGCCATGAATCCGGATGCGATCGTGATCCGGCACGGGTCCAGCGGAGCGCCCCACCTTCTGGCCGGCCGGGTTCGGGCTTCGGTGATCAACGCCGGTGACGGGGCCCACGAGCATCCGACCCAGGCCCTGCTGGACATGCTGACCATGCGCCAGGTTCTGGGCCGCATCCAGGGTCTGACCGTGGCCATCATCGGCGACATCGCCCACAGCCGGGTGGCCCGTTCGAACATCATCGGCCTGACGACCATGGGCGCCCGGGTCCGGGTGGCCGGTCCGCCGACCATGATGCCGCCGGGCCTTGAAGATCACGGGGTCGAGGTTCATGACCGGCCCGAGCCGGCCCTGGACGGGGCGGACGTGATCATGATGCTCCGCCTCCAGTTGGAGCGCCAGCGGGGGGTGACCTTTCCGGGTGTGCGCGAGTATTCACGGCTTTTCGGTCTGAACCGGACCCGGGTCGGCCTGGCCTCCCCGCAGGCGATCATCATGCACCCGGGGCCGATGAACCGGGGCGTCGAGATCGCCCCGGACGTGGCCGACGGTCCGCGATCGGTCATCCTGGACCAGGTGACCAACGGGGTGGCCGTACGCATGGCCTTGCTCTATCTCCTGATTGGCGGAGGCGCGGGCGAATGAGGCTCTTGATACGGGGCGGCCGGGTGGTGGACCCGGGCCAGGGGCTGGACGCGCCCAGGGACGTGCTGATCGAGGACGGCCGGGTGGCCGGGCTGCTGGACCCGGGCCGGGGAGCCGGGGAAACCGCGGTCATCGAGGCGGCCGGGCGGGTGGTCTGTCCGGGACTGATCGACATGCACGTCCATCTTCGGGAACCGGGCCAGGAGTACAAGGAGACTATCGCCACGGGCACGGCGGCGGCCGTGGCCGGCGGGTACACGGCCGTGGCCTGCATGCCCAACACCATACCGGTCAACGACAACCGTTCGGTTACGGAATACATCCTTCAACAGGCGCGGGCGGCCGGCCTGGCCCGGGTCTGGCCGGTGGCGGCCATGACCGTGGGTTCGGAAGGCCGGGCGCTTTGCGAATACGCCGATCTGCTCGAGGCCGGGGCCGTGGCCGTGTCCGACGACGGCCGGCCGGTGGCCGATCCGCAGATCATGCGGCGGGTCCTCGAGTACGCCCGGATGGTCGGCCTGCCGGCCATCACCCATGCCGAAGACCCGTCGCTGTCCGCGGGCGGCTGCATGAACGAAGGCCGGACCTCGACCTGGCTGGGCCTGGCCGGCATTCCGGCCGCGGCCGAGGAAACGGCCGTCTTCCGGGACGTGACCCTGGCCGGACTGACCGGCGCGGCCCTGCACGTGGCCCACGTCAGCACGGCCGGTTCCGTGGAGATCGTCCGTCGGGCCAAGGCGGCCGGGTACCGGGTGACCGCGGAAACCGCGCCTCACTATTTCACCCTGACCGAAGAGGCGGTCGTCGGGTACCGGACCGAGGCCAAGATGAATCCGCCGTTGCGTGCGGCCCGCGACCGGGACGCCATCCGGGCCGGACTGGCCGACCGGACCCTGGACGCCGTGGCCACGGACCACGCCCCTCATTCGATCCTGGAAAAGGATGTCGAATTCGACCGGGCCGCCTTCGGCATCGTCGGGCTGGAAACCGGCCTGGCCCTGACCCTGGACCTGGTCCGGGAGGGCGTTGTCGATCTGCTTCGGGCCGTCGAAATTCTCAGTACGGCCCCGGCCCGCATCCTGGGCCTGCCCGGCGGCAGCCTGACCCCGGGAGGGCCCGCGGACGTGACGATCATCGACCTGGACCGGCCCTGGGTCGTCAAGGGGGAGGACTTCAAGTCCCTGGGCCGGAACACGCCCTTCGAAGGGCGCGCCATGACCGGCCGGGCCGTCATGACCCTGGTCGGCGGCCGGGTGGTTCACAACCTGACGGCCTGAACTGCAAACGGCATTGTTTAAGACCATGAACCGTATCCTTGTCGTGGACGACGACCTGAGCATGCGTGAGTTCCTCGAACTCATGCTGGTCCGGGAAGGCTACGAGGTCCAACTGGCCCCGGACGGCTACGCGGCCCTGGCCCTGGCCCAGGAAAACCGGTACGACCTGGTCATCACCGACATCCGCATGAAAGGGGCCGACGGCATCGAGGTCCTCAAGGGCGTCAAACACCTGGACCCCGAAGCCGTGGTCATCCTCATCTCCGCTTTCTCCACCGTCGAAACCGCCGTGACCGCCATGCGGGAAGGGGCCTACGACTTCATCCCCAAACCCTTCCGCATGGAAGAACTCAAGGCCGTGGTCGCCAGCGCCCTGGCCCACCGGACCCCGGAAGCCGAACGACGGGTCCTGGAAGCCAAGGTCAAGGAGGGCTGCCACTTCGGCAGCCTGGTCGGACTCTCGTCCCAGATGCTCAAGGTCTACGACCTCATCCGCCGCGCGGCCCAGACCACGACCAACATTCTGGTCACCGGCGAGTCGGGCACGGGCAAGGAACTGGTGGCCCGGGCCATCCACGACAACAGCCCCCGGGCCCGGGAACGGTTCCAGCCCATCAACTGCGGCGGCATGCCCGAACAGCTCATCGAAAGCGAACTGTTCGGCTACCGCAAGGGCGCCTTCACCGGCGCGACCATGGACAAGCCCGGACTGTTCGAACTGGCCCACCTGGGCACCATCTTCCTCGACGAAGTCGGCGAACTGTCCCTGACCATGCAGGTCAAACTCCTGCGCGTCGCCCAGGACAAAACCTACCGCGCCCTGGGCGACACCCGGGAAAAACTCCTGGACGTCCGATTCATCGCCGCCACCAACAAGAACCTCGAAGCCGAAGTCATGGCCGGACGATTCCGGGAAGACCTCTACTACCGACTCAACGTCATCAACATCCACCTGCCCGCCCTCCGGGAACGGTTCGAGGACATCCCCCTCCTGGCCCAGTTCTTTCTGGACAAATACGCCCGGACCATGGGCAAGGACCTGAGAAAGATATCCTCCTACGCCCTCGACATCCTCTCCCGCTACGATTTCCCCGGCAATGTCCGGGAACTGGAAAACATCATCGAACGGTCCGTGGCCCTGGAACAGTCCAACATCATCCTGCCCGAAAGCCTGACCCTGGCCTCTTTCAAGCAAAGCCGCCGCATCAGCGCGGCCCCGGACTATTCCGGCGACCCGCCCGCCCGAACGAACGGACTCACCCGGGCTCCCACCGCCCCGGGGGCGGAAAGCATGGACGCTCAACTCGAAGCCCTGGAAAAAAGACTCCTCCTTCGCGCCCTGGACATGGCCGGCGGCAACCGCCAGAAGGCGGCCCGATACCTGAAAACCAGCCTGCGCAGCCTGCGCTACCGCCTGGCCAAATACGATCTGGCCGACCTGGATTCGGACCGGATTCACGAACTGCGCATCCAGGCCGACCTGCAGGCCGGCCCCTTCGAACCCACCCCAAGGGAAAAAGGCCTGAACCTCGAAACCATGCTCCAGGACGCCGAACGACGGATTCTGGAAAAGGCCCTTGACGAGTGCGGCGGCTCCAAGACCCGGGCCGCGGCCCGCCTGGGCATCAGCTTCCGCTCCCTGCGCTACCGCCTGACCAAGGGTAACGGGCAGGAGCCAAGCTGACAATTTCTGACCACCCTGACAAAACTTGTCGACAAATCAAATATTGTTTATTAATATTGGGTAGTTGAAAATGGTCCAAAAACGACAATATTTGTCATCCGGGTAAGATCCGGCTAACTACATGAATTAAATGATAAAAAACATGGCAATATTTGTCCGGCCCCTCGGCCGGGCCTCCAGGACGGCTGATCGGCTATTGACTTGATTACATTAATAAAATGAACAGTCCGCTCGCAACGGGCCGAATCGGGTCGGTCGCTCCACGTCACCCGCGCCCCAGGCCTGCTTCGGCAGACGTTCGGACCCGTCCAAAACGGCAAGCCAAAATATCCTATAATTCCAAACTGTTGGACAAGGTTACCCGGCCGGCCGTTTTTCATGATTAATCCGGCGTTCTGGTACAGGCCTTGCTTGTTATCAGCTCGACTTGCTTTTGAACAGGACGAGGAAAGGTTTCAACTCCGGGGGGTGCCGGTGTGGAACCGGCGTCCACAACCCGAAACTGCAATTCAAGGAGGTATTTTGATGTTGAACAAGAACAGAAAAGGCTTCACCCTGATCGAGCTGATGATCGTCGTGGCCATCATCGGCATCCTGGCGGCCATCGCCATCCCGCAGTTCGCCAGCTACCGTCAGCGGGCCCAGGACTCGGCGGCCAAGTCGTCCCTGAAGAACCTGGCCACGGCGCAGGAAAACTACTATGCCGAGAACAACACCTACACGGCGACCCTGGGCAACCTGACCGCCTGGTTCTCGCCGGAGAGCACCATTTCGCTGGCCGTCAGCGGCGGCAGTACGACCAAATGGTCGGCCACGTCCCAGCACAAGAGCTCTTCCAACGTCTTCACGTACGACAGCGAAAAGGGCGGCATCCAGTAAACCGGACTGCCTGGCGACCCTTTCATGCGGCCCCCTTCAGGGGGCCGTTTTTTTTGCCCGGCGGTCGTTTCCTTCGGCGCCCTTGCCCCGGTCCGGATTTTTGCGGTAATTTCGGGGCCGATTTTCGTGAATGACATCCATTTGATTTTTTAACCAAATTTTGAGACGATACTTACCATTTTCCGATAAACGGAATGAAGGGAGACGAGCGCCGTGCCTTCCAGCCGGGACAAGACGAAGCGATCCAGGTCGTGGCCGGTCTTCGGTCTGCTGGCCTGCGCCGTCGTGTTGACCCTGGTTTTCGACCTGAACGGGTGGCTGGACTATGTCGAGCACAAGGCCTTCGACGGCCTGTTTTTCGTTCGCCACACCATGCTGCCGGCCGAAACGCGTCCGGCCTCGCCCGTATCCCTGATCGGCCTGGACGACCGGACCTTCGAGGACGAGGCCTTCCGCCTGCCTTTGATCCTTTGGCACAAACACTTTCTGCGGGTCCTGGCCGCCCTGGCCGACGGCGGGGCCCGGGTGGTTCTCCTGGACTTTCTCCTGCCCCGGACCCGCTTCCAGGACCTGGAGCCCGAGTTTTCCCAGACCTGGCTCAAGGCCCTGGTCTATGCCCGCAGCCGGGGGACGCCCGTGGTCACCGGGGTGATCCAGACCGCCGACCGGCTGTTTGCGCCGGATTCGAGGTACCTGCAGATCGTCGGCCCTGAATATACCGGACTGTTCAACCTGACCGTGGACAGCGACGACTTTGTTCGCCGGCAGCGCCTGGTCTTCCGGACCGCCGGCGATTCCTCCCGGGAGCTGTCCAGCGTGAGTTACCTGGCCGCCCGGGTCTTCCGGCCCGGTCTGGACGTGGATCGAGACGTGCTGGTCATCGATTACGACCCCGGACCCGAGCCTTTTGCCCGGCATTCCTTCGTCGACGTATTCCGGCGGGCCGAGGCCGGCGACACGGCCTTTTTCAAGGAGCGTTTCGGAGGCCGGATCGTCCTGATCGGCCAGACCGACAGCCTGACCCAGGACCGGCATCCTACGCCCCTCTATCACTTTTTTTCCTCCGGGGACCGCCGGATGCCGGGCGTGGAAATCCTGGCCCATATCGTCAACACCCTGCTGGCTGGCCGGTTTTTTTCTCAGGCCGATCTCCCGGGCCGGCTGGCCCTTTACGTTCTGCTGAGTCTGCTGGCCGGGGCCGGTCCCATCTTCGTGTCCCACCGCCTGGCCTTTTTTGCGCCCGTGCCCCTGTTACTGCTCTGGCTGGCTTTGGGCCTATTCGCTTTTTCCGAATACCGGCTTCTGCCCGTGGCCGGAGGGCTCATGTCCGTTATCACTTCCGGCGGGGCCTCCCTGGCCTGGCGGCACTGGGTCATGGACCGGGAGAAGCGCGGGCTGAGGAATGCCTTTTCCCGGTATGTCAGCCCGGCCGTGGCCGAACGGGCCATGGCCGACCCCGAGGCCCTGTCCCTGGCCGGGTCCCGGCGGGTCATGACCGTTTTTTTTTCCGATCTGGCCGGATTCACGGCCATTTCGGAACGGTTCGCCGACCGGCCCGAAGCGCTGGTCGCGCTGTTGAATCGATACTTGAAACGGATGACCGAGGTCATCATGGGCCGGGACGGGGTGGTGGACAAGTTCGAGGGCGACGCGGTCATGGCCTTTTGGGGCGCCCCCCTGACCCGCGAGGATCACGCGCTTCAGGCCTGCCTGGCCGCCCTGGATCAGCAGGCGCGCCTCGAGGAACTGAACCGGGAACTGAACGCCGACGGGCTGCCGGAACTGACGGCCCGGATGGGCATCAACACCGGAGAAATGATCGTGGGCAACGTGGGGTCGGATGTGCGCCTCGAGTACACGGTCATGGGCGACGCGGTCAACCTGGCTTCGCGTCTCGAAGGCGCCAACAAGGTCTTCGGAACCCGGATTCTGATCAGCGAATCGACCTGGACTCAGGTGCGAGGCCGGATCGAGGGCCGGAACCTGGGCCGGATCGCGGTCAAGGGCCGCCAGACTGCGTTGCGGATTTACGAGGTCATGGCCCCGGCCGGGGCCATGTCGACGGATCGGGCCAAGGTCCGGCAGGCCTTCGAGGACGGGCTGGCCCGGTATGAGGCCGGGGACCTGGCCGGGGCCCGCGAGGCCTTCGGCCGGGCCCTGGAAGCCGACCCGGACGACGGGCCGGCCCGAGCCTACCTCGATCGCTGCCTGGACATCGGAGGCGGTCCGCTTTCGGATGACTGGGACGGCGTCTGGCGTCTCGAATCGAAGTGAACGGCCAACGGGCCGAAAAGAGGTATGAACCCATGTTCCGAAGCACGCGACTGGCGGCGGCCCTGTGCGCCGCGATTCTTATCGGTCTGTTCCCGGCCTGCGCCGGACGCGACGGACCTCCGGCTCCGGCCGAAGGCCCGGCTTTCGTCCGACTTTTCTACGCCCCGTCCGCGGATGTGATCGAGGCCGTCCGCCTGACCCTGGCCGAATACGACCTGCGCGTCACCGAAACCCATGGCCTGGTGTCCGGCTCCTGGAGCCTGAAAATCGAAAAAGGCCCCCAGAACGATTTCCGGGAACAGGTCGTCCGGGTGGTGGTCACGGCCGTGGCCGAGAAGGAAACCCGGGTGGCCATGATTATCGCCAAGGCGTTCTTCTACCGCTTCGGCAGCGAACCGGACTGGGTCGATCCGGTGGCGACCCGCATTTTCGAGCATCTGCCCTGATGCGATCAGACCCGGCTCAGGACGAGGGCGGCCACATGCCGTAGGGAGCGATTTTGGGCCGTTTGCCCGGATCGGTCTTGACGATTTCGAAGATCGTGCCCAGATCGTTCCGGGTATCCAGGTAGGTGTACGTGACCGCATCGCCCAGCCGGCCGGTCATCTCGACCTCGATGCCCCGGCCGGTCAGCCCGGCCACGAATTCATCATGGTCCCGCGATTCGCCGAAGCTGAGGTGATGCACCCCCGGACCGTGGGACTTGATGAAATCCATGTGGGTGCCCGGTCCGGCCACCGGCTGGATCAACTCGATCTCGAGCCCCTCGTGGCGGGCCAGGGCGATCCGGACACAGGCCTCCTCCCCGGGGTTCAGGGCCACGCCGCGCAGCCTGCCGTCCGAAGCGATCGGCGGCTTGAATTCCAGGAACATCCAGGGCCCGATTCCCAGCAGGTCCCGGTAACGCCGGGCCATCCCTTCGGCGTCCTCGACCACGAGCCCCACCTGGACGACCTCTTTGCCGGTCGTGTCGACCGGGCCGGGCTTTTCGGCGTCCAGTCGGCCCCAGGGACGAAGCGTGCTCCGGACGCCTTCCGGGGCCGGACTGACCGCCTCGAGAATGACCCCCAGGTCCTTTTGCGTGGCCAGATAGGTGAAGGTGACGGCCCCGCCCCACACACCCTGCATCTCGATACCCTGGCCGGCCCGGGTCATGGCCTCGACAAACCGGCCATGGTCCTCGATCCGGCCGAAGCTGAGATGATGGACGCCTTCCCCCCGCTCCTTCAGAAAGGACATGTACGTGCTCGGACCATACATGGGTTCGAGCAGTTCGATCTGTAGCCGGCCCAGATCGGCCATGGCGATGCGCACGCCGGTCTCGATCCCGGTCAGGGGGCGGTCATCGAGAATCATTTGGTCCAGGAGCAGGTCGAAAAAGACCCAGGGTCCCAGACCGAACAGATCGGTGTATCCTCGGGCCGTCCGGATCGCGTCTTGAACCACGATCCCGGCCTGAACCAGTCCATGGCCCCCGGCGTCGAACACCGGCGGCTTGTCCCATGCTTCCGTCATGGCAACCTCCGTGCCGTCGGACCCGTTGGGGTCCGACCGGATTGATGAACCGTATGGTTAGTGAGGGGCACCGGTTACCCTCGTTCCCAAGCTCCGGCTTGGGAGCCAGCGGAAAAACAGGGAGGCGGACCAGTCGCGGGAATGATCGTTCGGGGCGCCTCCCCGTCACTCGAACTCCCGGAGAAACGTTTCCGCTTCCCGAACCGAACGGCCCATGTCGGCGACCAGGGTCGCCACTTCGGCCTCGATGTCCCGGACCTCCCCGCCCAGGGCTCCCACGGCCCGGGCGTTGAGATTGTGCTTGAGGTAGAGCACGTAGTCCCGCAGATGGATCAGAACGGGCTGCATGCTCGAACGGGCACGGTCCATGGCCTGGTCCAGGCGGGCGAAACGCCGGCGGGCCTCGGACAGGGAGCGCCGGCTTTTCTCCTTGAGGTTCTCGTTCTCCATTTTGCCGATTTCGTCCGACCACTCCTGGAACAGGTCCGCGGCGATCCGTTTGACCTTTCCGATCCGGTCGTCCACGGCCTCGGCCCGTTCCCGGCTCCGTTCGTAATCGTCCTTGAGCCGGTCGTAGACCTTTTCCAGGTCGCCGCCCTGGAGTCCGTATAGGGCCTTGATCCGGGTCAGGACGTCCTCGAAGCCGTCGGCGGCCTCCGCCTGTTCGGCCCGGACCTTGCCAACCTCGTCCTTGAGCAGATGCCGCTTTTCCTTGCCCAGCTTCTCCCAGGCGGCATAGTAGGCCGACTGGCATCCGCACAACAGCACAAGGGCCAGGAGGACGGCGCCCCATCGGACCGGGCCTCGGGCGGTCACGAGCCGGTTCCCGCTTCGGTCCGGCCTATTCGGGGTCCCGGAACCGGGGCGCCCGCTTTTCCATGTTGGACAGGACGGCCTCGACCTGGTTGGGCGAACCGATGAGGTCGCGCTGAAGCGTTTCCTCGAGTTTGAGTCCGGCCTCCAGTCCGACCAGGACCGAACCGTTGAGCAGCTTTTTGACCGAGCGGACGGCGTGGGGGGACTTGGAGGCGATCTCGCGGGCCAGTTCCATGGCCGAGTCATAGGGCTTGTCGCTGACGTGGGTGGCCAGGCCGAGCTCGACGGCCTCGGTTCCCGTAACGATCCGGCCCGTATAGGTCAGCTCCTTGAGGACGTCCAGTCGGACCAGGTGCCTCAGGGTCTGGGTGCCGCTCATGT
>JAHJTB010000241.1 GCA_018830135.1 Pseudomonadota bacterium | reverse complement strand
TGGGAACGCTATTTCGCCTTGAAGCTCAGCTTCAACTCCTTATTTCGCATGGCGCGACTATGGCGAAAACCAACGCCATGACGGAAAAAGAGGGAAGCTGGAGCTTGGGAACCAGCCTTAACGCACTGTAACGGGAGATCGGAAGTCGCCCATGTCCATGTCCCCCCTTATCGATGATGAATACGTCCGGGCCCCGGCCAGGCGCATCCTGGCCCACCTGCAGGAGGAACGCACCTTCGGGAGGCCGACCGTGGGCATCTATTGCTGCTATGCTCCCCTCGAACTGATCTGGGCAGCCGGCTGCGTGCCGGTGGGACTGTGCGCCACCTCGCGCTATCCCATCACCGCCGCCGAAACCGTTCTCCCGGCCGGCCTCTGCCCCCTGATCAAATCCAGTTTCGGTTTCATTATGACCGAAACCTGTCCCTTCTACCGGATAAGCGACGTGGTCGTGGCCGAAACCACTTGCGACGGCAAGAAAAAGATGTTCGAGCTGATCGCGGACCGCAAACCGACTCTGGTCCTCGAACTCCCGCAGACGCCTGACGAACCGGCCTCTTTCGAGCGCTGGCTGGAAAGCGTCCGGCGCATGAAGCGCTTTCTGGAAAGCGCTTTCGATCGCCAGGTCACCGACCAGGTCCTGGAAGAGACCCTCCGCCTGGCCAACCGGCGGCGAAGTCTGATCCGGGAAATCGCCGCTTACGCCCGATTCGACCCGCCCTTGATCGGCTGGGATGAGCTGAAGGAGATTACCGCCCTGGCCGGCATATTCCACGGCCATGATGTAATCGACCTGCTCCGGCGCGCCCTGGTCCGCCTGGAAAAGCGGCGCCGGAACGGTCCGGTCGACCGGATGGCGGGAGCACCGAGGGTCATGGTCACCGGCTGCCCCATCGGCGGGGACGCTGAAAAGGTCTTCCAGGTCATCGAAGAGTGCGGCGGAGCGGTCGTGGCCCAGGAAGCGTGCAGCGGACTCAAACCGCTGTGGACGGACGTCGAGGAAGAGACGGGCGACCCCCTGGCGGCCATCGCCCGGCGCTACTTCGAACTGCCCTGCTCCTGCATGACCCCCAACACCCGGCGCCTGGAATACATCGACCGTCTGATCGAGGTCTACCGGCCCGACGCGGTCATCGACGTCATCCTGTCCGGCTGCCACGCCTACAACGTCGAGTCCCATCTCGTCAAGACCCACGTGGCCGCCCGGCACGCCCTGCCATTCCTGAAGATCGAAACCGACTACTCCGAAGGGGACCTGGGCCGCCTTCAGACCCGGATCGGGGCCCTGCTGGAGATCGCCGGCACGGAAAAACAAGAGGTGAGACCATGAACCAGACGGGTCAATCGTCCGTCGAGAACACCGAATTCAAGCCTACGATCATCGCCTTCTGCTGCAGGTGGTGCTCGTACGCAGCGGCCGACCTGGCCGGCAGCATGAGGCTCCAATATCCTTCGACCATCCGCATCGTCCAGGTGCCCTGCACCGGCCGGGTCGACGCCCTGCACGTGCTCGGCGCCTTCCAGAGCGGAGCGGACGGGGTGTTCATATCGGGCTGCCTGCCCGGCGACTGCCATTACCTCACCGGCAACTACAAGTGCGCCAAACGGGTGGCGGCCCTGAAAAAAACACTGGAAGAAATCGGACTCGGCGAGGGCCGGTTGGAAATGTACTATAACTCGGCGGCCATGGGCCCCCAGTTCGCCCAGACCTGCATCGACTTCAACAGACGGATCAAGGACCTGGGTCCCTGGCGTACCGGCGGACCGGCCGCCTGACCGCCGTCCCGGGACCGGTCAGGCTTCCCGCTCGGTCATGTCCAGCAGCCAGTCGTGGAGCGGCTGAAAGGCCTGGTAGTGCGTAAAACAGTAGTCCACGAACTCCGGTTGGTGGAAAACATCGGGCACTTCAGTCTCCAGGCCGACGGACAGGCCGTCGTGGAGCAGCAGCCCCGCGTTCTTGTGTTCGGGGTCGAACCCCCGGGGGACTTTTTTGTACCGCCGGTTGCCCACGGTGTACGGACCGGCCTTTTCGACCCGTTTCAAGGCCCGGACCAGGGCCGGCCCCTGTTTGGCGTCGACCACCGCCTCGCGGTAGGTCTGGAGTCGATTTTTTGAAAAGCAGTGGATGCCCGCGCCCAGGAAGATCCGGGATGGTTCGGCATGCATGTAATAGCCCGAACAGTCCATGCGCGGGCCGGACCCTTCCCAGAACCAGACGGCCACGTTCGTCTTGTACGGCGTCTTGTCCTTGCTGAATCGGGTGTCCCGGTTGATCCGGAACAACGACTGGTTGGCCCGGGGGTCGGCGTGGACGCCGGGTGAGATCGTCTTGAGCCGCCGGCCCATGGCCACGACGAACCGTCGGGCCGGTTCCAGCACGAGTTCTTCATAGTCCCGGCGATGGACGTCGAACCAGGTCTTGGAATTGTCCCGGGCCAGGTCCTTGAAAAAGTCCAGACAGCCCTCCGGAAAGCCTGTAAAATCCGTTTGATCGCTCATGGGCGCTCCCTTGTATAGGTTCCGTTTTCAAACCAATCCGCATTGCATGCCAGGGCCTTGAAACGGGCCATCGGGAATAGGCCGGCTATAGCTCCCCGTCCAAATTATTAAAGAAACCGGTCAGAGTTATTGACGGCAAAACCGAAAGTTCCTGGGCGCACCCGACTTGCCCGCCTCTGGAGGGGTGAGGGGGGGAGCTCCCGAAAAGCCCCATATGCTCCACCCCGCCGAAGGCGGTCAGGCAGAAGCGATACCCAAAGAGGGCGGCCCCATCAGCGGGACCCGTTTCTAAACCCCATAATCTTCGGGCTTCCCGAAGGACCGTCACTCGCAATGACGTTTTTTGCACCTTTGACAAATAATCAGTATTCACATGCCGTCCGCGGTCCGAAGCATGCCGTTTATCTCCCGGGCGGCATCCGCCGCCCCGGGCCGAAGCAGGTCCACCAGGGCGCAGTCCAGGCCCGCGCCGGCCAGCAGGGCCAGGCAGGTCTCTTCCAGGCGCGCCGGATAGATGCGCCGCTGGCCGCTCCGCAGATTCGACAGGCCGGCCATGGTCCGGACGCTGTCCTGGAACACGGCCCCGCTGGCCAGCAGGCGGATCGTCCGGACCGCTTCGGCCACCCGAAACCAGGCGTCGGGCCAGCTCAGACTGGGCAGGACCGGATCGAAGATCAGGCGTTCCTGGCTCAGGCCGGCCTCCAGGGCCCGTTCCCGCAGTTCCAGGGCCAGGGCCAGCTTTTCGTCCAGACCCGGCGGGGTGAAGGACCGTTCGTCCATGAGCAGGAGGACCAGGTCGGTCCCGTGCTCGGCGGCCAGGGGCAGGATGTCCTTGAGCTTGTGTTCCTCGAGGGAGACCGCGTTGAGGATGGGGGTTCGTCTGGCAGCGGCCAGTCCTCGGGCCAGTACTCCGGACTGAGGGCTGTCCAGGATGAGCCGCAGGGAACTGACCTCCTCGACGGCCTCGACCATGAAGGCCATCCGGTCTTCCCGGCCCGGAGGCAGGTAGCCCGGATTGAGGTCCAGCAGGTCGGCCCCGGCCCGTTCGGCCCGGCGTGCGATGTCCTGGATCGGCCCCGGGTCCAGGGCCTTGACGGCTTCCGCCACCCGGGGATTCATGGTCTGCAGATTGTCGGCGGCCAGGATCATCACGGACCGGGTCCGCCCGGGATCAAAGGCGGTTGATCAGGGCGGCCGAGTACGCGGCCCCGAAACCGTTGTCGATGTTGACCACGGACACCCCCGAAGCGCAGGAGTTGAGCATGCCCAACAGGGCGGTCACGCCTCCGAAGCTGGCGCCATACCCCACGCTGGTCGGCACGGCCAGAACCGGCTTGTCCACCAGGCCGCCGACCACGCTGGGCAGAGCGCCTTCCATGCCCGCGACCACGATGAAGACCGCCGCGCCGTTGAGCCGGTCGAACTGGTTGAGCAGGCGGTGCAGGCCGGCCACGCCCACGTCCGCCAGGTGGTCGACCTCGTTTCCCAGAAACCGGGCCGTGACGATGGCCTCCTCGGCCACGGGCCGATCGCTGGTGCCGGCGGAAATGACCATGATCTTGCCCCGACCCGAAACCCGCAGCGGCTGCTGTTCCAGGGTCAGACACCGGGCCCGCTCGTAGTGGACGGCCTGGGGGAAGCGCTCCATGAGGATCGGAACCGCCTCCGCCATCAAACGCGTGACCAGGACGTTGTCCCCGGCCGCGACCATCCGTTCCATGATGGCCAGGATGTCCTCGGGCGTCTTGCCCTGGCCGAAAATGACCTCGGGATAGCCGTGCCTCAAGCCGCGATGGTGGTCCACCGTGGCCCATTCCAGGCCCTCGAAAGGCAAAGTCTTCAGTTCGCCCAGGGCCTGTTCCACCGAGGACTGGCCCCGGCCGACCCGTTCGAGCAGGTCCTTCAGCCGATCAACGTTCATTGGTTTTCATTCCTCTTTCCGAGACCGCCACTTGTTTTCCTCGCCTCTCGCCAGACGCCCCAGGTTCTCCCGGTGCCTCAGGACGATAAAGCCGGCGATCACCACGGTCAGCCCCCAGTCCACATGGGAATAGCCCAACAGCATCGCCGTCAGGGGCGCAATCAGGGCCGCGGCCATGGACCCGGCCGAAACATAGCCCCACCTGGCCACAATGGCTACGAAAATCAACAGACTCGGCGGAACCGCCCAAGGCGTCAGACCGAGCAGAACGCCCAGGGCCGTGGCCACTCCCTTGCCGCCCTTGAAGCCGAGAAAAGGTGAATACAGGTGACCCAGGAATGCGGCCAGCCCGGCCAGGCCGGGGGCGAGTCCCCCCCCGTCGCACACGGCCTCGGCAACCAGGACCGGCGCCAGGCCCTTGGCGGCGTCCAGAACCAGGGTCAGAATGCCCGGTCCCAGGCCCGCGCTCCGGGCCACGTTGGTCGCGCCGATATTGCCGCTCCCCGTGGTCCGGACGTCCACCCCGGTTCCGAGCCTGGCGACGATCAGCCCGAAGGGCACCGCGCCTAAAAGAAACGAGGCCAGCAGGTAGAAAGGTAGAATCCAGCTCATGTATTATCTGAAGCGGAACCGGCCGAAGCGGGGCCGCTAACCCCAGAACTGAATCTGCTGCACGGTTTCCCGCTGCTCGATGAGCCGGGTGATCCTTTTCCGGGCCGCTTCGTCCACTACCGGTTCGACGTCCGAAACCCACAGGCCGGCCTGATTGCGGCGATCTTTCAATTTGCTGATGAACCCCGGCACCAGGGCGTAACGGCAACCGCCCATGCCGCAGCAAGACGAATCCACAACGGCGCTGCCCAGAACGTAAAGGACCTCCCGCCCGTCCACGTCAAGGGTGCTCTCGGTATCCAGCGTGTAACCGCCGGATACGGACCGGACTTCCTCGTTGAGTTCATGCGTATATTCCTTGGTCATGACCTTGTCCTCCCTGTCTGTGTAAAAGGTAATCTTTTACTTCCGTGTGTCAAGCCGATTCGTCACCGGATACTGGCGGTCCGGCGCCGTTTTTGGTAGCCTGTCCGGACCATGAAACGACTGCCCGCCACCGTGATCGCCCTGGGACTCGTCAGTTTTCTGACCGACCTGTCCAGCGAAATGATCTATCCGCTGCTGCCCGTGTTCCTGTCCACGGTTCTGGGCGGTGGGGCCCTGGCCCTGGGGGTGATCGAGGGGCTGGCCGAATCCACGGCGGCCCTGTTCAAACTGATCTCCGGCATCTGGACCGATCGGACCCGGCGACGGAAACCGTTCCTGCTCGCCGGATACGGGCTGGCCGGCCTGGTCCGTCCCCTGATCGGCCTGGCCGGGCATTGGACCACGGTGGCTGCCATACGATTCACCGACCGCTTGGGCAAAGGCGTTCGCACATCCCCGCGGGACGCCCTCATCGCCGACGTGGTCGCCCCGGAACAACGGGGTCGCGCCTACGGCCTGCATCGGGCCATGGACCATGCCGGAGCCGTGGCCGGACCGCTTGTCGCCGCCGCCCTGCTGACCATCGAGGGATTCACCATGCGCGGGGTCTTCCTCATGGCCGCCATTCCGGCCGCGGCCGTCATCCTGGTCCTTGTTTTCGGTGTCAAGGAACTACCGGCCCGGCCCGGCCCGCCGGCGTCGGAATCCGAACCTTCGGCCGGGCGACGCGAACTGGGCCGGGACTTCAGACTGTTTCTTCTCGCGCTCGTTCTGTTCACCCTGGGCAACTCGACCGACGCCTTTCTGCTGCTCCGGTTGTCCGAGGCGGGCGTACCCGCCGCCAGCGTGGCCTTGCTGTGGTCCTTGCACCACGTGGTCAAAACCCTGTCCACGTATGTCGGCGGCCGCCTCTCGGACCGTATGGGCCGGCGGACCATGATCCTTGGCGGCTGGTCCGTGTATGCGGCGGTCTATCTGGCCTTCGCCCTGGTCGACGGCCGGGGAGGCCTCATCACCGTGTTTCTTCTTTACGGTCTGTATTTCGGATTGACCGAGCCCAGCGAAAAGGCCTGGGTGGTCGATCTGGTTCCCGCTTCGGTCCGGGGTACGGCCTTCGGCTACTACCACGGCGCGATCGGCCTGGCCGCCCTGCCGGCCAGCCTGATCTTCGGTCTGCTGTGGCACTTCCTGGGCGCGGCGACCGCCTTCATCGCCGGCGCCGCCCTGGCCGCTTCGGCCGTCGTGCCGCTTCTGCTGATGGGGAGGGCGAAAAAGATCGGAACCGACCTTCCCCCCGGTCCGTAACCCTCGGCCAATACCTCCGAGCAGAACCCGGTTGACACCCGGGTCCCCTTTGGTTACAGTCCAGAGCGTCGGTACCCATAGGGGCTTAAAAGGGAAGGCGGTGAAAATCCGCCGCGGTCCCGCCGCTGTGACCGGGTACGAACGCCGCTGCAACCTGATACAAAACCGGGTTCAGGCCACTGTTCGAATCGAACGGGAAGGCGCGGCTGATAGGATGATCCGGGAGCCAGAAGACCTGCCGACGAAAACAGGGTCCCATCCCGCCGGCGTGGAAACGGTATGCTTGACCGGGAAGACCGGTCCCAAAGGGACGGACCTTTCGGGTGATTTCAGACCCGGATTTTACAGCCTCGTGCGATGTCCCAGCAGCCGACCGCTGTAACATTCGGGTTAAAACGGGTGCAGTCGCCCAGAGCCGACATCGGCCTGGGCTTTTTTGTTTGGAGGGACCCGCCCTTTTTGCAAGCCAAAAGGTTATAGGCTTAGAAACGGGTCGGCCAATCCGGCAGGACCGGTAAGATGCATGAAAGGGAATGTTGGGTTACGCTTCGCTAACCCAACCTGCCCCTGCTTTGTATCTAGGTTAAACAATTTGTTCTTTTCCGGAACTGCCCCGATACGCAAAATGTTAGTTTCTTTGGAGTATGCCATGCCCCCCCGTCCCTTTCGGGTCGCCCTCCTCATGGCGGGATATCTCCTCGCCGCCCTACTCACCATTTCTCCGGTCTCGGCCGCTGAGATAACGGACGAACTCGGTCGCAAACTGGTCCTGCCCGATCGCCCCGGCCGCATCATCGGACTGACGCCGGCCCTGACCGAAATCCTGTTCGACCTGGACCTGGACGGCCGGATCGTCGGGGCCACGACCTGGGCCGACCATCCCCCCCAGGCCGCACGACTGCCCCGAGTCGGTTCGTACATCAGTCCGAACGTGGAACGGATCGTGGTCCTGAATCCCGACCTGGTCCTGGCCGACCGGGAAGGCAACCCGCCCCGGGTGGTCGAGCGCCTGGAACAGGCCGGCCTGCCGGTCTTCGTTACCCGCTCGGACGACCCGGTCCGGCTGCCCGAACAGATCGCCCGCGTGGGGATGGTCTGCGGCCGGGCCGAACGCGGTCGGGTCCTGGCCGAAGAACTGCGGAGCCGCATCCACGCGGCGACTGCCCGCCTGACCGAAACCCCGCCGGTCCGAGCCCTGATGGTCATGGGCAATCGGCCCTTGATCTGCGCCGGCCCGGAAACCCTTCACGGAAAACTGCTGGTCATGCTCCGCGCGGACAACCTGGCCCAAAACGCCCCCGGCCATTGGCCCAAACTCAGCCTGGAATACGTGATCCAGGCCCGACCGGAGGTCATCGTCGTGGCGACCATGGAACAGGGGGCCGCGCGGGAAAACCTGCTCCGGTTCTGGCGGGAGGCCCCGGGGCTGGACGGCCCGCTTCGCCCGAGAATCGAAGCCATCGACGCGGACCTGATCACCCGGCCCGGCCCTCGACTGGGTCTGGGCATCGAGACGCTGGCCGGCATCCTGCATCCGGACCGCTTTCCCTCGGGGAGCCAAAACCCATGAGGGCCACACCGGTCCGAGTCGGCCTGGTCTGTCTGGGAGCGGGCCTGTTCCTGGCCGCCGCCTTCCTGCTCTGCCTGGGGCTGGGCACGGCCGGCATATCCATGAGCCAGGTCCTGGAATGGTTGGCCGGGCATAACGTGGACCCGGGCGTCCGGGTCATCCTGGGCCGGCTTCGCCTGCCCCGCCTGATCACGGCCGCCCTGGTCGGGTTATGCCTGAGCATGTCCGGATCGGTCTTCCAGGGCCTGCTCCGCAACCCTCTGGCCGATCCATTCATCCTGGGCGTCTCCGGCGGCGCGGCCGCCGGGGCAGTGACCGCCATGTTTTTCGGCTGGACCGACACCGCCGCGCTGGCCGGACTGGCCTTTCTGGGAGCAGCCGCCTCGATCTTCCTGGTCCTGGGCGTGGCCCGTCGTCGGGGACGCATGGAGACCGTGACCCTGGTCCTGACCGGCGTCATGGTCAACGCCTTTTTCACTTCGGTCATCATGTTCGTCATCTCCACGACCACGGACCAGAAGCTTCAGGCCATCATGTTCTGGCTTTACGGCGACCTGGGCGGTTCCAGCCTGAAACAGGTCTGGATTCTGCTGCCCGTGACCGCGATCGTCGGCCTGACGCTGACCGGATACGCCAGGCACCTCAACTTGATCGTGGCCGGCGACCGGGCAGCCGCCGCCTCCGGCGTCCGGGTGGAACGGGTCAAACTGGTTCTCTCCCTTGCCGTGGGCCTGTGGTGCGGGGTCACGGTCAGCATCAGCGGTCTGATCGGGTTCGTCGGACTCATCGTGCCTCATCTGACCCGCATGGCCCTGGGGCACGACCACCGGATGCTCCTGCCGGCCTCCGGCCTTTTCGGCGCCGCCTTCATGGTCCTTTGCGATACCGCCGCCCGGACGGCCATCAGTCCCTCGCAACTCCCGGTCGGCGTGGTGACCGCCTTTCTGGGCGCACCCTTCTTCCTTTTGCTGCTGGCCAAACGAGGCAGCCAATGGTGGTAGCCCATGACAAACCGCCGCGCCTGACCGCCCGGGGACTGGGCTATCGCCATGGTCGCGACTTCACCCTCCAGGACCTCGATTTCGACCTGTCGGCCGGCGATATGGTCGGCATCATCGGCCCCAACGGCAGCGGCAAGTCCACCCTCCTCGGCCTTCTCTCCGGTCTGCTCCGACCCGACGACGGCCGGGTCCTGCTCGACGGCCGGGACCTGGCCGCTCTCGATCGGGCCGAAGCGGCCCGGACCATGGGCCTGGTGCCCCAATCCCCCGAACTGGCCGCCGGTTTCACGGTCCTGGAAACCGTCCTGGCCGGACGATTCGCCTTGATGGGAGGACGCATGTTTGAAAACGCCGGGGACCTGGCCGCGGCCCGGAAAGCCCTGGACCGTACCGGTCTGACCGACCTGGCCAACCGGCCGGCCGGAGCACTTTCCGGCGGCGAGCGCCAGCGCCTGGCCCTGGCCCGGGCCCTGGCAGGTGAACCGGGCGTCCTGCTCCTGGACGAACCCACCAGCGCGCTGGACCTGGATCACCAGCTCCGCGTAATGGCCCTCCTGGAACGCTCCTGCCTTGAACACGGCCTGGCCGTCTGCCTGGTCAGCCACGATATCAACCTGGCCGCCTTGTACTGCGACCGGCTGCTGCTGCTCGCCCGAGGCCGTCCCGTAGCCTCGGGTCCGCCTCCGGAGGTGGTCCGGAGCGACCTGATCTCGTCCGTATACGGGGTCAGGGTCCTGGTGGACCGCGAGCCCGTCCGGGGACGGCCCCGGATCACCCGGGTTCCGCCAACCTATGACCCGGCGGGTCTCCCGCCCGTGCCCCCTTCGAATTTCTTGAAAAATGCTTGACTCACTTTTCGGGTCTTCATATACTGCGTTTGCATCTTTTTTCACACACCCCGGTGCGCCTCGGAAACCGAGGCTGAAAAAGGGAAGCCGGTGCAATTCCGGCGCTGACCCGCAACCGTAAGGGGGAACGAAAACCGCATTCATGCCACTGCCCAGCCGCGAGGCTTGGCGGGAAGGCGCGGCGAGTAGGATGATCCCCAAGCCGGTAAACCTGCTCCAGGGGCAATCGGAGATCAAGGCTTCGAGGCTTGGGCCAAGGACTCCACAAACGCCCGAATAACGAGTCGGTATGATCCGGCTTGGCTCGAAGCCTCCAACTTCAACCCCCCGCGGTTTGAAGACGGAGGTTTTTCATTGTCCATCAAGCGCATCCCGCTGTACGCGACTCTCGCTATCGGCCTGTCCTGCCTTCTGGCGGCCGTCATCTTCAAACCTTCCCTCTGCCGGGCCGAAGCGCTCTCACCCGTTTCCAACCGGGATACCCCCGAAGCCGACGCACCTCGTTTCGAACTCGAGGCTATCGTGGTCACCGGCAGCCGGATCGAGGAAAGCGCCCGGAGCCTGCCGAAAAACGTGACCGTCATCACGTCCGAGGATATCGAACAGGCGCCGGGCAACGACGTGATCGAAGTGCTGGCCCGGGAAAGCGGCATCTGCCCGCGGAACCTGTTCGGACACGACAAGGGCGCCGGCCTGGACCTGCGGGGCATGGGCGACACCTCGGTCAGCAATGTCGTGGTCATGGTCGACGGCTTTCGCCTCAACCCCGCCGACATGGCCGGGGCCGACCTGTCCTCGATTCCCCTCGACCGGATCGAGCGGATCGAAATCGTCCGGGGCGCCGGTTCCGTGGTTTATGGCGACGGCGCCGTGGGCGGGGTGATCAATATCATTACCAAAAAGCCGCCTGAAAAATTCGAGGGGCGGGTCTTGGCCTCCTTCGGCAGCTATGGCGCCTTCGACTCCAGGGCTCGCCTCGGCGGCCGGAAGGGCGGCTTCCATTTCCTGGCCGATGCCCAGCACTATGAATCCCAAGGCTTTCGGGACAACGGCTTTCTGACGAAACGAGATGCCAGCCTCCGCCTCGGGCTGGACCTAATGCCCCGGGTAACCCTCTCACTGAACGTCGCCGACCATTCGGACGAATACGGCCTGCCCGGACCGGTCTCTAAATCGGAAGCGGGTCAGGAGGACCGCCGGGCAAAAACCAGCCGTCCCGATGACGAGGGCGAAACCGAGGAACGCCGCTGGCTGGGCGGTCTGGACCTGGATATGGGCGCCTGGGGAGAACTGAGCCTCAAAGCCGGGTACCGCCGCCGCGACAACACCTATTTGATGGGCTATAGTTCCCTGCTGCCCAAGGAGAACCAGCTCAGCCTGATCGAAGAGCGCTCCGACTCCTGGTCCCTTGACTATGTCAAGACCTACCGCCTCGCCGGCAGGGAACACCGTTTCCAGTTCGGCTACGATTTCCGCGAAGCCCAGTACGTCCGGACCGAACGGGCCGCCAACCAGCGCGAAAACGGCCTGGTCGAAAACGAGGGGTTTTTCCTGACCAACAAATGGCGGCTTACCGACCGGCTCGACCTGTCGGCCGGCTTCCGTTCGGGCGCCTTTGACGGGGTATTCCGTTCCGATGCCAGAAAAACCTTCGGCGTCTATCAACGGTGGGTCAATGGAAACCGGAGACTCCGGGCATGGCGCCACAGCGCCTGGGATTTGGGTCTGACCTGGACGCCTTTCCCGGACACGACCCTCTTCGCTTCCTATGCCACCAGCTTCCGCTCACCCAACGTCGATGAGTTCGCGCTGGCCGACGACGACCTCCGCCCCCAGACCGGGGCCCACATCGAGTTGGGGGCTCGCAAGCGGATCGGCGGCCGGGCCGAGCTGTCCGCCTCCCTGTTCCAGACCCGGATTACGGACGAAATCTATTACGGTGAAGACCCGCGGACCGGCCAGGTCGTCAATCGCAACTACGAGGAAGCCACCATGCGCCAGGGCGTCGAAACGGACTTCAAATGGTATCCGGCCGACTCGCTCTACGTCTGGGGCAATCTGACCTGGTTGGAGGCGCGCTTCGAGAAAAAGCGGACCCGGGTGCCTCTGGTCCCCCGGTACAAGACCAGTCTGGGCCTGGAATGGCGTTTTTCCGAATCCTGGCTGCTGGCCCTGACGGGCAGCTGGATCGGGTCCCGGTACGACGGCAACGACCCGGACAACAACCTCTATGACAAGCTGCCCGGATACAAGGTCTTCGACTGCAAGTTGACCTGGGAGCGCGGCCGGCTCAAGGCCTTCCTCGGGATCAACAATCTGTTCGACGAATGGTATTCCACGGCCGGGTACAGCGAGACCTATTACCCCATGCCGGCCCGCAACCTGTACGCGGGTCTGTCCTGGTCCTTTTAGTCTCGCTTAGGCTCCGCTTTTTTTATAGGAGGAACAATTGAAACGCGCCATAGCCTTGATGATGGTTCTGTGCCTGCTGTCGGCCGCCGAGTCCTCGGCCGGGCCCTATCCGCCCGCGGCCGGAGAGACCGGCTCGACGGCCGTGCCTTCCGACCATCAGGCCATCGTGGCCTGGGCCTCCGGCTGGGAGGATTACGTTCCCGGTCCCGAAGCGGACGCAGTCTGGCAGACGCCGGACAAGGCCGTGGGGCCGCCGGACGGCACCGTGTACGACGTGGTCTGTCTCGGTCGCGGGGGTCGGCTCACCATGACCTTCAACACGCCCATTTCCGACCGGACCGGCTGGGACTTCGCGGTTTTCGAAAACGGTTTCCGGGACACATTCCTGGAACTGGCATACGTCGAGGTCTCCTCGGACGGCGTGAACTTCGTCCGCTTCGATTCCGTTTCACTCACGGCCCTGCCGGTCAACGGATTCGGAGCGGTGGACCCGACCGACGTCGACGGGTTGGCCGGCAAGTATCGCCTGGGATACGGCACGCCCTTCGATCTGTCGGACCTGGCCGGCAAACCCGAAGTCATCGCCAACCGGGTCGACCTGACGTCCATCACCCGGGTCCGTTTCATCGACATCGTCGGTGACGGGTCCTGCCAGGACACGGACGGTCGACCGATTCACGACCCCTATCCCACCTACCAGAGCGCGGGCCTGGACCTGAACGCCGTGGCCGTCCTGTCCGGCATCCCCAAACCGGCGCCGACCACCACCGGAGACGCGCCGACATCCAGCGGGGAAGCCGGCGTCGGGGAAATCGGCGGTCCGGGCGGTGGGGGCTGCTTTGTGGACGCGGCCGGCGGAGGCGCGTCCTTGTCCTGGAACGAGAATCTCAAATAAAGGAGCGGATCATGACTGCAATTCTGAAATCATCCATCTGCCGGCGAATCATGGGCATGATTCTGTGTTCGATTTTTATGCTCTCCATCCCGGCCCTGGGCATGTCGCCCGGCGACATGGACGACTTGGCCCTGAACAGCGAGTCGTACTGGAACGGTTCGGACGAAACCGGGTTCTTTGTCAGCGGCGACGCCCGTTTCTCCAACAACTACGACGTGACCTGGGGTTCCTGGGACGGTTTTTCGTATTCCAACCGTACGGACACCGCCTCGACCGGAACGGACGGCCAGTACACAGCCTACAGCCGGGCCGGAGCCGGCGGGGGCGCCCGGGGTTCCTCGAACTACGGCGTCTGCTATTATAGCGCCTGGAGCAGCGCGCCCCAGGTCCGCTTCGGCCATGTCTCGGGCAACCGGCAGCAGACCATCAGCGGCATGTACGTGACCAACAACGCCTATGCCCGGGATTCGCTGAAAAACGGCGACGCTTTTTCCAAAAAGTTCGGCGGGGATTCCGGAAACGACGCGGACTGGTTCAAGCTGACCGTCCACGGGCTGGACGCCGACTACAACCGGACCGGCGCCTCCCTGGACTTCTACCTGGCCGACTATCGCTTTGCCGACAACTCCAAGGACTTCATGCTCGAGGACTGGTCATGGCTGGACCTGTCCGGGCTGGGAGCGGTCTATGGCCTGGAGTTCACCCTGTCATCTTCCGACACCGGTGACTGGGGCATGAACACGCCGGCCTATTTCGCCTTCGACCACCTCAACGGCGCGCCGGCCGCCGGCTTTGAAAACCTGGCCCTGTCCGCGGCGTCCTTCTGGAACGGATCGGATGAATCGGGCGGTTTCACCTCGGACGACGCCTGGTTCATCAACAGTTACAATACCGCCTGGGCGGCCTGGAACGGCTTTGCCTACTCCAACCGGACCGACACGGCCACGACCGGAACAAGCGGCCAGTACACGGCCTACAGCGGGGCCGGCCAGGGCGGCGGGGCCGGCGGCTCGTCCAACTACGCGGTCTGTTACGTCGATCTCTGGGGCGTCCTGCCTCAGGTCCGCTTCTCCAAGCCGGCCCAGGGGCGGGCCCGCAGGCTGACCGGCATGTATTTGACCAACAACGCCTATGCTTATGACGCCTTGAAAAACGGCGATTCGTTTTCCAAGAAGTTCGGCGGGGCCACGGGCGACGACCCGGACTGGTTCCTGCTCACCGTGTACGGGCTTGACGCCGATTACAATCGGACCGGGGCTTCCGTGGATTTCTACCTGGCCGACTACCGCTCAGCCGACAACTCCCGGGACTACATTGTCTCGGACTGGACCTGGGTGGACTTGAGCGCTCTAGGCGCGGTTTACGGCCTCGAGTTCTCTCTGTCGTCTTCCGATACCGGCGACTGGGGCATGAACACACCGGCCTATTTCTGCCTGGACGACCTGGGCCGCTGGTCCATGGCCGGCTTGGACCAAGTGGTCGCCGAAGGCCGGACCGTGACCCTCGGGGCCTCGACCTACCCGTATCCGGCTCGTGCCGCTGAACGGGTCACCTACCAATGGACCCAGACCGGCGGGACCGCGGTGGTCCTTTCCTCGACCACGGCCGCCCGGCCGACCTTCGTCGCTCCGGCCGTGGACGCCCCCGGTGCGGAGCTGGCCTTTCGTGTGACCGCAACCAGTCAGAGCGGCACTGAAACCACGGCCGACGCCCGGATCATGGTCAAGGACAACGGCATCACCGTACCCGACGCGCCGCCCACGGCCGTACCGCTGCCCACGTCCACCGGCAACAATGTGGCCGTTGAAGTCAGCGGCGCCGGCAGCCTGGTCGCCCTGGACGCGGTCGATCCGGCGACCATAGCCGATCAGACCAACCGGCCGGCCTCCATGCCCTTCGGCCTGCTCAGTTTCAACGTCACCGGAACGGCCGGATTCACCACCCGGATCACGGTCTATTTCGACGGGCCGGTCAGTTCCGGGTGCGGCTGGTGGAAGTTCAGCACCACCAGCGGCTGGATCGACTTTTCCAGCCAGGTAACCTACTCGGATGATCGTAAATCCGCGGTCATTACCATTACCGACAACGGACTTGGAGACGACGACCCGACTCCCGGAGTCATCAGTGATCCCGGCGGACCGGCTACGGCCGCGGCCGCCGGCGGAGCGGCCGCCGGCGGAGGCGGCGGCGGAGGTGGAGGTGGAGGTGGCGGCTGCTTCATCTCGCAACTTTAGCCTGAACGACCACCCGGGCCGGCTTCGGCCCGGGTGGTTTTTTCCGACACGCTCATGAATCCCATCGGTTCCGCCCCGTCCCGTTGGTCCTGGCCCATCGCGGCCAGTATCGGTCTGCACGCCCTGTTGCTGTGCTTTACGGCCTCCGGACCGATGCCGTCCGTCTCGAAGGTCCCCGCAATCGGATCGGTCTGTCGGGTCCGTCTGGTCGTCCTGCCCGGGGAGCGGAGCCCTGACCGTATACCCGCCGGTTCGGCCGGGGATTTCCTCCAAAGTCCCACGGCGCCGGTCATCCCGGTCGCGGACGGGCCGGATGATCCGCCTCGTGTCCGGCCCCGCCCCTCGACACCCCCCGTCAAACTCCGGCCGGTTATCAAGAAAAAAATGCCTGGCCGACTCAGGCGGACCGCCAAGCAGTCTATCGGGCCGCCGCCCGGAATATCCTCCGATGCCGCCTCGACGGCCAGAGCCACCCCGGGCCATGATTCCGGGCCGGCCACCGGCCAGGGGATCGAGGCCGGGCCGGGACCGGGCAGCCCGGCCGGGTGCGGCCCGGGCGACCGCCTTTCCCACACGATCACCCCGCCCGGACCAATCAAGCGCGTCGAACCGGTCTTCCCCCCCCTGGCCAGAAGGCGAGGCATTGAAGGCCGGGTCCGGGTCCGTTTCCGGGTCGATGAACAGGGCCTGGTTAGATCCCCCCGGATACTCCGTTCCGACCCGCCCGGCCTCTTTGATCAAGCCGTTATGGACGCATTGCCGGAATGGCGCTTCCAACCCGCCCGGCGAAACGGACAGGTGGTCCAAGCCTGGGTCGAAACCACGATTCTGTTCCGGCTGGCCGACAGGCAAACCCGGCCATGATCCCCTGGGCAACGGATCGGGCTTGACAGCGGCCTCGGACTGGATAAAATTTCCTGGCAGGGGGTTTGACGCGCCTGTCCGGTAGCCGTCTGATTTTTTGGCATCTGTCTTTTCGCCGTCAAAGAATTACACGGATACCGCGCAGGACCTGAACACAGCGGAAGCACAGAACCGGCTAAAATACATGACAAAAACTAGCGGCCGGGGCCGTTGGCATTCTTATTGCCCTATGATTAACTGAAAACAAAACGCCGGAGGTTGATTCCGGCCACCCAGCCAGGCGGCTGAAAAACAAAGGCAAAGGAGTCGAGCCATGAAATATCGGATTGATACTTCGAGCATCTGGGTCGTGATGATGGTTTTGGCCGTCGGTCTCGCCTGGCCGGGCGCGGCACCCGCGGTCGGGCAGACGAGGCCGGCCGGCAATATCGAGGCGGTCGTGTCCAGTCTTCCTTTTCAAAGTCTGAATGACGAGGAAAAACAGGGCATGCGGTTCATGATCGAGGAAGAAAAGCTGGCCCGGGACGTTTACCTGGTCTTGTACGACCAATGGAAAATCCCGGCTTTCAGCAACATCGCCCAAAGCGAACAACAGCACATGAACGCCATCCGCGCCCTGCTGACCAAATACGAACTCCCCGACCCCACGGCCGGCGCGGAGCGGGGCGAGTTCAAGGATGCCGATCTCAAGGCGCTTTACCTGAAACTGGTCCAAAGCGGCCGACAATCCGAAGCCGCGGCCCTCCATGTGGGGGCCACCATCGAGGACCTGGATATCCGGGACCTTCAGGAAAACATCAAGAAGACCGACAATCAGGACATCCGGACCGTGTATCAGAACCTGACCAAGGGGTCGAGGAATCACCTCCGGGCCTTCAATGGCCAGATTCAGGCCCGGGGCCTGACCTACCAGGCCCAGTACATCACGGCGGACGAGTTGTCCGAGATTCTCAACGCCCCCGGCGAACGAGGCATGATCAACGACCAGGGCCAGGCTTCCCCGGCCGGGTCGGGACAGGGCAGGATGAACAAAAGCGGGGCGGGGCGGGGGGGCGGCGGGAACCGTTAGCCTTCCTCCGGGTCAGACGCCCAGCAGCGCGGGAAGCCGGCCGGACCGCCGGTCTTCCCGCGCCATTTTTTATCCGCGTTCCGGCCGGCAGTCCCGATTTTATTTTTCATTATCCGGCAAGCGGGTCTTGATCAGGGAGGCCAGTTTCTCCACCTCCCTCAGAAACCGACGGCCGAGCCACTCGACTTCTTCCCGTCGTTCCTCCGCGGCGGCCTGTTCGAGCTGGCTCCCGATCCGAAAGCCCCGCTCCGCTCCCAAGGTGCCGCAGGTGTTTTTCAAGCCGTGGGCCAGGCGTTCGACATCTTTCAAGCGTCCCTCGTCCAGGGCCAGCTCCAGGCGCCCTATCTTGTCCGGCGCGTCGTCGAGGAATACGGCGTAAAGTTCGAGAAGCAGTTCCTCGTCGCCTCCGATCCGGTCCAACACGGCCCGCTCATCCAGTTCGATCATTTCGGACTCCGATGACGCGGTTTCGTCACGGCCGGCACCTTCCGGCTCCCGGGGCACGTTCCGCTGGATGACCTCCCCCAGACGTAAAAAGTCCACCGGTTTGGTGATATAGTCGTTCATGCCCGCCTCTTCGCATCGTTCCCTGAACTCTGCCAGGGCGTGGGCGGTCATGGCCACGATGGGCACGTTACGGTTGGCTTCACCCGTTTCCCCCGCCCGGATTCTCCGGGTCGCCTCGATACCGTCCATTTCGGGCATTTCCACGTCCATCAACACCAGGTCGAACCAGTCCAGGGAAAGGGCTTCCAGAACCGCCTGCCCATCCTCGGCGACCACCGTGGCGTGTCCCAGCCGGGCCAGGAACCGGGTGGCCACCTTGGCGTTGACCGGATTGTCCTCGGCCAACAGAATCTTCAACGGTCGAACCGTCGCGTCCGCCCGGACGTCCCTGTCTTTAAAACCATCCTGGCTTTGATCGCCCGGTTCGAACACCGCGGTGAAAATAAAGCGGCTTCCTCGATCCCCGCCGCTCTCGATCCAGATGCGTCCACCCATCATCCCGACCAGTTGCTTGCAAATGGCCAGTCCCAGGCCGGTTCCTCCGTACTTCTTCGTAATGCCCGCCTCGGCCTGACTGAAGGTATCGAAAACCGTCCCTCGTTTTTCCTCCGGAATGCCGATCCCGGTGTCCCGCACCGAAAATCTCAAGCGTACTCCGGCCTCCGTCCCCCGGTCCGGGGGCGAATCCGGTTCGGGCTCGATCTCGATATATACTCCCCCCCCGTCCGTGAACTTGACCGCGTTTCCGATCAGGTTGACCAGAATCTGCCTGAGACGGATCGGATCACCCTTGATGTGAACGGGCAGGTTCCCGGCCAAGTCCAGTTGCAGGGCGAGGCCCTTGTTGGCGGCCTGGATTTCAAAGGTGGTCAGAACGGAACGGGCCAGCGAATCCAACTCGAAGTCCACACGATCGAGTTCCACCTTTCCGGCCTCGATCTTGGACAGGTCCAGTATGTCATTGATAATATGCAGGAGATGCTTGGCCGAGCTCTTGGCTGTGGCCAGATTGTCCCGCTGTTCCTCATCCAGATACCCTTGAAGGGTCAGATCGATCATGCCCAGGATGGCGTTCATGGGTGTTCGGATTTCGTGGCTCATGTTGGCCAGAAAGTCCGTCTTGGCCCGACTGGCCGTTTCGGCCGCCTCCTTGGCCAGCCGAAGCTCCTCTTCCGTCCTTTTCCGTTCGGTAATATCCTCCTTGACCGCGACGTAGTGCGTGACCTGTCCATCCTCGTTCTTGACCGGTGAAATCGAGGCGAATTCCCAGAAAACCTCGCCGTTCTTCTTTCGATTGAGGAACTCGCCATGCCACTCGCCGCCCGACGATATCGTCTCCCACAGCCGGCGGTACACCTCCGGGTCCTGGGCCCCGGACTTCAGAATCCGGGGGTTCTGCCCCAACGCCTCCTGCCGACTGTACCCGGTCGTTTCGGAAAATTTCGGATTCACGTATTCGATCGTTCCGTCCAGGTCCGTCACGACCACGGAACTGGGACTGTCCTCAACGGCCTGGAACAGCTTGCGTCGTTCCGCTTCGGCTTCCTTCTGCCGGGTGATATCCTCCAAAATCTGGATGGCGCCCACCTGTCGGCCTTCCAGGTCGAACAGCGGCACCAGGCGGGCCCGAAAGTGGGAGGTCTTGCCCCAGATGGAGGTGTACTGGGCCTGAATGTCCTCGGGCTGGCCCGTCTCCAGCACGTTGCGAAAGTAGCGGCTGAGCCCGGACTCGACCAGAGGCGGCAGGGTCAGCACGTTCAGACCGATCGTCTCCTCCCGGCTGGGAGAACCCATCAGTTCGACGCTCTTTGGATTGGCGTCCGTCACAATGCCTTCCGTGTCGATGGTCAATATGCCGACCGGCGCCTGTTCGATCAACGTCCGCAGATCGCGTTCCGACTTCCGAAGCGCCTCTTCCACCCGACGGCGGTCCGTAATGTCCCGCGAAACCGCCAGCAGCCCTTCGACCTCGCCCCGATCGTCCCGAATGGGCGTGATGACCACGTCCCACCACCTCGGACGGCCCGATTCCGTGGGCCGGTATCCCCGAAAGCCCGAGGGCCTGCCGGCCAGGGCCTCTTCCAGCGACCGGCGGGCCGCGTCCCGGTCCTTGTCCCAGAACGACTCGTAGGCCATTCCCAAAAACGGCCTGATGTCCCGAATCTCCAACATGTCCTGGCCGCTCTGGCTCATGAAGGTCAGGCTGCCCTCCAGGTCCAGCACCTTGATGCAGTCCCGGCTGCTCTGGATGATGCTCCGATTGAAGGACTCGCTCTTCCGAAGGTTGTCTTCCACCTGTTTGCGCTCAGTCAGGTCGGTCACGATCCCTTCCAGCGCCACCGGACGGCCGGCCTCGTCCTGGATCAAAACATTGCGCTGATGCATCCATCGAGTCTCGCCGGACCGGCACACGATCTGGAACTCGAACTCGGGCACCGAATCGCCGGCCAAGGCGCTCCGCCAGAATGATTCAAAGAAATCGTTCCAGTCCGGGTGGAGTATCTTCTGGAGCAGGCCCGGGTCCTCATAGAACGCTTCGGGTGCGTACCCGGTCAGGGCCTCGGCGGCCGGGCTGATGTACTCGAAGTCTCCCTCGGGAAGCCCCATGCGGAAAATGATGTCCCGGGCGTTCTCCGCCAAAAGACGATACTTTTTTTCGTTCGCCCCGAGCGCCTCGGCCATGGACCGCCGTTCCCCGATTTCCCGTTGCAGGCTTTCGTTGGTTTCGAGAAGTTCGTGGGTCCGTTCGGCCACCATCTCTTCCAGACGGCGGCGATATCCCTCCAACTCTCTTTCGGCGATTTTGCGATCCGTTATGTCCCGGGCGATGCCCTGGGTCCCCATGAAGTCGGCCGAGTCCGTCGATTTCGAGCCGTATAGCCCTTCGGCCGCCAGGTCGAAGTACCGATCTCCATCGAGCGGTTCGTAACGGGCCTCGAAATACCGCTCGCCCCGGTCCTGCGTCAGCAGTTTCAATTCCATGGAACGGGTTCTCCGGTCCCGGGTCCTTCTTTCCTTGAGGTGGAAACGGGCGTTCTCCCTCATTTCCGGATCGACCAGTTCCAGGATGTCCCGGCCGATCAGGGCCTCCGTCTGGTACCCATACGCCCTGATCGCTTCGCTGATGAAGGTGATATGGCCATTCTCGTCCAGGCGGTAGACGATGTCCGGGATGGTCCGAACGATCGAGTCCAGCGTGTTCTTGGCCCGCTGGATCGCCTCCTCGGCCCGCTTGTAGGCCGTGGTTTCATGGGTGACCACGGCGGCATGGGTCACCCGCCCGGTTTCGTCGAAATAGGGATAGTAGGTCACGTCATAATAGCCGCGGCCCAGACCGTGGAATTCGAACCAGCTCTCGTAGCGCACCACCTTGCCGCTGAAACACTCGTCCAGGTAGGCCTGGATCACGGTCTCGAACAGCTCCCGCCCCCAGACCTCGGCCACGGACTTGCCTACGATGTCCCGGTGGCCGTTGCGAATCGTCGCCCGGTAGGCCCGATTGGCCGCCTCGTAAACATAGTCCCGGTTGATCAGGGTCATGAAGTCCCGGGAAGCATTGGCTGTGAACTCGAATTTCCTGGCCGCATCTTCCGATTTCCGGCGCTGGATCAGTTGCCACATCCCTTCCATGAGAAGCCGCAACTGCCGGATGTCGGTTTCGTCGTAGGGTTCTTCCTTGTCAGCCACCCCGGCAACGGCCACGATGCGGCCATCGTCGAAAACCGGCACGCTCATGTGGCGTTTCAACGGGATATGCCCGGAAGGCAGGCCGTTCTTGCCCGGGTCGGAGGCGTCGTAATCGTTGGTCACGACCGGCTGCCCCCGGCGAAACGCCTCAGCCCAGAGCCCGGCCCCTTCAATGTTGTAGGCCATGGTCCGGCCATGAAGGTCGCAGAGTTCCCTGACGCTTCCAGACCAGGAGCACAGGTCCAGTTCGCCCCGTTCATCATTGAGGAAACTTAGATACCCGTACCGGCTCTTGGTCAGGGCCACGCCCTGCTCCAAGGCAAAATCGCAAATCTCCCCTTGGGACGCCCGGCCCATCCGGCTCAGGGCATAGAGCACCTCGAGGCGTGCCTCGTTCAGTTTCCGGGCCTCCTCGGCCCGCCTTTTCCCCGCGTCGATCTTGCCTTTGTATAAGGCCATCTCCACGGTCGCCTTCAGGTCCCGGTCGGAGAAGGGCTTGATCAGGTAGCCGAAAGGCAGGGTCAGCTTGGCCCGGTCGATTCGCTCTTCATCCGCATAGGCCGTCACGAAGACGATCGGTATCTCGGCGATCGATCGAATCGTCTCGGCCGCCTCGATTCCGTCCATGGCTCCGGCCAGAATGACGTCCATGAGCACGAGGTCCGGAAGCTCCCGCCGAACGGACTCCACAGCCTCTTCGGCCGTGGCCACGGGTCCGCGGACCTGGTATCCCATTTCCTGGATACGGGACTTCAAGTCCTGGCCGATGATGACTTCGTCCTCGACGACCAGAACACGTTCCGTGCGCTTTACGGATTTCTCGGACATAAACCGCCTTTTAGTCCGCCGGATGTCGACCGGGCGGCCATTGCGCCCCTGGGCGCCGGTTCATCGAGCGGGATTTGATATATTACTCACCTCGACAGTCAGGCCCGGATTGAAAACGGAAATCAACACCGACCCGTTCCCGTAATTTCGAGCTCCTGAGTGTCATCTTACCAATTGTGTACCGTCAGGTCGATTTGAGCAATCCCGGGCGCCTTGCAATCACATGCCGGCCTGGATATATTTATCCGCATGGCCGTTCGGGGCCAGGCGCGGGTTGTCGCAAGTCAATATCCGTTTGAGGCGCGATCCCGCGCCTCACTCCGGCCGTATGATTCCTTCTTGTGGTGACATAACCGGGCGACCAGGGCGGCAAATAGAGGAACGAATGGAAACAGACTCCGCGGACCTGCGGCGACGCATTTTTAAGATCAAGCGCCTCGCGGCCATGCCCCAGATCGTCTGGCAGCTCATGGATGCCTTGGGCGACGAACGAACCAGCGCCGGACGGTTGGGAAAAATTATCGAAAACGACGTCGCTCTGGCTTCCAAGGTCCTCAGCCTCGCAAATTCAGCGTACTACAGTCTGTCCCGGAAAGTGACGACCATCGACCGGGCCGTGGTGGTCATCGGTTTTGACGAACTAAACCTCCTGGCCATAGGAGCCGGCCTGGCCGAAGTCTTCGACGTGAAAAAGGCGCCTGCCGGTTTCGACGGTCTGGACTTGTGGACCCATTGCCTGGCCGTCTCGTGGATGGCCAGGGAACTGGCCGTTGTGGTCCGAGAGCCCGTTCCGGCGGAGGTCATGGTCGCCGGCCTGATGCATGACCTGGGCAAGCTGGTTCTGGCCACCCAACTCCCGGACGAACTGGCGAGGCTGTTGGAACTGACCGGGAAAGGCACGCCCTACTTCAAGGCCGAAGGACAACTCGGCCTGCGCCACCCCGTGATCGGCTACTGGCTGGCCAAGCGTTGGGACCTGCCCGAAGTGCACTCGACCACCATCAGGGATCATCACGCGCCCCGCCCCTCCGATCCGTATTATCGAACCTCCTGCATCGTCTTCCTGGCCGATCGCATAGTCAAGGCCTTGGGCTACGGTTTGGTCCAGGAAAGCCCGCCGGCCGAAGAATTGCCCGCCCTTGAAGAAACCCGGCTCAACCAGGACCAACTCCTGGAAGCGGCCCGGAAGGCCCGGGGGCAACTGCCGTCCCTGATCGACCAATGGCGGCAGATGGTGACATCCACGTAAATGACCGCCGATGAAATAAAAACCTCGTCCGCCCGGGCCTTCTCCCAGCCGTCCGCCGAGGCGCTGGAAAGGATGGGCCTCCGGCTGGAATCGACCATCCGCATGTTGTCCGCCGTTGCCCGCCTGAGCGAGGTGCCGGTCCTTTTGGACAACCTGTCCGGGGCGCTGGATGAAATCCTGGACGTGTTGGTCTTGCTCCTCGACGACCTCAGGGCCTGCTCCCTCCTGCTCCTGGGCCCCGACATGGACTTCTTGCGCCTGATGGCCGCCTATGGGCCGGCGGACCTGGTCGGCGACGCGCACGGCCCCTATAACAAGGGGCTGACGTTCAAGCTGGGAGAAGGCATGGCCGGTCGCGCCTGCCAGGAAAACAGGCCCATTTTCTGGAACGAAAACGCCCCGGAAAATTCGCCCGCGGCACAGGACCCATCCCTGCCCCCGGCCCTGGCCGCCATGCCCCTCTCATACGGCGACCGCTGTTTCGGCGTGCTCAACATCTCCTTCCATTCGCCCGGCGCCCTCGGCTCCGTGGTCAGGCGCGATCTCATTCTGCTCAGCCGCGTCGTATCCAACGTCATCCGGACCTTCATGTTCAAGGAGGAACTGGACCGCAAGGCCGACTCCCTGGAAAAAAAGGTCGCCGAATGCGAGATCGAAATCGATGAACGCCGGAAGGCCCAGGAACGGCTATTCAGAAGCGAAGCCAGCCTGGCCGAGGCGCAGCGGATCGCCGGCCTGGGCAACTGGGAATGGCTGGTCGCTTCTGACCGGCTGGCCTGCTCGGACGGAATGTTTCGTCTCCTGGGACTGAACCCCCAACCGTCCGGCGTACCTTATTCGACTTTCATCGAAGCCGTCGCACCCGAGGATCGGGACCGGGTCGAAGCTTCGTTACGGGAATCGCTGAAAATGAGCGGGCAGGGCCAGACGGAGTGCCGGTTCCTCAGGCCGGAGGGATCGAAGGTCGACGTCCGGTTTATGATGGAGCCGCTCCTGGACCACCACCGACATGTCATCGGCGTGATGGGGACCGCCCAGAACATCACGGCAGAGAAGCAGGCCGAGCAGGAAATCCAAGAGCGGGTCAATGAACTGACCGCCCTGAATAAATTGGGACGCCGGGTCGGTTCCAATCTGTCAGTCGAACACGTCGTCCAGTCGGCCCTGGACCAGATAATGACCTCCGTGTCTCCGGATATGGCCTTCATCTTTTTAAAGGAGGGGGAAAAACTCCGGCCCAAGGGCCGTCGGATCAATACCGAGGTCAGGATCGCTGAACTGGCCGAACATCAGGTCGGCCAGTGCCTGTGCGGATTGGCCGCCGGCCGGAACCAGGCCCATTACAGTAAAAACATCCATCAGGACGCCCGTTGCACATGGGATGAGTGCAATATCAACGGCATTCACTCCCTGGCCGCTCTCCCCATGGCCAGCGGCATCGAGGTCATCGGCGTGGTTGGACTGGCCTCCCTGCAGGAACGGGATTTCAGCGAAAAGACCGATTTTCTGGCTACGCTGGTCAACACCGTATCCATCGGCCTTCAGAACGCCCTGTTGCATGAACGGGTCATACAACACGGCCAGACTCTGGAAATCGCCGTTACCCAGCGAACCGCCGAACTTCGGAAATCCAACCTGGACCTGCAGCGGGAAATACAGGAACGAAAGAAGACGCAAGAGGAACTGATCCTGGCCAAGGCGGCCGCCGAGGAAGCGAGTCGGGCGAAAAGCGTCTTCCTGGCCAATATGAGCCATGACATCCGAACCCCCCTGAACGGCATCATCGGCATGGCCGAGCTGGTCATGGGCGCCGACCTGAAGCCCGAAAAGCGGGAATACATGGGCATGCTGAAAATTTCGGCCAACTCCCTGTTGTCTCTGCTCAATGACATCCTGGACTTCTCGAAAATCGAAGCCGGCAAGATGCAGCTCGAACGCATCACATTCAACTTCCGGGATTCTCTGGACGAAACCATGAACACCATGGGTATTTCGGCCCGGAACAAAGGCCTTGAAATATCCTGTTCCGTGCAGCCCGATGTCCCCGAGTTCCTTGAAGGCGATCCGGGCCGCCTGAGACAGATACTTTTCAACTTGTTAAGCAATGCGGTCAAGTTCACCGAACGGGGCGAGATCGTCACCGAGGTGCGCCTCGAATCCGAGCCCCAAGACCCGGTGGTCCTGCATGTCTCCGTTCGCGATACCGGCATCGGCATTCCTCCTGAAAAGCAGAATTTCATCTTTTCTCCCTTCAACCAGGCCGAGACATCCATGAGCCGGCGTTACGGAGGGACCGGGCTGGGACTATCCATCTCGTCCCAACTCGCTGAATTGATGGGCGGCCGCCTTTGGGTCGAATCCCAGGTCGGACACGGAAGTGTTTTCCATTTCAAGGCCGTCTTCGGCAGGCCCGCACCGGGGCCTCTCCACCCGGAAGATGTCCGACGACCCGATCTCCGTGGTCTCTTCGCATTGGTCCTCGCGGATAATCCGGCCAATCGGGCGTCCCTCGAAGCCACCCTCATCGAAAAAGGTATGACCGCCGGGTCGGCCGAAACCCGGGACAAAGCCTTCGAGGACCTCAAACAAAGGCCCTACGACTTGTTGGTCATCGACCAGGACAAGCCCGGACCCGAAGGGTTCGACTTCGCCGAACGGGTCCGGAAAGACCTCGACGCCGCCTCCCCGAGGATTCTGCTGATCACTTCGTCCGGCCAGCGCGGCGATGCTTCGCGATGCCGTGAAGCCGGGATCGACGGATACCTGACCAAACCAGTCGGAGAGCCGGACCTGATCGAAACCGTTCAGGCCCTCATGAGCCCGCTCTATGAAACGGCCTCCAATGGCCCCCTGACACGGCACGTCTTACGCGAGCGGCATAGATGTCTACGTATACTGGTGGTGGAAGACAACGAGATTAACCAGAGGCTGGTCCGGGGCCTGCTCGAAAAACGCGGATATCCCGTCGAGATCGTCGGCAACGGACTGGAAGCGGTTCAACGGGTGGCGAAAGGCGGTTTCGACCTGGTTTTGATGGATGTCCAGATGCCGATCATGGACGGCATGGAGGCCGCCCGGCGCATCCGGGACCGTGAAAGACTGGAAGGCGGACACGTCCCCATCCTGGCCATGACCGCCCAGGCCATGAAGGGAGACCAAGAACGTTGTCTCGAAGCGGGTATGGACGCCTATATCTCCAAACCACTCGATACTCTGAAACTTTTCCGCCTGATCGAACAATGGACGCCTCGCGGTCCCCGACCGCCTCGAGTCGAAGTCTCGCGGGCTGAAACCGAAGCCCCTGCTCCGACCCTGGACCTTGATGAACTGATCGAGCGACTTCAGGGAGACCGTGACCTTCTGTCGGAACTGGCTGGGCTTTTTTTTACCAGGGTCCCGGATGTGATGCGGGAATTGGACCAGGCTGTTCTCGAACAAAACTCGAACGAAATGAAAACCGCGGCCCACGGACTTAAAGGCATGGCCGGCAACCTGTCCGCCAAGGCGCTCAGTCGGGCGGCACAGCGCCTGGAAGCCATGGGTCGCGACGGGAACCTGTCCGGCGCCACCGAGGCGATGGCCGCATTGAGACTGGAAATCGGCCGTCTGCGCGAGAAGTTATCGGAAGCGGGCCTGACAACCCGGAAATAGCCTGTTCCCCCTTTGGGGGGGCTCAAACCAGCCCCCGCGGGGGTCGTTGTTTACTGTATTGCCTGGTTATCCCGCGTCGGCCGGGAGACAGGCCCTCGGGAGCCATGAAAAAATATCGTGCAGCACTTTGACATTTTGGGCGCGCATTGTATTTTAGTGTAGTATGTTCCGCTCCAGGTTCGGGCAGCCTCGGGGGGACCCGGTATATTTTAAGGATATTGTCATTCGGATTCAGATATCTCCAACCGGAGACAACAAACCGCAATCAGACCAAACAAGGAGCAGGATTGATGAATCGGCGGAACATGACCGTGGGCAAGAGAATCGGGCTGGGTTTTGGGGCGATCCTGTTAGTACTGGCCGCCTTGGGCGTTGCCGCGCTGTTCGGCGTGACCGGCATCGTGGGCAATGCCAGTGAAGTCATCGGGGGCAACAAGTTGCGGGGCAATCTGGCCCAACGCGAAGTGGACCACCTGAACTGGGCCAACAAGGTCAGCGCCCTGTTGACCGACGACAAGATCACCAAGCTGGACGTGCAACTGGACCCTCATAAATGCGCCTTCGGCCAGTGGTATTACGGAGAAGGGCGTCGGGAGGCCGAGGCCATGCTGCCCGCCCTCAAAACCTTCCTCCAGGAGATCGAAGCGCCTCACCAGCACTTGCATGAATCGGCCGCTCATATCGACCAGACCTTTCAACAGCCGCATCCGGGTCTGGCCTTGACCCTGTCCAACATGATCACCGCCCAGGTCAAATGGGTGGCCACGGTCAACCAGAACCTGGCCCGCGAAGCCGCGGGGCTCTATTCGTATCAGTCCCAGGTCCGTGGCATTATCGACGAGGCGTTTTCCGTGGTCCGTGGCCTGGACGAAGCCAGCGGCCTCGGCGATCCGGCCGCCCGCCAGAGACTGGCCAAGGCCGCCATCGCCCCGATCCGCTTCGGACCCGACCAGTCGGACTATGTCTTCATCATGGATACCGCCCACGCCCTTCTGGTCCACCCCAAGGCGGAACTGGTCGGCAAGAACATGAAAGAAAGCAAGGACCCCAACGGCAAGGCCCTGTTCCAGGAGATGGTCAGCGTGGCCCTGGCCAAGGGCGAGGGTTTCGTCAGCTATTACTGGCCCAAGGTCGGCAGCGACAGGCCCGTGCCCAAGATCACCTACGTCAAGCTGTACAAGCCCTGGGGCTGGATCATCGGGACCGGGATATTCCTCGATGAAAAGAACCAGGCCCTGCTCAAGCGGGCCGAGGAATTCGCCGCCGGCAAGCCGTTTTCTCTGGGAGTCCAGGTGGACCCGACCCAGTGTTCACTGGCCCGCTTCCTGTCCTCGCCCGAGGCGGAGGAACTTCGTGGAACCTTCCCGGCCTTCAAGGCCGCCATGGACGCCCTGGACGAGCCGCACCGCGCCCTTCACGCCTCGGCAGTCCACATCGAACAAGCGGTCAACAAACTGGACATGGCGTCGGCCCTGAGCATTTACGAAAAGGAAACGCTTCCCGCCCTGGAGAGCGTCAACAAAAATATCGCCACAGCCATTGACGCGGAAAGCGCCTTGACGAAAGGCTTCAACGAGGCCAGTCACATATACGCCACCGAGACCCGGCCCAACCTCATGGCGGTTCAATCGCTCCTGAGCAAAATGGCTGAAACGGTCAAGGACAACATCATGACCGACGAGGTCATGCTGGCCTCGGCCCGGGGCACGGAGCGCAACGTGGTCGTCCTTGGCCTGATCGCCATCGTCCTGGGGATCATCCTGGCCTTTTTCATCAGCCGGGGGCTGATCCGGGTCCTGGCCAGAGTGGCCGACGGTATCGGCGGCAACGCCGAACAGGTGGTCGAAGCGTCGGGCCAGGTTTCGTCGGCCAGCCAGCAACTGGCCGAAGGGGCCTCCGAACAGGCCGCCTCCCTGGAGGAGACATCGGCCTCCCTGGAGGAGATGTCATCCATGACCCGGCAGAACGCGGACAACGCCGCCCAGGCCAACAGTCTGATGGACGAAACCCGGCGGGTGGTCGGCCGGGCCGAGGGCTCGATGAAGGAGATGACCCGGTCCATGACCGAAATCTCGGCCTCCGGTTCGGAGATCGGCAAGATTATCAAGACGATCGATGAAATCGCTTTCCAGACCAACCTGCTGGCCCTGAACGCCGCGGTGGAAGCCGCGCGGGCCGGTGAGGCCGGGGCCGGTTTCGCCGTGGTTGCCGACGAGGTCCGCAATCTGGCCCAGCGTGCCGCCGAAGCAGCCAAAAACACGGCCTCGCTGATCGAGGAGACCATCAACAAGATCGATCAGGGGGGACACCTGGTCAAGGAAGCCGGGAACGCCTTTTCCGAAGTGGCGACCAACTCCGACAAGGTGGCCGAACTGATCAGTGAGATCGCGGCCGCTTCCAACGAACAGGCCCAGGGCATCGACCAGATCAACCAGGCCATATCCCAGCTGGACCAGGTGACCCAGCAAAACGCGTCCACTTCCGAAGAATCCGCATCGGCCTCGGCGGAAATGAACTCCCAGGCCGAAAACATGGTCGACCTGGTCGGCGACCTGCTCAACCTGGTCGGCCGGACCCGGGCCGTGCAAACCAGGACCCTGAAACCCGCCCGTCGAATCCAGGCCCCGGCCGGGCGCTCCGCGCCGCCGGCCAAAATTAAGGCCGGCGGGAAGCGCCGGGAGGTCAAGGCCGACGATGTGATCCCCATGGACGAGGACTTCAGCGATTTCTAAGGGCGTTTAACCCGGATTTTGAAGTTGGGTTTGTAGCAAGGTATCCAAATGCAAAGCGAAAGGCAAAGTTGGACCGGTTTTTGGCCGCGGGCGTATCCTAGCGATACGTCGAGGTCAAAAACCGGGATACAAGCATTGCAGCACGCATTTCGACGCCGCGGCAGGAGGCGACTGCAAAATCCGGGTTTAATATCCTGAGCGAAGGCCCGCCCCCGCGACGCCCGGATTTACCGGGTCCGGGCGGTCCGGCCTTCTGACGGCAGGGGACACCATATATGGGCATCCTGATCGTCTGCCATGATCGGGCGGACCGCCTCTACATCGAGGAAGTCCTACGCGCAACGGGCTTCTTGGAAATCACTTCGGCCGAATCGGCCTCCGAAGCCATCGCCATCCTCGCCCCGAACTGCCAGGCGCCATTCGAACTGCTCCTGATCGACCTCGCCCTCCCCCAGGGGGAGGTCCTTGCGCTTTGCCGCAGGATCAACAACGACGGGCGCGAGGGCGATCCGACGATCGTGGCCCTGGCCTCGGACGATCAGTTCAAAGCCCTCGAACCCGAGAGGGATTGCGGCCCCTTCGACTATGTTTCCAAACCATTCGATAAAACGGCGCTCCTGGCCCGGGTACGGTCCGCCCTGCGTCTCAAGGCCGAAATCGACCGGAACCGGATTCGGGATGACGCCCTGGCCAAATTCGAGTTCATCGCCAACGCCAGCCGGGACCTCATGACCCTGGTTCGCCGCGACTATGTTTACGAAGCCGCCAACAAAGCCTATCTCGACACGCTGGACCCCGGCCGGGAGGGAATCGTCGGCCGTAGCGTGGCCCAGGTCTGGGGGACGAAGCTGTTTCAAGGGGTGATCAAGCCTCATCTGGATGAATGCCTGGCCGGCCGGGAGGTGCATTACGAGGCCTGGTTCGACTTCCACAACCGGGGTCGCGGATACTATGACGTCGTCTACTACCCGTATGTCGGCGAACCGGGCCGCGTAACCCACGCGGTGGTGGTTTCCCACGAAATCACGGGCCGCAGGCAGGCCGAGGAAGAACTCAGACGATCCAGGAACACGCTCGATTCCATCATCCGAAACATACCCGACATCGTCTACCGCCTCGATCCCGAAGGCCGCATCACCTTTATCAGTGACGCCGTGAAAAACTACGGATACGACCCCGCCGCCCTCATCGGTTCGCCTATCATGGGACTGGTCCATCCCGACAACCGCCCGGAAGCGACGTGGCGGATCAACGAACGACGGACCGGGGACCGGAGCACGAAATCCATCGAGTTGAGACTGCTTACCACGGACCGGGCCGAGGTGCCTTTCGAGACGAGATGGCGGGACATCAAGGGCTTTCGCCTCTTCAACGTGTCCGCCGAAGGAGTCTATGACCTGGACGCCCCGGCCTCGGAGGGGTTCACCGGAACCCAGGGCATTGCCCGGGACGTCACCGAGTTCAAACAGGCCGCCGGGGAACTGGAACGATACAAGGAACACCTCGAGGAGCTGGTACTCGACCGAACCCGGCAACTGGAAACGGCCAACCAGGCCTTTCAGTCCAGCGAGGAAAAATACCGGGCCCTGGTCGACGCCCTTCAGGACGGGATTTTCAGTACCGACCAGGCCGGCACGGTCGTCTTCGCCAACCGGGCCATGGCCGGGATTTTCGGGTACGGCTCGCCCGATGACATCGTCGGCCGTAACATCTTCCGGATCGAGGCCTTCGAGGACCCGGACCAGTTCAAAGTCTCCCTGGGCTCGATGCGGGACCCGGCGCAATTCCCGGAGGTCATCGAAACCGCCTTGACCTCGCCGGACGGGCGCACCCGCTGGATCGAGGTCCGGCCGACCCCCATCGTCGATGGCGGCCGGGTCGCCGGGTCGCGGGCCATCGTCCGGGACGTCACCGAGCGCCGAGGGGCCGAGGCCCGGCTCAAGGTGGCCAAGGAGGAATGGGAAAAGACCTTTGACGCCGTGCCCGACCTGATCGCCATTCTCGACCGTGAACACCGGATCGTCCGGGCCAACCAGGCCATGGCCGACCGTTTGGGTTTGACGACCGGGGAACTGGCCGGCCGGCCCTGCTACGAGACGGTTCATGGCGCGATTGAACCCATTGCGGACTGTCCCCACCATCACCTGCTCTCCGACGGCCGGATGCACGTCGCCGACGTTTACGAAGATCGGCTGGGCGGAGACTTCCATGTGACCGTCTCCCCGTTGTTCGGGCCGGACGGCACCTTGACCGGGTCGGTCCATGTGGCCCGGGACATCACGGAAAGCAAACGGGCCGAAGCCCTGCTTCGGGCCTCGGAAGAACGTTACCGGGACCTTTTCAATAACATCAGCGATCTGATCATGACCCACGATCTCGAGGGAAAACTGCTCAGCGCCAACCCGGCCGCATCCGCCGTCGCCGGTTTTTCTCCCGAGGAGATGATCGGGAAACTGATCAGCGATTTCATCGCCCCCGATTTTCGCCCCTTGTTCAAGACCGAGTATCTCAAACGGATTCTGACCGAGGGAGAGGCCGAGGGCGTCCTGTTGGCCCTGGACAAGGACGGGCGGGAGCATTACATCGAATACCGCAACACGCTGGTGAAAAAAGCGGGCGCGCCCGCCTACGTCTCCGGGTCGGCACGTAACATTACCGAACGGGTCCGCGCGGAACGGGCCTTGCAGCAGTCCAGAAATTTCGCGGAACTCATCTACCGCCTCATCCCCAGCGCCATCTTCACCGTGGACCGGGAGGCCCGGATCACGAGTTGGAACGATCAGGCCGCCCGGATCACCGGCTACTCCGAGGAGGAAATGCTGGGCCAAACCTGCCTGGTCTTCGCCCAGTCCCCGTGTACGGATCGTTGCGGTGTTTTCGATCCGGACACCCCCAAACCCATCCGAGGCCGGGAGTGTACGCTACGGACCAAGGACGGCCGGATTCTGACCGTATTGAAAAACGCCGATCTGATCGAGGACGAGGCCGGGCAGGTCCTGGGCGGGATCGAGAGTTTCTCCGACATTACCGAACGGAAGCAGGCCGAGGATGAACTCGTCCTGGCCCGCGAGGAGGCGGAACAGGCCAACCGGGCCAAGAGCGAGTTCCTGGCCAACATGAGCCATGAAATCCGCACCCCCATGAACGCCATTCTCGGCATGACCGATCTGGCCCTGATGACGGACCTGGACGGCGAACAAAGGGGCTTCCTGGAAACCGTCAAGTCATCGGCCGATGCGCTGCTTCAAATCATCAACGACATCCTGGACATCTCCAAGATCGAAGCCGGCTTCCTGACCCTCAATGATGACAGCTTCGACCTGCGCTCGCTGGTGGATTCGATCATGAAGGCCCTGGCCATCAAGGCCCATCAAAAGGGCATCGAGTTCGTCCAGGACTTCAGGGAGGGCGCGCCGGTCCATATCCGGGGCGACGCCAACCGGCTGCGGCAGGTCCTGCTCAACCTGATCGGCAACGCCATCAAGTTCACGGAACGAGGCCAGGTCGTGCTGACCGTGGAACCGATGGACCGGGACACGATCCATTTCAAGATCGCCGATACGGGTATCGGTATCCCGGCCAAGACCCTGGACCGGATTTTCGACCGGTTCACCCAGGCCGACGGTTCGATCACCCGGCGTTTCGGCGGGACCGGACTGGGCACGACCATTGCCAAGCAGCTGGTCGAACTCATGAACGGCCGCATATGGGCGGAAAGCGAGCCCGGGCGGGGCAGCACTTTCCATTTCACGATCAAAGCGGTTCCCGGCGACTCCAGGACCGGGGAAGGGCCTGATTTCAGGAAGCGGCTCAAGGGGCTGCGGGTCCTGATCGCGGATGCCGGCTCGGCCAACCGGACCATGATCGGCCAGACCCTGTCCGCCTGGGGGATGATTCCGGTCACGGCCAACGACGCCTCGGCGGCCCTGGAAAAACTGCAAGACATCCATCGCACCAAGGGGACCCTGGACCTGGCCCTGCTGGACATGGGGCTGCCGGACCTGGACGGGATCGAACTGGCCCGGCGGATTCGACTCCACGAGGCCTGGGGAGACCTGCCCATCATATTCCTGACCTCGATGATGGATAAATTCGAAGACAGGGGGTTTCCCGGCCCCCGGACGAAAATGCTGGCCAAACCAGTGGGAATCGAGGAACTCCTCGAAACCATCATGCGCGTGGCCGGGCTCGGCATGGAACGCGAGCTGCCGATGGACCGCTGGTCCCCGCCCCGGGTCTCCCGGAAAAAGCTTAATATCCTGCTGGCGGAAGACAACCTGTTCAATCAGAAACTGGCCGTGACCCTGCTCGAAAAACGCGGGCATCAGGTGATCACGGCGGAAAATGGACGGGCGGCCCTCGAGATCTGGGAAAGGGAATCGTTCGACCTGATCCTGATGGACGTCCAGATGCCCGAAATGGACGGTCTGGAGGCGACGCGATCCATCCGGGCCCGGGAAACGCTTGCCGGCGCTCACGTCCCCATCGTGGCCATGACCGCTCACGCCATGGAAAGCGACCAGGACCGCTGCCTTGAAGCCGGCATGGACGCTTACGTGTCCAAGCCCATCGACGTGGACGAGTTTTTCACCACCATCGAAAGCCTGGTCCCGGATGGACCGGACACAGCCATCGAGAACGATTCAGTCCGGCCCGGCAACGAGGTGCTCAACCGGGCCGCCTTGATGGCCCTGACCGAAGGGGACATCGACCTCATCGAGGAACTGATCGACCTGTTCCAGGCCGACCTGCCGGATCGATTGGCGGAAATCCGCTCGGCCATTCAGGATCGCGACGCCCGGCGTCTGGAGTATTCGGCCCACACCCTCAAGGGCATGATCCACAGCTTTTCGGCCACCTCGGCCGCCCAGGCCGCCTTGAAACTCGAAACCGCCGGGCGGAGCGGAAACCTGGACGCAGCCGGCGAAGACTACCAGACCCTGACCGGAGAACTCGACCGCCTCAAGGCCGCTCTTCTGCAAACCCTGTCCAGCCTGAAGGCCTGAGCCGGCCCGTCACCCTTTTTGATTAAGCCCGGATTTTGCGGTTGGGTTCGTCGCGAGGCTTCGACATGTAGGGGAAAAGAGCATTGTTTGGTCGGCGGGCCACGTTCGCGGCAAGCCGCGAGAATGGCCCGCCCCGCATGTTCGGCGCCGCAGTCGTAGACAACTGCAAAACCCGGGTTAAAGTCAGCCGAGGCCAGGCTGGTAGTCGTCGTATGTGGCGCCTTCCTTGAGTGTGATGAAAAGAAGTTTGGACATGACCAGCAGACGGCCGGATTCGTCGTGCATCGTCCCGGCCAGAGATATCTTCCGGCCCTCCCGCCCCAGGGGCCAGCCCATGAAAAAGCAGGGCCGGCCGACCCGGGGCAGGCCCTCGACCCGCGTGGTCATCCGGCCCAGCAGAATCAGTTCGTCCGGCCCTTTCAAATCCCCGATCTCCATGGCCCTGGCCGTGGGACATTCCATGGCCGCCCAGGTGATGGGCAGGGGGACCGGTTCACCCGCCCCGGCCCCGGCCGCGCCCGCCGTGGGAACCCAGTCGGTGGCCACCAGATTGCGTCCCGACACCGGACCGGACCTCAGGTGGAGCCCCTCGTCCTCCCCCCGGGCCGATCCGCAGCCGAAGCAATATGGATAGGGCATATCGGTCACGTGGCGCAGGGAACTCCTCCTGGCCTCTTCCATGGTCACCGGCTCCGGTATCTCCAGGTCCAGTTCCGCCGGCCGGGCCTCGTTGAGCAGCCGTTCGCCGTCGTACAGTCGGACCCGGCCCGGCACGCCCAGGTCCAGCATCAGTTTCCGGTTCATGGGCGTCGGGCTGCGCATGCTCACCTCGACCGTGTCCGTGTCGAGGTGCATGGCCAACAGGCCGCTGATGTAACCGCCCTGGGTGATCCGGGGCGGTCCGACGTAACGAAGGTCGATCTCGATCTCATGGCGCGGACCCCGCATCGATTCGTTTCCACTCATGACATGGCTCCTTTAAACCCGGTCATCGCGTCAATTCAAAGCTGACGGAAAAACAGGCGCCTTCGCCCCGATCGAGGTCCACCTCGCCTTCCAGTTGATGCTCGGCCAGGGCGACGACCAGGGAAAGGCCCACCGTCTTCGAAGCACGCCAGTCCAGGCCTTCCGGCAGGCCCACCCCGTTGTCACCGACCTTGAGCCGAATTCGGCCCGGCGGGTCCTCATGAATCCCGATCGTGATCACCCCCTGGCGGTCGTCCGGGAAGGCATGCTTGAGGGCATTGGTAATCAACTCGTTGAGCACCAGGCCGCAAGGCACGGCCTGGTCCGGCCCGACCCTCAGTCCCTTCGGGACCACGACCCGGACCTCGGGCAAAGGTGACCGCGTCGAGTACGAACGGACCAGCACCTCGGCCAGACGCTTGACGTAGTCCCCCAGGTCGATCTCGGCCAGCGATTCCGACTGGAACAGAAATTCGTGGACCAGGGCCATGGCCCCGACCCGATCCCGGCTTTCCTTGAGCGCCTCCACGACCCGAAGGTTCGATTCCCGGGCGCCCTGAATATTCAACAGGCTCGTGACGACCTGCATGTTGTTTTTCACCCGGTGGTGAATCTCCTTGAGCAACACATCCTTTTCCTTCAGCGCAGCCTGGATTCTTTCGCTGAACCGCCTGTTTTCCGTCACGTCCCGCATCCCCACCTGGACCGCCGGCCGGCCCCGGATGTCGACGGCCCCGGAATACAGATCGATCCATGTGGGCCTGCCGTCCTTGCGGATCAGGCGAATCTCGTACCGGTTGGGCGGCGACAGGCCTGAGAGCCGTTCGAAAAAACGTTGGCGGGTCATGTCCAGATCGTCCGGATGGATCAGTTCGAGAATCCCGTCGAAGTCCATCTCCATCAACTCGTCGGCTTCGTAGCCCGTAATCTTGCTCATGGCCGAGTTGACAAAAATGAAGCGCGGCGGGTCGCCTTGCAGGATGCATATCCCTTCGCCCGAATGCTCCACCAGAACCCGATATTTCTCCTCGCTCTCCTTCAGCGCCCGCTCCCAATCGACCCGATCGGTAATGTCCTCGTAAATGACGACCTGGTCCCCGTTTTCCAGGGCCACCGGCCGGAACAGTATCTCCTTTTCAGACCCATCCCGGCAGGTTGCCATGTAGGTCCGGGGACGGGCCTCCCCCGGCCCGATCTTTTCCATGTCGGACAGCCAGGCCGAACGGACCACCCGACGCTTGTCCGGGTCGGGAAAGGCTTTTCCGAACCAGGACCGGCCGTCCGGCACATCCTCCAGTTCATAGCCGAATATCTCGACGAACTTGGGATTGACGTAACGATAGCCGCCGCCCCGGTCCACAAGGGCCACGCCGAGCGGTGAATGCTCCACCAGCACCCGAAAACGCTCTTTTTCCCGGACCAGAGCTTGCTCGGCCGCTTTGCGTTCCTGGATGTCCTGAATGGAGCCCGAAAACCTGGAGACCCGCCCTGCCTGGTCCCGTATCGCCCGGCCCCGGCCGTGGAACCAGCGATAGGCCCCCGCCTTGGTCCGCAGACGACACTCTATTTCAAAGCCCGCCCCGACCGAAAGCTGGGCACGGACCGCCTGGTTGAGCCGCTCCCGGTCCTCCGGATGAACATGCTCCATGAACACGGCCGAACTCGGCTCAAACTCGCCGTCCTCGTACCCGAGAAGACCGAAAAAGCGCGGTGAGACCCAGCCCCGGTCCGCCTTGAGATCGTACCAGTCCCATAGTCCGTCCTGGGACCCTCCCACGGCCAGTTGGAAACGCTCCTCGCTCCGTTTCACGGCCGCCTCGGCCCGCTTGAGGGCAGTGATGTCGATGGAAATCCCGCCGATCAGGTCCGGCCTGCCCTGGCGGAAGATGGGGAACTTGTAGGTCAGCCAGTGAATCCGTCCTTGCGGCCCCGAATACTCCTGCTCGATCCGCAGGGCTCGCCCCTGGTCCAGAACGGTCCGATCTTCTTCGTAGAACCCTTCGGCCGTCTTCGGAGGGAGATGGTCCCGGTCCTGTTTGCCTATGACCGCCCCGGGCTTGAAACCCGTGCTTATGTAATACAGATCGTTGGCGAACAGGGTCCGCCCCTCCGCGTCCTTGATAAAGGCCACGCCGGGCAGATGCTTCATGAACAACTCGAATCGCTCTTCGCTCTCCCGGAGCGCATCCTCGGCCCGTTTGCGCGCGGCGTCCGCCCGGGCCGCGTACAAGGCCATTTCGACGGTAATTCGCAGGTCCCTTTCCTGGACCGGCTTGACCAGGTACCCGAGGGGCCGGCTGGGTCTGGCCCGGGCCAGGCGCTCCTCGTCGGAATGGGCCGTCAGAAAAAC
>JAHJTB010000025.1 GCA_018830135.1 Pseudomonadota bacterium | reverse complement strand
TGGTTGAAATGGCGTTCCACATATTCCGCGGCCTTTTGGGAGGCGCGGTGGGCGAACTGGCCGTGGCCGAGTCCGTCGATCACGGCCACGAGCGTGCTGCCCTCGCCGCTCTTGATGACGAAGGCGTCCCCGTTCACGGTCATTTTGGGGTGCGGCCGGGCCGCCGCGCCCACTTCAAAGGGCGAAGCCGGACCGTCCGGGGCCTCTTTTCGCAGCCAGCGCCTACAGACGACGCGCGTGCCTGCCGGGGCCCGGAAGTTTGACGAAATTTCCAGTTCGTCCATCAGCCGATTGACGGTCCCCAGGCCGTAGCCCAGGCTGCCGGCGCTGGAAAAGCCGTCGGCGCAGGCGGTTTCCACGTCCTTGATTCCGGGGCCCTGGTCCAGGGTTTCGACCTGGAGGCCCCGGCGCCCGGATTCGGAAAGGCCGCTGATGACCAACTCGCCGCCCGGGGCGTACTTGACCAGATTCGAGGCCAGTTCGCTGACCGACAGCGCGATCTCGGCCGCGGCCTGGTCGTCGAAGCCCAGGGCCAGGGCCAGGGTCTCGGCCTGTCCGCGGGCGGCCGCAACCTGGCTGGGATGGGTAACGGCCATTCTGACGCCGGGCGTCTGGGTCACGTTTCAGCCTCCCGGCCGGGAAATCCGAATCGCGCCGCCCGGGCCGGCGGGCGGGCTCGGGATTTTTTCTCCAACGGTTTCATGCGGCAAGCCCTTTTTTCTGGGACGAATTCATCCATTTGCGGACCGTGACCCGGGTGCCCCGGCCGGGAACGGAATCCAGCTCGAGTTCGTCCATCAGGCGCTTGGCCCCCGGGAGGCCCAGGCCCAGGCCGCCCCCGGAGGTGAAACCGGGCTCCATGGCCTGCTCGATGTCCGCGATACCCGGCCCCTGGTCCTCGAAAAGCAGTTCGAGGCACCGGCGAGGGCCTTCCTCGTACTGCTTCATTTGCAGGAAGCCGGTCCCGGCGAACCGGAACACGTTGCGGGCCAGTTCCGAGGCCGCCGTCACGATCCGGGTCACGTCCGTCGGGCCGAAGCCCTGGGCCGCGGCCAGGTCTCGCACGGTCTTGCGGACCTTGACGATGTCCGATTCGGAGTTGATGTCAACATGGGTTTCAGCCGTTGATTCCGGCACACCGCGACCTCCTTCCATCAGCTTTCGCCCAGCAGGTCCAGTGCGCGGTCCACGTCCAGGGCGGTCAGCAGGTGGCCGAAGACCAGTCCGAGCTGAGTGGCCGTGATGGCCACCCCGGTTCGCATCCCGGCGATGACCGTCCTGCCTCCCATGAGCTTGACCATCTGACCCGTCTCGATGATGGTCCGGGCGAAGAAGGAGTCCAGGGTGTCGACCGTGGAGATGTCCAGGACCAGGCCTCTGGCGTTGTGACGCTCCATGGCCGCCAGGACCTTTTCCTGGAGCATGGTGATGGTTTCGTCGTCCGGCTCGGGCGGCACCGTTACCAATAGGACCTCGCGAATCCGGTTCACGGAAATGCTGTCAGCCGACATGGGCTCCCTCCGGTTCATGTTGGGATTTATCGACCACTTTCAGTCCGACCCGGTCCAGGGCCAGGGCGAGTCCGGCCGCCATCGAGGACCGCGTCTCGATGCCTTGCAGGTCGATGCCCAGGTGGACCAGGGTCTGGGCGATGGCCGGACGGACCCCGGTCAGGATGACCCGGGTCCCGAGCAGGCGGGCCGAGGTAATGGCATCGATCAGATGCTGGGCCGTCTGGGTATCGACGGTGGGCACGCCCGTGATGTCCACCATGGCCACCGGCGCCTTGGCTTCGACAATGGCCTCGAGGAATCGTTCCATGAACTGCTGGGTCCGCTCGCTGTCCAGGGTGCCGATCAGCGGCGCGGCCACGATCCCCTCCCAGACCTGAATGACCGGGGTCGACAACTCCATGATCTCGGCCGCCTGCCGGGCGACCGTCTGTTCGGCCCGCTTCTGGTCGGTCACGTCGATGGCCATTTCGTACCGGACCATTCTCCCGTCCGGCCAGGGTATGGCCTTGTCGATGCACCGATACCAGTGGTCCACATTTTCATTGTGGAACTCCCAGGTGTAGGCCTCGCCCATTCGTTCCCCGAAAATAATCCGGTTGGTGCAGAAAGGGCAGGGGGCGTCCAGGTTCTGGAGGGCCTTGTGGCACTTTTGGCCGACGATATCGCCGAAAAGGCTTTTGACCTTCTGATTGACGTAGATGACGTCGTGGGTGTCCGGGTCGCAGATATAGACCACCTCGTCGATGTTGTCGAAGATGGACAGCAGTTGTTTGTACTGCCGCCGCAGGGCATCCGACGCTGCCCGGCCCGAGGTGTCGTCCCGGTTGCTGGCCCGGCGGCCGAGCCAGCTCCCGTCCTCGCCGAAGACGGAATGGCACCAATGCGTGATCGAGCGCGTCTCCCCGTCCGGCCTGATGATTCGGTATTCCATTTCCAGGGCCGGAGCGTCGGCCTGTTCATTCTCCCGGACGTGACTGTCGAACCGGGCCCGATCGTCGGGATGAATGATCCGGTTCAGCAGATCGGGATCGGCCCGGAAGGCATCCGCCGAATATCCGGTGATTCGTTCGCAGGAGGGGGACATGTATTCAAGCCGGCCCTCCGGGGCAAGCCACCATTCCCAGTCGTAGGTGAAGTCGGCGATCAGCCTGAAAAACCGTTCGCTGCTCTCGAGGCCCTCGACTCGGGAACGAAGGGACGACAGGTCGGCCACGAGCTCGGCCCTGGATTTTTGCTCGTCCTGCATTGGGGAACCTCCCAAGGGCATCGTCATCGCTTCGTGACGGCCAGACCGAGCATGTTCAGGGCCAGCTTCAGGCCGGCCATGAGGGACGACTGGGTCTCGATCTCGGACAGGTCGATGCCCAGGTGGACCAGGGTCTGGGCGATGGCCGGACGGACCCCGGTCAGGATGACACGGGTCCCCAGGAGGCGGGCCGCGGTAATGGCCTCGATCAGATGCTGGGCCGTCTGGGTATCGACGGTGGGCACGCCCGTGATGTCCACCATGGCCACCGGGGCCTTGGCCTCGACAATGGCCTCGAGGAAACGTTCCATGAACTGCTGGGTCCGCTGGCTGTCCAGGGTGCCGATCAGCGGCGCGGCCACGATGCCCTCCCAGACCTGGATGACCGGGGTCGACAGCTCCATGATCTCCTGGCTCTGCTGGGCGATGATATTCGCGGCCTCGACGCGGGCCAGTTCGGCCCGCTTGCCGGACAGGGCCTGGCCGATGGCTGACGACAGCCCTCTGAGGGCCCTCAGATCGGAATCGTCATAACCGCCCTCCTTGTTGCCCACGGCGATCATGCCGATCACCTTTCTGCCCTGCCACAAGGGCACGCCCAGAAAGGCGGTCAGGGGCGGGTGCCCCTCGGGCAGGCCCACGCTCCGGGGGTGGTTCATGGGGTCGTTGGTGTACAGCCCCCTGTTTTCCTTGATGACCTGGCCCCAAAGGCCGCGGATTTCCATGTTGTTGATCAAGATGGCCGCCTGGGATTCCGGCATCCGGCAGGTCTCCCAGCCCGGATCGCTCAAGGCGATGGTGTCGTACCGTCCATGGGGGTTGATCTCGCCGAGGAAGCCGAAGCGGCTGTTGGTCAACTCTTCGGCGATGGCCAGGCACCTTCGGGCCAAGGCCTCCTCCGAGTCCGTCGTTATCGCCTCCTCGAAGACCTGGTTGACCGCCTCGAGGACCCGGTTGCGGCGCTCGGCCTCCCGCTCCGTGGCCTTGTACCCCGTGATGTCGTCGAAGATGCCCACCAGGCCCACGGGTCGGCCCTGATCGTCCGCGACCGGGTTCTTGTAGGTCCGGACGATGAACTCCTTTCCCTCCATGACATACCGTTCCTCGAGGTCCTCGGGCCGGCCGGCCTCCATGACCCGCCGGTCGCCCTCCCGATACGTGTCGGCCAGTTCCCGGGAGTAGAAATCGTAGTCCGTCCTGCCCACGATCTCGGAAGGACGGATGCCCAGATCGCGCGCATAGCTTTCATTGCAAAGCAGATAAACCGAGTCCCGGTCCTTGAAAAACAGCTTCTGGGGTATGCTGGCCAACAGGTAGCCCATGCGGAGTTCGTGTTCCTTCAGGTCCCTCCTGGCCTCGGCCAGTTCCCGGTCGAGTTGCTCCCTGGTTTTTTCCTCAGTGTCCATACTCGGCCCCTCCCTCGGCCCGATCGATCATCGGATCGATTTGCATTGATTGAAAACTTCCGCCGTCCAGGCGCAGACGGACCTTCCATGGCCTCGCCTCTCCGCCTGACGTTTCATGGCTTTCCGGTCCTGGACCATTTCGGGGACCGCCTCGACGCCCCGCATCGAACAGGTGGTTGATAAAAACAGCACACCACCCATGGACCATTTCTGGTACATGGGCGGATGGTATGGGATCAGGAGGCTGGACAAAGGAGGCCAGCCGCCATGGGTAAGGGATTCGAACTCCAGGATACCGTTGCCGAACAGTATGCGGTGTTCAGGGTGACAACCTCCGGCCGCGCGGCCGGAATGCCGGATTGCCCCTTCCGGCTGGTTCAATCTCCCTCGATAATGCACTCGCCCGGTTTTGGGCGGCAACG
>JAHJTB010000240.1 GCA_018830135.1 Pseudomonadota bacterium | reverse complement strand
TTTCTGGCGCGCCTGGTCCGACTCGAACGGACGGCCTACGGATTCGAAGTCCGGCGCTCTATCCAACTGAGCTACAGGCGCCAGGGAAAGGCCCGGCCGCGTCGGCGCGTGTCGGACCGAGGGTTCCGGCCGGGCCGGTTACTTCATCATGTCCTGGACGCGGCCGATCTCGATCTTCATGAAGGCCTCGTAGTCCGGTCCGGCCTTCATGAGGTTGTCCAGTTCGGCGTCCAGGTCCGAGGGTTTGATCTTGAACAGCCAGCCCTGGCCGTAGGGGTCCTGGTTGACCAGTTCCGGCTCGTCCTCGAGTTCCTCGTGGCATTCGACGACCTCGCCGGAAACCATGGCATAGACGCGGCCGACCCACTTGCCGGACTCGATGGAGGCAAAGGGCTTGCCCTGCTCGGTCTCCTCGCCTTCCTGGTCCACGTCCACGTAGGTGATTTCGCCGGCCAGCTTCACGGTGAAGTCCGTGGTCCCCATGACGACCAGGTCGCCTTCGAGGCGGGCCCAGTAGTGGTTGTTGTCGTAAAGCAGGTCGTCCGGGAAACTGTACCCGTCAAGTTCCATGCCGTTGTTCCTCCTGGGCGGGGATGGTTCTCCGCCTGGCCATGCGCTCGCCGGCCGGTTGGGGCGAGGTTAGAATTCGTCGTCCTCGTCGTCCTCGTCGTCGTCCAGATCGTCGGGTTCGTCGTCGAGGGCGTCTTCATCGAGGAAGTCCTCGTATTCATCCCGGGTCATCAGGTCCTCGATTTCCGAAGGGTTGGAAAACTCGACCCGGACCAGCCAGCCTTCGTCGTACGGGTCTTCGATCAGGACGTCGGGCGCGTCCAGAGCCTCATCGTTGACCTCGGTGACTTCGCCGCTGATGGGCGCATAGAGCCTGAAGCCGCCGGGGCGGGACGTTTTCAAACGGCCGAAGACCTCGTCCTTGATGATCTCGTCGCCTTCGTTGGGCAGCGAGATGTTTTTGATTTCCATCTGGCTTGGGAAGGCCTCCTCCGTGACGCCGATGGTGGCCCGATTGTCGTCGTCCAGACGAATCCAGAGATGCTCGACCGAGTATTTCAAATCATCAATCTCCAAGCCATTGCCTCCACATTCTGATTGCTCCAGGTCCCCGTGGCCTGGCCGCTGATCCCGGGGCCATGATAAGCAAATCTTTTTTAGCTTGGCAAGGCAAAATATCCATCAAGGCCGTTCTTCCGGGGGGCGGAGGAACCGGCCCAGGATGCCCAGCATGACAATCGCGGCCAGGACCAGGGCCAGGGCCACGACCTGGGTCGAGGTCAGACCGGGTATGGGGCCGTGGCCCCGGAAGTCGCCGCGCAGAAATTCGACGTGGAAACGGACCAGGCCGTGGAGCAGGGCGTACATCCAGAAGACCTGGCCCGGGAAGCGCCGATGCCGGCGGACAAGGATCAGCAGGCCGAAGACCGCTAGCAGGGCCAGGGCCGTGTACAACTGGGTCGGGTGCAGGGGAAGTCCCAGGGGGGCCAGGCATTCCGGGTCGGTAAAGGTCAGGGCCCAGGGCAGATCGGAAGGCCGGCCGTAGCAGCAGCCGGCGGCCAGGCAGCCCAGACGGCCCAGGGCCTGTCCCAGGGCCAGTCCGGGGGCGAAGGCGTCGGCGGTCAGCCAGAAGGGCATTTTGCGTCCGGGCACGATGACGATGAAGGCGAGGATGGCCGCCAGAAGGCCGCCGTAAAAGACCAGGCCGCCGGTCCAGGGCTTGAAGGCGTCGAGGGGGTGGTCCTGGAAGTAGTCCCAGCGGAGGATGACGAACATCAGGCGCGATCCGATCAGGGCCGCGATGACCAGATAGAAGGCCAGGTCCAGGATCGGGTCCCGGTCGATGCCGGCCCGGCGGGCCTCCCGGACGCTCCAGGCCACGCCCAGCACGAACCCGGCCGCGACCAGCAGGCCGTAGGTGTGGATGGTCAGGGGCCCCAGACGGAAGAATACCGGAAACATGGTCGCCTATTGTCCCGTGAATGGCGCGATTGTCAAGGGCGGCCGCTCCGTTCGTCCCTTCAGAGGCGAGGGAGAGCCGCCTGCCCCGATTGCCGCCCTAGTCCCCGGCCGAATCGCCCTGGTGGCGGGTCAGCCAGAGGTGGAGCAATATCAGGCCGGTGCCGATGGTGATGCCCGCGTCGGCCACATTGAAGGCCGGCCAGTGCCAGGTCCCGACGTACAGGTCCAGGAAGTCGACCACCGCGCCCAGGCGGATGCGATCGATCAGGTTGCCCACCGCGCCGCCGGCGACCAGGGCCAGCCCCCAGAGGAAGACGCGCTCCTCGGGCCGGGTCCGGGCGATGAAGCTGGCGACGATGCCCAGGGCGACCAGGGCCATCAGGGACAGGCCGGCCGCGCGCCAGAGGCCGCTCCGGCCGGCCAGGACGCCGAAGGCCACGCCCGTGTTCATCAGATGGGTCAGATCGAAGAAGCCCGGCACCACCTCGACCCGGCCCACCGGGGCCAGCCAGCGAAGCACGGCCAGCTTGGTTGCCTGGTCGGCCAGCACGACCAGCCCGGCCGTCAGTCCGACCCGGGGCCACTTGCCCAAAACCCTCAGACCTCCAAAGCGCCGTGGCAGCGCCGGCAGATGGTGGGGTGTTCCTCGATCGAGCCCACGGTCTCGTCGTGGACCCAGCAGCGTTCGCACTTGGGTTCGGTGTTGGACTGGACCGCGACGGCCAGTCCCTGGACCTCGGAGGCCGGGACGCCGGCCGGCGGGTCGCCCTTGACCAGCCGGACCCGGCTGACGATGAAGACCTCCCGCAGGTCGTTTTCATAGGGGGCCAGCAGGTCGTACAGGCCGTCCGAGGCGTACAGGGCCACGTCGGCGTCCAGGGGATGGCCGATGACTTTTTCCCGGCGGGCCAGTTCGAGGACCTTGGTCGCGGCGGCCCGGACTTCCAGGATGCGGTCCCAGCGTTCGGCCAGGTCCGGGTCCAGCCGGGATTCGTCGACCCGGGGCATGTCGGCCAGGTGCACGCTTTCGGTCTTGCCCGGGAAGTCGGGCATGTGGGACCATATCTCTTCCGCGGTAAAGGACAGCACGGGTGCCATGAGCCGGACCATGGTCCCCAGCACGGCGAACATGGCCGTCTGGGCCGAGCGCCGGGCCGGGGAGGCGGCGGCCGAGGTATAGAGGCGGTCCTTGAGCACGTCGTGGTAGAAGGCGGACAAATCCACGGTGCAGAAGTTGTTCAGGGCGTGATAGATGGTGTAGAACTCGTACTCCTCGTACCCCTGGCGAACCCGGGCGATCAGGCCCTGGAGCCGGTGCAGGGTCAGGCGGTCGATCTCCCGCATGTCCGAAACCTCGACCGCGTCGCGGACCGGGTCGAAGTCCCCGAGGTTGCCCAGGATATAGCGGCTGGCGTTGCGGATGTTGAAATAGGCCTTGGCCAGCATGCCCAGAATCTCGTCGGAGATGCGGATGTCGTCCTGATAGTTTTCGGCCGATACCCAGAGGCGCAGGATGTCGGCCCCGTACTGTTTGATCACGTCCTCCGGGGCCACGACGTTGCCCAGGGACTTGGACTGCTTGCGGCCCTCGCCGTCCACGACGTACCCGTGGGTCAGCACGTTGCGGTAGGGCGGCCGCTGCCGGGTGCCCACCGAGGCCAGGAGCGAGGAATGGAACCAGCCGCGATGCTGGTCCGAACCTTCCAGGTACATGTCGGCCACGTCCGGCAGATAGGACCGGGCCTCGAGGGTGCCCACGTAGCTGACCCCGGAATCGAACCAGACGTCCAGGATGTCGGTCTCCTTGCGGAACCCGGCGCCGCCGCAATGGGGGCAGGTCGTGCCGGCGGGCATGAGGTCCGTCAGGGGCCGGTCGAACCAGGCGTCGGTCCCTTCCTTTTCAAAGAGGCGGTAGAGGTGGTCCATGATGGCTTCGTCATAGAGCCATTCGCCGCAGCCGTCGCAGTAGAAGACCGTGATGGGGACCCCCCAGGACCGCTGCCGGGAAATGCACCAGTCCGGCCGGTTTTCGATCATCAGGTAGATGCGGTCCCGGCCCCACTTGGGAATCCAGCGCACCTCGTCGATGGCCTCGAGGGCCCGTTCCCGCAGGCCGGTCTTTTCCATGGAGATGAACCATTGGGGCGTGGAGCGGTAGAGGACGGGCTGCTTGCAGCGCCAGCAGTGCGGGTACTGGTGTTCGATGGCCTGTTCCAGGATCAGGGCCCCGTTTTCCTTGAGCTTGGCGTTGACGCCGGCATTGGCCTCGAAGACGAAGCGGCCGGCGAACAGGCCCACGTCCCGGGTGAAACGGCCCTCGTCGTCCACGGGCGAGTATGTTTCCAGGCCGTAGCGCAGGCCGGTTTCATAGTCCTCGCGGCCGTGTCCGGGCGCGGTGTGAACGCAGCCCGTGCCCTGTTCCAGGGTCACGTACGGAGCCAGGACCACGACCGATTCCCGGTCGTACAGGGGATGGCGGCACTTGAGTCCTTCCAGCGCGTTGGGGTCCAGGGCGGTCAGGACCTTGTAGTCCTTTTCAAACCCGAAGTTGTACATGCAGTCCACCAGCAGCCCCTTGGCCAGGACCAGGACCTGGCCGCCGGCCTCCACGGCCACGTACTCATACTCGGGGTTCAGGGCGATGGCCAGGTTGGCCGGAATGGTCCAGGGCGTGGTGGTCCAGATGACGAAAAAGACCTCCCGGCCGGCCAGGTCCGGGTGGACCCGTTCGGGCGGGTCCGTGAGCTTGAACTTGACGTAGATGGACGGGGAGGTGTGCATGGCGTATTCGACTTCCGCTTCGGCCAGGGCCGTGCGGCAGGAGGCGCACCAGTAGACCGGCTTGAGGCTTTTGTACAGGGCGCCGCCCAGGGCGAAGCGTCCGAACTCCCGGGCGATGACGGCCTCGAACCCGGGCTTCATGGTCAGGTACGGATTGTCCCATTCGCCCAGGACGCCCAGGCGGCGGAACTCTTCGCGCTGGATGTCGATGAAGCGGCTGGCGTAGTCGCGGCAGAGCCGGCGCATGTCGCCCTGGCTGATGGCGGCCTTTTTTTCGCCCAGTTGCAGATCGACCTGATGTTCGATGGGCAGGCCGTGGCAGTCCCAGCCCGGAACATACGGACTGTCAAAGCCCATCATCTCCCGGGACTTGACGATGATGTCCTTGAGAATCTTGTTCAGGGCGGTGCCCAGATGGATGTGGCCGTTGGCGTACGGGGGGCCGTCGTGCAGGACCCACTGGGGCCGGCCCTGGCTGCGGACCCGGATTTTTTCGTAGAGTCCCATGTCGTTCCAGCGGGCCAGAATGTCCGGCTCCCGCTTGGCCAGGTTGGCTTTCATGGGAAAAGCGGTCTTGGGCAGGTTAAGTGTCGATTTGTAATCCATCCCGTCCTCCAGGGCGCGTTCATCGAGCGGAAATTAAGTCGTTAACTATAACCCCCCAAGGGGAAAAGTCAAGAATTGCCGGCGGGTTCTTGTATTCATTCAGTGGTTGGCGGCAACCTAGGACCGTCCTGTCGCGGCCTTTGGCCTCCGGACTCCGGCCGGCGCCTTTTCCATATATAGTAAGGGACTCGGCGGCAGGGTCGTCCTTTGGCCAAAGGCCCCGCGGGCGGCTGAAAAAGGATATGCCCCGATTCATTGAATGGTTACCGGTTCTTGTATTCATTCCGTAAAGGGAGGCCCCGCCGGCCGAACCGGGCCGAAGCCCGGTCCGGCCGGGGAGTCTCGACGAGCGTGAGCCCCGAGGGGCCCACGCTCCCCCTCCGGCCATGGGTCGGCCGGAAGTTGCCGGGCCGCGGGCGACGGGTGGACCGCCCGGGCCGGTTTCCGGAAACGCCCTGGTTCGGCCGCGCCGGAAAAAAAAAGCCCCGCCTGAAGGGCGGGGCCGGTTTGTCTGCTATGCGTCAAGCGCGGCTACAAACCTCCCCGCCTCCGGGTAATGACCAGAATCTCGATCAGGGCGGTCAGGTTTGTCGTGCCGTATTCAAACATGTTCTGCTCCAACACACCCTCGAAAATATCACCGTCGCGCGGGAAAGTCAAGCATGAACGAGGCTGAACAGCAATTCTCGGCGAAGTGGGAGATGGCATATTTTGTGTGTCCTGTCGGGCCAGGCCGCCAGGGAAGTTGGCCAAGGAAGTGGTTTCGCAAGTT
>JAHJTB010000239.1 GCA_018830135.1 Pseudomonadota bacterium | reverse complement strand
TCATCTACATCGAGGGGGTGACCACGGTCATCTACTTCTCGACCATCTACGCCAGCCATACCCTGGGCTTCACCCTCAAGGAGCTGGTGCTTTTCTACATCATCGTCCAGAGTTCGGGAATCGTCGGGGCGCTGGTCTTCGGCTGGCTGGCCGACCGCCTCTGGCCGCGCCGGACCGTGGCCCTGACCCTGCTCATCTGGATCGGCGTCGTGGTCACGGCCTATCTGACCAGTTCCAAGGCCGTCTTCTGGGGCATCGGTCTGGCCGCCGGGGTGGCCATGGGGTCGAGTCAGAGTGTTTCCCGCTCGATGATGGCCATGATGACCCCCCGGGCCAAGGTGGCCGAGTTTTTCGGCTTTTACGGAGTGTTCGGGAAGTTCTCCGCCGCCGTCGGCCCCTTTGTCTTCGGATTCATGTCCGCCGCCTTCGGCCAGCGGACGGCAATGCTCTCCGTGGGCGTCTTTTTCATCATCGGCCTGGTCCTGCTTCTGACGGTCGACGAAAAGGAAGGCCGGGCGGCCAAGCTGGAAGAGGACCGCCTGTGGCTTTCCGCCAATCCCGACCACGCCTAATTCCGGCCGGCTAGCCGTTTCGTTCGGACCGCCAGGCCAGGAACGGCATGTCGCCTTATAACAGCTTGGTTTCCGCGGTCGGTCGTGGTGTTTTAATGACCAGAAAACGAAAGGGCCGGTCCCCCGTGTTTTCCAGTCGATGGGGAATGCGGGCCGGGCTTTCCACCAGCGTGTCCGCGCCGACCTCCAGGCGGTCGTCCCCGATTTCAACGACCCCGTTGCCCTCGAGCACGTAGAAGCAGACGTCCACCGGCGTAACGTGCCTTTTCAGGCCCTCTCCGGATTCCAGTTGGATGTGAACCACCTGGGCCTGCTCGCTGTCATGCAGTTTGCGGGCGCTGACCCGATGCGGATTCGGCATGTCCGGTTCGTCGATGTACCGGCTGGTTTTGATCATGTTCCCTCCCCCCGCTCGGTCTCCAAAGCCTTTCTGGATTCCGAATCGGTTTTTCCAAAGAGTATATCGCCGGGGCGGGAAAAAGTCCTTGACTTGGGTCAAGACCGGCCCGCGCCTGTTCCCATGAACCGGCGCGGGCTGTAAAGGCGTCGAATCTACTTGCCCTTCCAGTTGGGTTCGCGTTTTTCCATGAACGCGGCCACGCCTTCGAGCAGGTCCTCGCACTGGGTGTTGATGGTGAGTTGGGAACGGAGATATTCGAGGGCGTCGCCCAGGGTCATGTCGGCGATCTGGTAAAAAGACGACTTGCCCAGCCCCATAATGGCCGGACTGTAGGATGAAAGTTTGGCCGCCATGGCCGCCACCTTGTCCGGGTATTCGGCTTTGGGCACGCTGTAGTTGATCATGCCGATCCGTTCGGCCTCGGCCGCGGTGATGCGCTCGCCGGTCATGCAGAGTTCGAGAGCCTTTTTTCGGCCCAGGTTGCGGATGAGAACCGCGGTGACCATGTAGGGCCACAGTCCGCGCTTGATCTCGGGCACGCCGAAAAACGAGTCTTCACTGGCGATCACCACGTCACTGGACAGGCAGAGCCCCATGCCGCCGGCCAGGCAGTACCCCTCGACGGCCGCCAGAATGGGTTTCTTGATCTTGTTCATCCGGAAGAGGAGCTGGGCGTATTGCGACCGGTCTTCATGCATGTCCATGAAGGACTGGTCGACGCCGAACCGGCCGCCGAGGTCGGCCCCGGCGCAGAAGGCCTTTCCGCCGGCCCCGGTCAGGATGATGGCGGACACGGCCGAGTCGGCGGCCGCCTGATCGAAAAAGCGGTTCAAACCCTCGATAACGTTGTCGTTGAGCGAATTGCGACGCTCGGGCCGATTGATGGTGATCGTGGCCATACGATCTTTCAGGTCGTACAGGACCTCGTTTGATTCGGTCATGCTTTCTCCTTCTGTCTTGAGCGGCAGGTCAACGCTTCAGTCCCAGTATCCGTCGGGCTTCCTCGGCCGTGGCGATCTCCCGGCCCACCTCCCGGGTGATTTTGGCCAGGGCTTCGACCAGTTCCCCGTTGCTGCCGGCCCGGTCGCCGTTGGGCAGGTAGAAGGTGTCTTCCAGGCCGGTGCGCACGTTGCCGCCTTCCTCGAGGGCCTTGCGCTGAAGGTCCCAGACCTCCTTGCGGCCGACGCAGATCACCTGCCAGTGGGTCCCGGGCAGCATCTCGCCTTTCAGCAGGGGCACCCATTCCGGTTTGGCCGGCTGGCCGCTGGCCACGCCCATGACCAACGAGATGTGCGGATCGCCCTGGAACATGCCCGCCTTTTTG
>JAHJTB010000238.1 GCA_018830135.1 Pseudomonadota bacterium | reverse complement strand
GTTCATCGAGGACGTCAAGGGCCTGACCCTGGATGAAATCCACCAGCGGCGGTATTGAGCATGCGAATCGCCACCCTCGAGGCCTGGCCGGTCGAGATGGGATTGAGCGAACCCTACACGATCGCTTACGAGTCCGTCAGCCGGGTCACCAACGTTTTCATGCGGATCGAGACACGGTCGGGTCTGGTCGGGTACGGCTGCGCCGCGCCGGACAAGCGAATCACCCGTGAAACTCCGGACGGCGTTCTGCGAACCCTCCGGGAGACCGCCGCCTCCCTTCTGATCGGCTCGGACCCCCTCCGTCCGGCCATGTTGCTCAGGCGTCTCCAGGCCAACGGTCTGGATATCCAGCCAGCGGCCCTGGCCTCGGTGGACATCGCCCTGCGGGACCTGATCGGCAAGGCGGCCGGGCTGCCGTTGTGGAAGATGTTGGGCGGGTTTCGGGACCGCATCCGGACCAGCGTGACCATCGGCATCCTGCCCCTTCAGGAGACGGTAGACCGGGCCAGAGCCCTGGTCGGGCAGGGTTTCCACTGTTTGAAGCTCAAAGGCGGACTGGACCCCGAGGCGGACGTGGAGCGGGTTATGGAAGTCCGCCGGGCTGTGGGCCGGGGCATCGAACTCCGTTTCGATGCCAATCAGGGCTTCGATCTGGACGAATCCGTCCGTTTCGTTCAGCGAACCAAATCGGCCCGCCTCGAACTGCTCGAACAACCCACCCCCAAAGGCGCGCTGGACATCCTGGGCCGACTGACCAGCCAGGTGCCCATTCCGGTCATGGCCGACGAAAGCCTGTCCACCCTGCGTGACGCCTTCCGGCTGGCCCGGCGAGACCTGGTGGACATGGTCAACGTCAAACTGATGAAGGTGGGCGGCATTTCCGAAGCCCTGAAGATCGAAGCCATCGCCCAGGCTGCCCGTCTCGAGGTCATGGTCGGCTGCCTGGACGAAGCCGCCCTGGGCATCGCGGCCGGCCTCGCCTTCGCCCTGGCACGTCCGGCGGTCCAGTACGCGGACCTGGACGGCCACCTGGACCTGGTAGGGGACCCGTCCCATGGCGCGGTCATCCTTCGCAACGGCATCCTGTATCCCAACAACCGCCCCGGCCTGGGTTTCGATCCGATCACCTGACCGAGGGGATTTCTTTCGATTGCCCGGACTCCCCGCTCGCGCGGCCTCCTGCCCTGCCCAGCGCGTCGGGCCATCCCGGCGAAGGCTATCGGCATACCCCTTCCCGCCCTGGGGACCGCCTGAATCCAATCCCGTCTCTTTTTATCGAAACCGACCCTGAACGCATCCATTTTTTACGGTTCGCCAAGTATGCTGACAGGCCGGCCACGGTTCGTCTCAATCCGGAATCCTGTCATTTTTTTTATTAACAGCCGGTTAACAGGGCCGGGCGTCCTGGCACGTTGGTTGCCTATTGGGATTACCGACCGGTCTGACCCGATGCGGGAGCGCCCGGGACGCCCGAGCGCGGCAGGCCAGGCACGGTCCCGACTGCTTGAACCTGGAGGTAAGATCGATGTCGGAAAAGAAAAAGGGACTGACTCGACGAGAATTTCTGAGAAAGACCGGCGGAGCGGCCACACTGGCGGGCGTGGGCGCCGGCGGATTGATGTTGTCGCCCATGATGGCCCGGGCCGATGAGGCGCCCAAGAAGTGGGACGAGTCCTATGACGTGGTGGTCATCGGCAGCGGATTCGCCGGTCTGGCCGCCGCGATCGAGGCCAGGCAGGCCGGGTCCTCGGTCATGGTCATGGAAAAAATGGCGGTCCCGGGGGGGAACTCGATCATCAACGGCGGCGTAATCGCGGCCGCGGGTTCCCCGTTGCAGACCAGGGCGGGAATCAAGGACACCCCGGATCTCCTGCTGGAGGACATGCTCAAGGCCGGGCTGTATCTGAATCATTTGGACCTGGCCGGGAAGGTGGCGGAAAAGTCCAACGAGGTCGTGCAGTGGACCATCGACTTTCTGGGGACCCAGTACCAGGAGAACCTGGTTCATCTGGGCGGACACTCCGTGCCGCGCAGCTATTCCACTTTCAACCATAGCGGCTCGGCCATCGTCCTTCAGCAGATCGCCAAGTTGAAGGCCATGGGGGAGAATGTCAAAACAAAACGGTTTCTCGAGACTTTTATCCGGGACAAGGAAGGCCGGATCATCGGCATTCGGATGCAGGACGGCTACCGCTTTCCCAAGGGTGGGGGAGCGGTCAGGTTCGTCCAGGCCAAGAAGGCCGTCATTCTGGCGACCGGCGGTTTTTCGGCCGATCTGCCCTTTCGGTCGATCCAGGACCCCAAGCTGACCCGGGACGTGGATACGACCAACCAGCCGGGGGCCACGGCCGAGGGGCTGCTCGAAGCCCTCCGGATCGGGGCGACGCCGGTCCAGATTTCCTGGATTCAGTTGGGCCCCTGGGCCAGTCCGGACGAAAAGGGGTTCGGTATCGGCCCCCATTTCGCGGCCGGGGCCGCCTTTCCTTACGGGGTCATGGTCGATCCGAAAACGGGCCTTCGTTTCATCAACGAACTGGCCGATCGGAAAATCCGGGCCGATGCCATTTTAAAAACCGGCCATCCCTGCGTGGTCCTGGCCGATTCCCAGGGTGTGGCCAAGATCGCTCCCCTGTTGCCCAAGCAGATCGAACGGGGCGTGGTCAAGAAATTCGACACGCTCGATGCCCTGGCCGCCTCGTACGGCATTCCGGCCGGCAGCCTGCGGGAAACCGTCGGCAATTACAACGGGTTCATCAAGAACGGAGAGGACAAGGAATTCGGCAAGTATCTGCAAAAAGACGTCAAACCCATCGGGCAGGCGCCATTTTATGCCATGCGGGTCTGGCCCAAGGTCCACCACACCATGGGCGGCATCCAGATCAACACCCAGGCCCAGCCGCTCGACCTGGACCACCGGCCCATACCGGGCCTGTACGCCGCGGGCGAGATCGCCGGAGGAGTCCATGGCGCCGTTCGCCTGGGCAGTTGCGCGGTCATCGACTGTCTGGTCTTCGGCCGAATCGCCGGCCAGAACGCGGCAGCGGAAAAAGTCCGGAGTTGATTTCAGGCCCCATCGGCCAGATTAAACCCGTTCGGGGGAAGGGGTGATCGCCCCTTCTCCCGAAAAATCAGCCTACGGTTCGAGATTATGGAAAGAAGCCTTTTTACCCGATTGATACGGTTGGCCGGCCTGACCGGTCTGTTGATGGTCATGAGTTGGCCTTGCGGCCCGTTCGTTTCAAGTCAGGCCCCGGCCTCGGACGAAGCGGCCGGGCCGAGCCGGCTCGAAACCGCGCCCCCGGGCGATTGCGTCGCCTGTCACGGCTCGAAGCGGGTCCTGCCGGCCGATCACGGAGAGACGAAAAAAATGGCCCGCAAGGACTGTCTCGAGTGCCATGAGGAAAAGACCAAAAGCCTCAGGACCCGGATGCCGCTGAGCCACACCCACTGGCTGGGACACGTGTCCTGTGCCGAATGCCATCCGTCCGGGACATCGGGTCCGGCGCCTTCCACGAATCAATGCCTGGAATGTCACGGCAGTTTCGAAACCGTGGCCCGGGCGACCCGGGGCATGGACCCAGATCCCCACAACTCGCCTCATTACGGGATGAAACTGGACTGCGACCTCTGCCATCACCAACACGCCAAATCGGAGAACTTTTGCGCCCAGTGCCATTCCTGGACCCTGTCCGTTCCCTGATCCGCGTCCGGCCGTCGACAGGGGGCGGCCGGTCGAAAAAAGGTCCCCCCCTACCGCACCGTGACCTCGACCCGGCGGTTTTTCGGTTCGGCCACGTCATCGGCCGTGGGAATCAGCGGATTCTCCTCGCCGTGGGAGGTCACCTCGATCGAGTTCGAGTCCGCTCCTTTGGAAATGAGTATCTCGGCGACGCGTGAGGCCCGGTTGACGGAAAGCCGGCGGTTCATCTCGGCGGCCCCCACCCGGTCCGTATGACCGATGACGCTGAGGTCCGTTGATTTCCGGTCGCGAATGGCGGCCATGATTCGGGGAATCTTCTCGATGGACTCTTCGGTCAGGTCCGACGTCCCGCTTATGAAATATAAAATAAATGTCACGGCCGGATCGGGCTGGGCTTCGAGGGCCGGGCCGAAGAGCTTGGTTATTTTGTCCTGGCTCCAGACCGTGGGCGGCGACGGGGCCTTGTCGGCCGAGTCCACGCTGGCGCCCATATAGGCCTTGTCCAGCAGTTGCGAACCTTTCTCGTTGGAAACCGTCAAGGCTCCGACCCGGCCGTCCGGATCGGGCAGCAGCAGGAACTGGCTTTTCGGACCGCAGCCCGCGGCCAGGCCGCAGGCCAGGAGGCAGAGGCAAAGCCCGGTGAGGTACCGGCCCAGGGCTGTAAACATCATGGCTCAGTCTCCCTGGACCTGAATGGCCAGACGCGTCCCCCGGACGCCGGCGACCGCGGTCGTGGTTTCAAAGCGAACGGAGTCCCGACCGAGTTTTGCAATCAATCCGCTGAGATAAACCATCGTCCCCTTGGTGACCCGGGCCACGAAACCGAGCTGGCTGGCCGCGGGATCGAATACGTATCTGGTAATCTGAAGCCGGCTGTCCGGTCCCATGGACAGGCCGCTGTTATCCTTGAACAGGACGCCTATCGTTCCGGCCTCACCGGTCACGATGGTGTCGTTCTGGTACAGCCTCGACCCGACTTCGGCCGGGACCGTTTCGCCACCCCTGACGATATGGACCCGGCCCTGGATGTTTTTCACGCTGCCCACCGAAACCGGTTCGGCGCCCGCCAGGCCGGCCTGTAGAAAGGCCAGGGCCAATAGCAGACTGATCAGTCTTTTCAATTTCTCCTCCTTGTCAGGCCGTGTCGGATGTCGCCGGGATATCGAACGAGTCTCCCGGTTCACCCAGATAGGCATAGACCTGGTCTACGTACTTTTTGATATTTTTGTCGACCAACAGGTCCAGTTCCTCCCAGCAAAGTCCGATCAATAAAATGGTTTCTTCTCGACTGACGTTCCGAATCCGGCAGTTCAGCGTCTGTTCTCCGGCCATCCCCAACAAGCTGACGTTGATGGTCAGCAACTGGTCAGGATCGAGGCCGGCCTGGTCCAGAGCCTCCGAGGGCTGGAACCCGACCCGGCAGCCGCCGGGCGATATATCCAGGATGATCGTTTCAGTCCGCGTGCCGGCCAGTATCGCCGAGGCCGGCAGGTAGCAGCTGATCCGCTTTTCCTTCCTCAGCGAATAGCTTTCCACGCTTTCCGGGTAGGTCGTGATGGCCAGGATGAGTTGGGGCTTGAAGCAATTGCTGAAGATATTGCCCCGAAAAGCGATCACCTGTCCCGTGGCGTGGGAAACCATTTTGAAGACGGCCGCGTTGCCTTCATACAGGTGATCGTACAGCCAGCGCAGGATCGGAAACCGGAGAATCAGGAAATGTCCCGGATCGAAACCCACCAGTCTGGCCTTGGCGGTTCGCGGTTCTCCATCGAAGGAGACCACGACCGAGGCCCCGATCTGGAGGCTCCTTAATTCTTTGGTCTCGCCGGACGGCATCATCCAAGTCCCTGCGCGGGACAGCCCCCTTTCTTGGATAATATGTCAAGCACGCCATATTGATGACTGTAAAAAAGCTACCATCCTTTCATGGCGATTGCAAGTGACCGTTTCGGTGCACGAATCGGTTCGCCGATGCGCCTGGATCGGCCGGTCTCCGGCCGCCGCGGCAAGCCGCGAGGAAGCCGTTCGCCCTGCATGTTCAACCAGCCTGACGACGCGCTGCGTCCAGGCAGGCCATCAGCTTGTCCATCGCCTCCGGATCGATGAACGGGGACATGACGTAGGACTTAAGGGCCAGAATCGGCTCACCGCCCGCACTGACCCGATACCGATCGGTCAGGGACAGGGCCAGTCCCTCCCCGCTTTCGGCCTGATGGTGCAGGACATCGAAAACACGCTGGTTGTATTCGTTGTGCCGGAGTAATTCCGCTCCCGCCGCCGGGTCCTCGACCTCCCGACGATAGGCCGCCATCGGGTCCACGCCGTCAGGGTAGGCCCGGAACAGCGTCACGGGTCCGTAGTTGTAATCATTGACGACCTGGACATGGTCGTTTTGCGTCAGCCGGGCCCGGAGTTCCTCGGCCATGCTGACGATGTGGCCCAGTATGGCCCGGTAACCCTGCTTGCCGAAAAATTTCAGATTGGCCAGAGCGGACATGACGGCCCCGCCTGACCGGGAGGCCTCCATGGTGAACACACCCGGGTGATAGTTGCCGAACTGAAACAGGTAGGGCATCAGGGCCTGGTCCCGGGTGATCAGGTCCAGGTCTTCCCGCCGACGACAGATGAAAAGGCTTGAGGTATATGGAGCATACCCGGTCTTGTGGAAGTCCAGGCCGATGGAGTCGGCCAGGCCAAGGCGCCGAATCTGGGCTCGGGCGTCCCATAAAGATCGCAGGGTCCGGGCGGGAAAACCCATGGGGTTCCGGTCGAAGTCGTAGTCGTTGAAAACGCTCCAGGGCCAGCCAATGACCGCATCCGCGTGGACGTGGGGCCGATAGTCCAGGCGGTGATCGAGACAGAGCCGGTCGCGGAGGCGGACGATGTACTCGAGGTTGTCGATGCCGAAGGCATCCGTCGTGCCCATGGTGGCGATGATACAGGCGATTTTCACGCCCCGCCGGACCAGGTCCGTCAGAACCGTCTCGAGTTCTTCCAAGCCCATTGAATTATCGCCATCGGTCTGCACGGTCGTCAGATTGTCCGTGCCCAGTCCCAACCAGCCCAGGGCGCTCAGCTTGGCGTAGTGCCCCGCCTCGGAAGACACTACCTTCGCCGGCTCCCTCAATCCGCCGGTAAAGCTGCCCGGCAGGGCCTTTTCCAGTCCGAGTTTGACTCCGTAAAAGATGGTCCCGGTGCCTCCCCAGGTGAAGACCCCGGCCGACCGGTCCGGATCGTATCCGATCAGGGCGGCGCACATGCTCGAGACCTCCAGTTCGGCCTCGGCCAGCCGGTGGCTGTATTCGTCCCAGATGATATTGGGGTTGTAGATGGAGGCGAAAAACTGTCCCACGATGCTGGGGATGCTGGCCGGCGGGATCACATTCTCCTGGGTATAGGGATGCCCCCAAATAATGAGTCCCTCGAGATAAGAGGCCAGTTCGGCCACGGTCTCGTCCAGCGTGGACATGTTTTCAGGCATGATGGATCGACGCGCCCGGTCGTAGTTCAGCGGGGCGTGTCGGCCCAAAAAGGGGCGTTGGCTTTTCATGCCGTCCAATCGTTCCAGACCCCGAGCGATGGTCTGAACGAAGGAGGCGTCATGAAGCTGATCTGAAACCGGAGAGGGAAAGGCTTGCCGGATACCGGCCAGCAGGTCGGCCTGGGTCGCCCGCGCTTCCGGGTCCTTCTTGTCCGCCGCATGCCCGGCACTCCCATCGGCGATCAGTTCCCCGAGCCCGGTCATGTCCAATACCTGTTTGACATTTCCCGAAGGATTGACCACCCTGAGTATCGCGGGCGGCCGGAATCCGCCCTCGGGAATCCTTGAATACAGGGACTTGCTCAAAAACAGGATGCTGCGAATGCCGGCGCTGGACAGGTAATCGACATCTCCCAGGTCCAGGACGACCGGCCTGTCGCCGTCCGACGGCAGGGCCTCGATCTCGGGCAGGACCGCCTTTTCCAGGACCGGCCCGCCTTCGGCGTCCAGGCGTCCCTGGCAATAGATCATCATCCGGTTCGATCGTTTTTCGATTTTGATATTCATATCCAGACCGTGCCCCTTTCCTGGCCAGCGCCCAGGGCTCGGCGCCAAATCCGTTGCCTGTCGCGCAAGGGCTGTCGTCCGGCCCTATCCGATGTTGCATGTTCGGCGGGAGAAGCCGTCTCCACGGGTCCACCGTTTATAAATTATACCACAAGCACCGGGGAGGCAACATGTGCATCCCCGGTGCCTCATCGAAGGGTTTGCCGGAAAGGCGAGGGATTTTATTCGGTTCCGCTCAGGATGAAACACCCCCCGGAACCGCCGCCGCCTCCGGACCCGGCCGGAACCGTGGTCTGGCCGGCCGTGACGCCCCGCACATTCACCCGTTTACGACCCGGAAACCGGGTTCACAAATCAGACCGGGACATGACCTCCCGGGCCAGTTTGTCCATGATGGACACAAACTGGTGCAGGTCCTTGAATCGCTGGTCTTTTGTCTGTCCCTGGTAGTAGCGGTAGTACATCTGCTGGACGACGACCAGCATGCGGAACAGTCCGAACAGGTAGTAGAAGTCGAAATGGCCGACCTGGCGGCTGGTCTTGCGCTCGTAGAGCCGGACCATTTCCTCCCGGGTCAGCATGCCTTCCAGGTTGGTGGGCACGGTCCGGGCGAGTTCCATTTCCGGCGGATCGCCGGGCTGGACCCAATAGGACAAGGCGATGCCCAGGTCCATGAGCGGGTCGCCGATGGTGGTCAGTTCCCAGTCCAGGATGCCGATGATCTTCAAGGGATCGTCCGGATCGAGAACGACGTTGTCGAACTTGAGGTCGTTGTGGATCAGCGCCGGGCGGGGAGTGTCCGGCGGCTGTTTTTCAGTGAGCCAGTCCATGAACGCTTCGCAGTCGGGCACGTCCGGCGTCCTGGCCGCACGGTAGCGCTTGCAGGTACCGGCGACCTGCCTGGCCACGTACCCCTCCGGTCTACCCAGGTCCCCCAGACCGACCCCGACATAGTCCAGGGTCTGGAACTCGACCAGCACGTCCAGCAGGTTCTCGCAGAGTCTGGCCGCCTGATCGGGGCTGAAGGTCAGTCCGGGCGGGAGGTCCCGCCGGAGGATGATGCCTTTGACCCGCTCCATGACATAGAACGGTTCGCCCATGATCGAGAGATCGTCTCCGAAGGCCAGTGGTCTGGGCGCATAGGGGAAGACCGGGTGGAGGGCTTCCAGGACCCGGTATTCCCGGCCCATGTCGTGGGCGGACCGGGCCTTGTACCCGAAGGGCGGCCGCCGGAGGACCATTTTCCGGTCGCCAACGGCCAACAGGTAGGTCAGGTTCGAATGGCCGCTTGGGAACTGGCTGACGATCAGGGTCCCTTCAAGACCCGGAATGCGGTCTTTGAGAAACGCTTCTACCGCGACGAGGTCCAGTTCCTCGCCCGGACGGGGCGGAGCGGCCTGGTCGAGGAGATTCATGAACATCTCCCGGCCATTAAAGGGCGTCCATGGCGATACAGGAATGGGCCAGGGCCGCGCCGGCGCTCATGGCCACGCCGACGAATACGGCCTCGGCGATCTCCTCGTCCGTGGCTCCCGCCTTTTTGGCCCGTTTGACGTGACCCTCGATGCAGTACGGGCAGCGGGTGATATGGGCCGCGCCGATGGCGATCAGTTCCTTGACCTTGGTGGACAGGGCGCCTTCCTCGAAGACCTTGCCGTCAAAGGTCATGAAAGCGGTCAGAAGCTCCGGCTTCATGGCGACAAGTTTTTCGATCTTCTTCAATCCGTCCTTGCCGTAATGGGCGTCACTCATTTTTCTTCCTCCGATTGATATGGGGCGGGTCGGCAATCCGATGCCGCCCGCTTCGTTTTCCGACATTCTTCCATCGAGGCCCTCAGGCCGTATCGGCCAGCCCCAGCCGGCCGAGTTCCTCGGCCGAGGGCACGCCGGTCTGTTTGTCCCATCCCCACTCGTCGTAATAATCCTCGATCATCCCGCTCGCTTCGGCGAGACTCAAGGCCTGGCCGGTGACATAGTCCTTGAAACCGGCCTCCCGGAACCACCGTTCCGGCAGGGCCTCTTCCACGGAGCGTTGAAAGCCCTCGCGCAGGTTCATCATCCGGTACAAGGTCCAGACCCGGTCCACCCGGTGGCGAAGGGCCGCCAGATCGGTTTCGATGCCCGTCACCGCTTCGTACAACCTCGCGCACAGATCGGCATTGTAAAAGCGATTGATGTTGGCCCGGGCGCAGGCCCCCAGGGACCCCAGAATCGTGAACCAGGCGTGAGAGTAGCGGAGCAGCGCGCCGACTTTCAAGTCCTCCCCGGGCAAGATCCGTTTGATGGCCTCCTCGGGAACCCCCATGCGTTGGAGGTGTCCGGGGAAGGCCTCCAGGGGTCTCCGGGCGAAATAGGTGGGCGAGCCGCCGGAGCCGACGTGCGGCCCCCGGGGATCGAGCACCTGCCCCAGTTCCATGGTCCCGAACAGGTCCCAGGCCAGGGCCGAGCCCGGGCCGGCGTAAGGGTGCATGCCCTTGACCAAGGCCGGCGCGAACCGGGCCGCATCCGGGCCGAAAGTCTCGATGATTTTTCTGAACCCGCCGGCGAGCACGTCGCCGAGTCCCTGGCGTCGACTGATCCGTTCCACCCAGGCCTCGACCAAAGCCAGGGAATCGAGGCGGACTTCCGGTTCGGACCGGTCCGGAGTCACGATGCCTTCCTCGATCAGGGTGCGGACAAAGGTCATGATTCCGAAGAACTCGAAGGCGTCCAGACCATATTCATCGAGGGTGGCCATGCACCGGATGGACTCCCGGTAGTCCTGAATCCCATATAGAAGCGGCGTGTACAGATTGATGACCGAGCTGGTGCATTTGACCAGGCCGGCGAACTCGCCGTCGGGCACCTCGATGACGTCCTTGCAGCCGATAGGGCAGGAGACGCAGGCGGCGCGGCGCTTTTTCATGCGGCGGTAGTCTTCCGGCGAGATAACGGGAAAGGACTTGATCAGGCCGGCGGTCTGGGCTTCCTTCAGATGGGGCCAGGAGCCGATTTTTTCCATCAGTCCCGCGGCCAGTTCCCGGTACCGTTTCCGGTCGGCGACCCGAACCCCTCCGCCTCCCTTGACCGCGACGGCCTTCAGGTTTTTCGAACCCATGACCGCGCCGAAACCGCCTCGTCCCAAGGTGGAGATGCGGTCGATAAAGGCCATGGAATAGGCGACCCGGTTTTCGCCGGCCGGACCGATCGACATGACGCCGGCCGGACGCCCCAGCCTTTGGCACAAGACCTCATAGGCGGCATCCACACTGAGGCCCCAAAGGTCTTCGGCCCCGCGGAGTTCGACCCGGTCGTCGACGATCTCCAAATAGACCGGTTTCTCGGCCCGGCCCGTGATGACGACGTGATCGAAACCGGCGTATTTGAGCATGGCTCCGAAATTGAAACCACCCGCGCCGCACCAGCCGATCGTCCCGCTGGTCGGGAGTTTGCAAATGCTGTAGACCCGGCTGGTCGAAGGCAGGCCGGTCCCGACCAGAGGGCCGGCCCCGAGGACGACGACGGCATCCGGGTCCAGGGCGTCGAGACCGGGTCTGATGTAATCCTTGACCAGCTTCAGGGACAGGCCCAGGCCGCCGATGTACTGTTCGGCCAGGGCCGGGTCCAGGGGTTCGACCCTTGTCCGCCCTTTGGACAGATCGACGAACAACACTTGGCCGGCAAAACCGCCCACGCTCATCGGTCCCCCTCCTTCCGCTCCTTTGACAGGGTGTCGTACAGACAGTTATCCGCGCAGATGCCGCATTCCACGCATTCATCCGTGAAGGATATCTCGCAGTCCGGGCCGGTCATGACGACCCGGATTCTGGCCGACGCAGTGCTGAACGTCTTGGCATAGGCGTCGGAACAGGCCAGTTCGCATCGCAGGCAGCCGGTGCAGTTGTCCGCCGCGACCGTGATATCGTATTTCGCCACGTTAACACCTCCTCTCCCGGTCCTCCGAACCGGGGTGATTTTCCCGGGACCGGGCCGTCAACGAGTCGGGACTTCCCGGCCCGGACTCAATCCATCACTTCCTCTTGGGAAAACCGGAATGGTAGCACCGAAGGGGGATGGCATTGGGAATAATGGCCAGGCACTTGTTGCAGGAAACGCAGGCCGCCTCCCGGGCCCGACCTTCCATGAACCGCTTGACCAGGAAAGGCTCCCGGATAAACGGCCGGCTCATCGAGATCAGGTCGGCCGGTCCCTCCTGGACGGCCTGCTCCATCCGGGCCAGGGTGCGCCAACCGCCCACGACGGCCAGGGGCATGTTTCCGACCGCCGATCTGACGAGTCGGGCCGGTTCCATGTTGTAGCCTTGGATCAGATCGTACTTGCCGGCCCAGGACTTCATGACCAGCCGGCCGATCGGCCGCATCCACCAGGAAAAGGGCTGGACGAACTCCTCGAAAGGAACGTCCCCCCGGCAGACGTTCATGGGCGAGAAGGTGCCGTTGCCGCCGCTGATCTCCAGGCCGTCCAGTCCCAGTTCCGCCAGCCGGCCCGCGTACCGCGCGGCCAGCTCCGGCGTAATCCCCTTCGGGCCGAGGTGCTCGTCTCCGGTCATCTTGGCCAGCAGGGCCATGCCATCCGGGACGTTCCGGCGGGTTTCGACCAGTATCTCGCCGAGCAGCCGGAAACGGTTCTCCTCCGAACCGCCCCACCGGTCTTGACGGCGGTTGATGAAGGGCGACAGAAACTGGCTGATCAGGTACCCGTGGGCGGCATGAAACTGAACGCCGTCGGCCCCGGCTTCGGCCGCCCGGTCGGCGGCCCGGACAAAGTCCCGGACGATTTCCAGAACCTCGTCATCCTCCAGGGCCCGGGGCTTGAAAAAGTATATCGGGTCCCGGACTCTGGCCGAAGGCCCCCGGGGGGTACGGCCGATGATTTCCGGCGTGGTCTGCCGTCCGGCGTGGGCCAGTTGAAAAACGATCCGTCCCCCTTCCTGATGGACGGCCTCGACCAGTCTTTTAAGTCCGGGAATCATCTCGTCGTCGTGAATCCCGGTCTGACCGTGCTGGGCCCGGCCCTGCGGGTGAACGAACATGTGGCCCGGCACGATCAGCCCGATCCGGCCCCGGGCCAGATTCCGATACCGGGCGATCAGTTCCGTGGACACCGCGCCGTTTGCCTCGGCCAGACATTCATAGGTCGCCGAGTGGACGAAACGATTCTCGACTTCGAGCGAGCCGATCCGAAAGGGCTCGAAAAGCAAGGACATCCCTGACCTCCGGAAGCGGAACAGCGGACCGGTCGACGGGCGTCAAGTCAGGCTGTCACGCAGTTCCCGTCTGAGTATCTTGCCGGCCGCGCTCACGGGAATGGCCTCGACGAAGACCACCTCCCGAATCTTTTTATACGGCGCGACCTGGTTGTTGACGTGCCCCATGATGTCTTCGGTGCCGGCCTGGGCGCCCTGTTTGAGTTCCACGAAAGCCACCGGGTACTCGCCGGTGTCCAGGTCGGGCTTGCCCACCACGGCGCACTGCTGGACCGCGGGATGCTCGAACAAGACCTCCTCCAGCTCCCGGGGGTACACATTGTAGCCCTTGTAGATGATCAAGTCCTTCTTGCGGTCGGTGATATAGAAATAGCCGTCCTCGTCCTCACGGCCGATGTCGCCGGTCAGCAGCCAGCCGTCGCTCAGGACTTCGGCCGTGGCTTCCTGCCGGTTCCAGTAGCCCTGCATGACCTGGGGCCCCTTGATGCAAAGTTCCCCCTCCGATCCCGGGGGCAGGTCCTCTCCGGTCACGACGTCGATGACCTTGACCTCGGTATCGAAGACGGGAATACCCACCGATCCCTGCCTCAAGGCATCCCGGGATGGCGGATTATAGGTCGCGCCCATGGTGCATTCGGTCAGGCCCCAGCCCTCGCCGACCACACCCGAAAAGGCTTGGAGCATCTTGTCCAGAACGGCCTTGGCCAACGGCGCCGCCCCCGATCCGGCCGTCTTGACCCTGGACAGATCGTAGCGGTCGAAGTCCGGGTGATTGATCAGGGGGATATAAAGCTGAGGCGCGCCGCCGAGCATGGTCGCCTTGTACTTGACCGCCCCGTCCAGATACTCCTTGGGGTCGAACCGGGGGAAGACGACCATGGTCGATCCGCCGGCCACCAGGTTGTTGAGATAGCCGACCGTGCCCATGGCGTGAAACCAGGGGACCACGACCAGTGCGGTCTCCTCGTCCCGGGCGATGAGCCGGTCTTTTTTCGGATCAACGCCAGGGGGGAAGACCATGTCCAGAACCCCGTCCTGATATCGGACCTGGGCGCCGGAAAACCAGTTGCTGAACTGGAGCACGTTGCAGACCACATTGTAATGGTTGATCATGACCCCTTTGGAGACGCCGGTCGTCCCGCCGGTGTAGGCCAGATGCACGAGGTCCTTTTTCGGCTCGATGGGTACTTCCCGGGCAAAAGGTTCGTGCTGCCTGAGCAGTTCGACGAAATCCAGGGTGTCCGGGACCGGAATTTTCCCCAGAGGCTTGATGGGGGCGATGACGGCGTTGTAGCAGTCGGCCAGGCTCGTGGTGATGACCCGCTTGACCCCGGTGTCCGGAATGACGGCCTGGATGCCCGGATAGAGCAGGTCGAGGGATATCAGGGTTTCGGCCCCTGAATCGTTGAGCTGGTGGAGGGCCTCCCGAGGTGAAAGCATGGGGCTGAGGGGCGTGAAAATGGCCCCCAGGCGAATGGCCGCGTAGTACCCGATGGCGAACTGGGGGCAGTTGACCAGGTGGATGGCCACCCGGTCGCCCTTGCGGACGCCTTGGGCGTCGAGGGCCGAGGCGAAGCGGTCGGACAGGGTTTTCAGTTCGCCATAGGTCAGTTCCATGCCGCCCCAGATCAGGGCGATCCGGTTGGGTACCCGGGCAGCAGCCTGGTCCAGGAAGGTGAAGACTGGAATCTCCGGGTAGTCGAGGCTTTGAGGCCAGCCCTCGGGCCAGGCTTTGAAATTCTTTGCCATCTGACGATCTCCTCCTGACAGGTTATCTTTTCAATCGAGTCGGCACGGGGCCTCTATCGGACCTCGGCCGAGACCGGGGGGCGCCGGTCGGCCCAGGGTCTTGCCTCTTCCAACTGGGCGGCCAGGCGGAACAAGGTGGCCTCGTCCCCGAACCGGCCGATAAAATGGACCCCCACGGGCAGGCCGTCGGCAGTCCGGTGCAAAGGCACGGACATGGCCGGCTGGCCGGTGGCATTGCAGATGGGCGTGAAGGGCACGTATTCGGCGGCCCGTTCGATGCCCAGTCTGGGATTTTCCGGCGTCGAATCGAAGGCGCCCAGGAGCGGGGGCGGTTCGGAGACCACGGGGGTGATCCAGACGTCGTAGTCGGTGAAATAGCGGGCCACGGCACGGGCGGTTTGCTGGAGGAAGGCCAGGGCGTTGAGGTAGTCCGCGCCGGTATAGCTTTTGGCTTCCTGGTACAGGGCCCAGGTCAGCGGTTCGACCATGTTGGGGTCCGGTTCTCCGCCAAAGGCCTTGGCAATGAGGCTCAGGGTCTGGGCGCATCCCGAGGTCCAGACGATCATGAAGTTTTCCGAGATCAGGTCGCCGGGAAGGTCCATGTCGCTTTCTTCGACGTGGTGGCCCAGGTCCTGGCAGAGCTGGGCTGCGTCCTGGACCGCTCGAACGCATTCGGGATGAATGTCCGCGCCGGTGGCGGCCCGGGTCGTAAAAGCGATGCGCAACCGCCCCGGGTCGGCGCCCACCTCTTGAAGGAAAGGGCGGGCGGGCGGCGGGGCCCAATAAGGATCGCCCAGGTCGGGACCGGCGGTCGCGTCGAGCAGGGCCGCGCTGTCCCGGACCGAACGGGTCAGCGCGTGTTCGCAGACGAATCCCGAGATGCTGTCCCCCCAATCCGGCCCCATGGGATTTCTGGCCCGGGTGGGCTTGAGGCCGAACAGGCCGCAGCATGAGGCCGGAATGCGGATGGATCCGCCGCCGTCGTTGCCGTGGGCCATGGGTACCAGTCCGGCGGCCACGGCCGCCGCCGAACCGCCGCTGGACCCGCCCGTGGACCGATCCAGGCTCCAGGGGTTGCGGCAGGGGCCGAAAAGGCGGGGTTCGGTGGTGGGAAGTATACCGAACTCCGGGGCGTTGGTCCGGCCGCAGATGACCAGCCCGGCCTTTTTATAGCGGGCGGTCAGTTCGGCGTC
>JAHJTB010000237.1 GCA_018830135.1 Pseudomonadota bacterium | reverse complement strand
CAGGCCTTGGTGGAACAGGGCCGCCTGGGCCCGGCGGAACGCGCCGAGGCCGGCAACGTCCTGGCCCGCCTGGGCGACCCGCGTTTCCGGTCCGAGGCCTTTTTCCTGCCGGCCGAAGATATGCTGGGTTTCGTCGAAGTCCCGGCCGGACCCTTCCTCATGGGCAGCGACAAGAAGCAAGACCCGGAAGCTCGTGATGACGAACTGCCTCGGCACACCATCGAGCTGCCGGTTTATTACATTGGCCGCTATCCCGTGACCGTGGCCCAGTTCCGGACCTATATCGAAGACACCGGACGCAAACCCCAAGACCCGGACAGCCTGAAAGGCCCGGACAACCATCCGGTGACAAGGGTTTCCTGGCACGAGGCCCGGGCCTACTGCGACTGGCTGACCGGGCGGCTGCGCTCCTGGGACGGCACTCCGGAGCCTCTGGCCGTACTATTAAGAAACGGGGCCGGCGACGGGAAGCCTTGGAGCATCATCCTGCCCAGCGAGGCGGAATGGGAAAAGGCGGCCCGGGGCGCGGACGGACGCATCTATCCCTGGGGGAACGAGATCGAACCGGACCGGGCCAACCATGGAGAGACCGGGATCGGCGCCGCCAGCCCGGTGGGCTGTTTTCCGGCCGGGGCCGGCCCGTACGGCTGCCTGGACATGGCCGGCAACGTCTGGGAATGGACCCGGAGCCTGTGGGGGAAGAAAGCTGAAAAACCGGATTTCAAGTATCCCTATGACCCGAATGATCGCCGCCGGGAAAATCTGAAGGCGAGTGACGACATTCGCCGGGTCTTGCGCGGCGGGGCGTTCGACTACGTCGGCGGGGTCCTGCGCTGCGCGATTCGGGTCAGGCTCAACCCTGTCGGCGGGCGCAGGAACACGGGGTTTCGGGTGTCGTTGCCCCCATTTTCTTCTCTGAACTCTGGAGACTCTGGACTCTGAAAAATCTGATCTCTGATTTTTCCAGGGGCTGCGTCTGAAAATCAGGGCCAGTGGCCGGTTTCCCCGTTTTCTTTCAGAAAACGGGGAAACCGGCCACTGGCCCTGATTTTCAGGAAAACGTGCCGGGCTTTTTCTGAATGCCCAGCTTTTTCATTCGCGAATACAGGGTGCTGTGATTGATGCCCAGTATTTCGGCGGCCCCGCCGCGTCCCCGGACCTTGCCCCCGGTCTTTTCCAGCGTCCTGACGATCAGGCTGCGCTCGTTGTCCTTCAGGGTCATTTCCGGCTCGGGGGGGATATGGTCCGGAGAATCGAGGTTCAGGGCCGGGACCTGGAACACGGACCCCGAACTCAATATGGTGCCCCGCTCGATGACGTTTTTCAGTTCCCGCACGTTTCCGGGCCAGTGGTAGGCCAGCAGTTTATTCATCTCCGATTCGGAAATCCGGTCAATGGACTTCCGGATCTGGCTGTTGAAAATCTTGAGGAAGTAATGGGCCAGCAAGGGGATGTCCTCTTTCCGGTCCCGGAGCGGAGGGACGTGGATGGGGAAGACGTTGAGCCGGTAGTACAGGTCCTGGCGGAACCGGTTGGCCTTGACGTCCCGGAGGAGGTCCCGGTTGGTGGCGGCCAGAAGGCGAAAGTCTGAAGAAAGCGTTTTTTTACCCCCGACCCGCTCGAACTCCCTGCTCTGAAGCACCCGGAGCAGCCGGACCTGGACCTCCAGGGGCAGGTCCCCGATCTCGTCGAGAAAAAGCGTCCCGCCGTCGGCCAGTTCGAAACGGCCGATCCGTTGTTCAATGGCGCCGGTGAAGGCGCCTTTTTCGTGCCCGAACAGCTCGCTGGAGATCAGACTGCCCGGCAGGGCGCTGCAATGGACCCGGATAAAGGGCCGGGCGGACCGTTCGCCGTGCTGATGGATGGTGCTGGCCACCATTTCCTTGCCCACGCCGGTCTCCCCCAGGATCAGGACGGTGCTGTTGGTGGCCGCCACCCGGTCGATCAGGTCGAAGACCTGCCTGATGACGGGGCTCTTGCCCACAAAATGCTCGAAATAGAGGCTTTCGAGATGCTGCTCCTCGAGGTACTTTTTTTCTTCCTTCAGTTTTTGATTCAGGTCCTGGACCTCTTCGTAGGCCCGGGCGTTGTCCAGGGCAATGGCGGCCTGGGCGGCGAAGTAGGCCAGGATTTTGAGGTCGGATTCGGAAAACGGGCTTTTATGGATGCGGTTGTCGTTGTAGAGCACTCCGACCACCTGGTCCCGGATTTTCATGGGCACGCAGATGCAGGAATGAATGACGTCGATCAAAACGGCAGTCCCCTGGGGCTCCGCGGTCATGTCCTGGATGATGCTTTCACCGGTTTCGGCCGTGTGCTGGATCAGGTCCATGGAGCGTCGAAAATCCGGGTGGCCGATCTCCTCGGCCGTCAGGTTTCTCGCGGCTCTCAGGGTCAGGTTCGGGGCTTCCCGGTCTCCATGGACCAGGAAAATCGCCCCTCTCTGGGCGCCGGTTATCCGATTGACCGTGGAGATGATGTGCTGGACCAGGGTCTTGTTGTCCCGGATGGTGACGACCTCCTGGCCCAGCCTGAGTATCTCCTCGAGCAGGTTGTCGCCCGGGCTCGAGTCCTGGACCAGGTATCTCAAGTCGTCGGGCATCAGGCTTTCATCGACCGCGTCCAGTGTTTTCGAGGCGGCCCGGACTTCCTCCCGGGCCATGTCCTCCATCCCCCGGGAAAGGTAAAAGCGGCCGAGTTCGAGCCGGGTTCCGGCCATTTCAATCTGATGGCCCGAGTTTTCCAGGAAATCCAGGGAATCGTTCAAGGCGTCCACGATGGCCCGGTCGGATCGTCCCTCCCGTTTTTCTATGATGGCCTTGAACCGGCTGGCCACCCCCCGGGTCCAGAGATTTCGGCTTTCAAGGGCATGCGCCATCTCGATTTCAAACGACAGGCCGGTGACGTCGGGGTACTTTCCGTTTTTCGCGGCCCAGGACAACTCGAGCAGAAAGGGAAAGAATTCCGTGTTGAACCGGTTGGGGCCGGTGAACTCGAGGTATTTTTCCAGGTAGGCCAGGGATTTGGGGCAGTCGCCGATGCAATAATTGGCGTAGGCCAGGGCGTTCAGCAGCCAGCACCGGGCCCAGTCGCTCAGGCCGCTCTGTTCCTCCAGGGCCGGGGTCATGCAGCGAACGGCCTCGGCCGGCTGGTTGATGAACATCAAGGCGGTGCCCATGCCCAGGCTGACATGGCCGAACAGGTCCTCGTCCCCGATTGCCTGGCATCGCGAGTAAGCGGCATTGAGCATGCCCAGGCCTTGAGAGACCTGGCCGATGGCGACATAGCAAAGCCCGATGGTCGCCGTGACGAGAAGCGGGAACTTTCCGTGGAGCTGTCTGTCCACGTCGGTGACCAGATTTTCATAGTGCTGGACCGCATCCTTGAACCGGCCGTACCAGTAGTGGAAAAACGGGGTCAGGGTGCTGATGTTTCTCAGAAACAGGGCATCATCGATATGTCTGGCCTTGGTCCAGCACCGGTCGTAATAGTCCAGGGCCTGGCTGTACCGGCCGCGCAGCCATTCGTTCTTGGCCAGATGCATTTCCAGCAAGGCGATCCGGGCCGGGCTGCCCCGGGATATCGCCCGGGCCAGGGCTTCCTCCAGATACTCGACCGCGGTGGATGTATCGCCCGGTACGGTCGAATAGACCCGGGAATGGAGAATGACGGCTTCAAAAAAAAGTTCCCGGGTGCTCTCTCCATCCATGTCCCAAAGATCGCTGACCGCCTTGGCATAGCAGGGCAGGGCGGATTCCGGAGCGAGGTCTTTGCGGTGGAGGTCTCCGGCCCTGAGCAGGCGCCGGCAGCCGTCCGGGTCGTTGGCCACGTGAAGCAACTGGGAGGCAATCAGTTTGGCGGCCCGGTTTTCATCCGGAACGTCCCGCGTGATCAGGGCGGCGACGCGGCGGTGCAAAGTCTCCCGTTCCTCGGCGGACAAGCGGGCCAGAAGGTCCCGGCGTCCGTGCTCGTCCGAAAAGCGGTAAACGCCGGGATTTTTCCGGATCACCAGGCCTTGTCCGACGGCCTCGTCCAGGACCTCGAGCAGCCGGGTGGCCCGGAACGACTCGAGTTCCAGGAGCCAGTCGATCGAGAAATCGTCTTCAAACAGGGCGGCCAGGATCAGGGCGCGGTGATCCTGGCTCACCATGGCCTCCGGGACGGGGACGAGGGATGCCGGCTCCATGCGTCTCTCCTGCCGTGGGGTTCATGCGGTCGGGTCTTTGATGATAGGCCTGATGGTAACAGGGCCGGAGCGGGATGTCAACGACATGGGCTATATTTCAGGCATGATCGATATTTCAACCATCATTCCCGGGGACGCCCGAAGGCTTGATTGTTTAACAAAATGATATTAATGGGAATTATTGTGTCAGGCCCCATGGCACGACAATTGCTCCCCCTTGGGGCACGCCATGATTTACATCCATGAGACATTCTTTGACCCGGACCGGGTCATGATCAAGGTCGAGGGCCGGGTTGACCGGGAGTCGCTGCCCTCCTTGAGGGAAATCTGCGACCCGCATCTGAAAAGCGGCAAGCGGGTGTCGCTCGATTTAAAGGACATCACGCACATCAACAAGGAAGGGCTTGACTATTTCGGGGAAATCCGGGACCGGGTGACTTTCGTTGATATACCGCAATTTCTCAAGCTCGATCTGGAATGGGAACAGGGCGGGAAATCGGGTTAGTCCCTGCCTGGCATCATGACGGGTGTTTCCGCCGGTTCCCGGGGCTGAGGCCGGGAAGCCGAAAACGCCGCCGGGTTGACCGATGCCGGTCGGCAGGGGCGGTTCAGCCCGGAGCGTGGACCATACTGAACTTGCGACTGACAGGATAGACCATGAGCCACAATGAAAAATTGAAGATCGAAAAGGTCGGTCTCAGTTTCGGGGGACTGCAGGCCCTGCGGGACGTCAGTATTCAAGCCAGGGAAGGCGAGATTCTGGCGATTATCGGTCCGAACGGCTCGGGCAAGAGCAGCCTGCTCAACTGCATCAACGGGTTTTATCGTCCCCAGCGGGGCGATATCTACTTCGAGGGAAAACGAATCACCCGGCTGTCTTCCCACAGGATCGCCAAGCTGGGGATCGCCCGGGTGTTCCAGAACGTCGAACTGTACACCGGCCTGACCACGCTGGACAACCTGATGGCCGCCCGGCATTCCCTGATGAAGCAGGGCATCCTGGCCGGGGCCGTGTATTTCGGCTGGAGCCGCCGGGAGGAGGTCCGGCATCGGGAGGTGGTCGAGCGGATCATCGACTTTCTGGAGATCGAAAAAATCCGGAAAACCGAGGTCGGCATTCTGCCTTACGGTCTTCGCAAGCGGGTGGAGCTGGGCCGGGCCCTGGCCCTGGAGCCCAGGCTTCTGCTTTTGGACGAGGCCATGTCCGGCATGAATCTGGAGGAAAAGGAAGACATGGCCCGGTTCATCCTGGACATATTCGAGACCCAGAAAATCCCGATCGTATTGGTGGAACATGACATGGGCCTGGTCATGGACATTGCCGACCGGGTGATCGTGCTGGAACAGGGCTGTCAGATCGCCATGGGAACGCCCGAAGAAATCAGCCGGGACCCCGAGGTCATCAAGGCCTATCTCGGCAAGGAGGATTCCATGCCCAAACGCAGAAGAGAAAGGCATGGGGGGAAGTGATGGGCAGGTCAAAGGCCGCGATTCTCGATTTTTCGGATGCGGACACCTTTCCCAAGATGCTGAGGCGTAACTATCGCAAGCATGGGGCCGGCAGGACGGCTCTGCGCAAGAAGCGCTACGGGGTCTGGCGGAGCCACACCTGGGAGGACTACTACACCCATGTCAGGCAGTTCGCCCTGGGACTGCTGAGCCTCGGTTTCGAGCGCGGGGACAAGGTGGCCATACTCGGGGACAATGATCCGGAGTGGTGGTACGCGGCCCTGGCCGCCCAGTCTCTGGGCGGGGTTCAATATGGCATCTTTGTCGACTGTGTTCCCTCCGAGGTCCAGTATTTCGTCGAAGCGAGCGACGCGGTCTTTGTGGTGGCCAAGGACCAGGAGCAGTGCGACAAGCTTCTCGAGATCAAGGATCAAATTCCCAAGGTCAGGAAGGTCATCTACTGGGAGCCCAAGGGCATGTGGATGTACGACGATTCCCTGTTGATGGACTTTCAGGACGTGCTGGCGCTGGGGATTGAATATGACCGGGCGCATCCGGATGTGTTCGATGAGCACGTGGACCGGGGCGACAAGGAAGATATCGCCTGTTTTTGTTTCACTTCCGGGACCACGGGCATGCCCAAGGCGGCCATGCTTTCCTACCGGGCCTTTTGCGGATGGACGGAAAAACTGTTTCTGTATTTTCCGTGGTCTGAAGGGGACGACTACTTCTCTTTCCTGTGCCCGGCCTGGGGCATGGATCAATGGCTGGGCATCGGGACTTCCCTGATGGTCGCGGCGGTGGTCAATTTCCCGGAGAAGCCGGACACCATCATGGCGGACTCGAGAGAGATCGCCGGACATTTCCAGGCCTCCGGCGCCCGGGCCTGGGAGGAGCAGTACCGGAACCTGCAGGTCAGGCTGGCCGACGCCGACTTCATCAAGCGTTTTTTCTACCGTCTTTTTCTGCCGATCGGTTACCGAAAATCGGACCTGCAAAATCAGAACAAGGAGATGGCCTGGTGGCTCAAGGCCCTTTATCAGGTGGGCGACTGGCTGGTCTTCCGGCCGCTCCGGGACAAGACCGGCACGACCCGGGCCCGGGCCTGCGCCGTGGCCGGGGCCATGATGAGTCCGGAACTTTTCCGGTACTGGCGGGCGCTGGGCGTGCCGCTTTACACCAATTACGGAATGACGGAAATCGGGCTGACGGTCATGGAAAGCCCGGGCGGCATGCGGGTGGGCAGTTCGGGCCGGGTCTTTCCGGGCCGGCAGCTCCGGATATCGGATGACGGCGAGATCATGGTCGCCGTGGACGACCAGATGTTCTCGGGGTACTACAAAAGGCCCGAGGCCTCGGCGGAAAAGATCAGGGACGGCTGGTTCTACACGGGAGATTCCGGCTATATGGATGAGGACGGATATCTGTTCTTCATCGACCGGCTGTCCGAACTCTCGACCCTGGCCGGCGGCGAGAAGTTTTCGCCCACCTACATAGAGGCCAGCCTCCGGTTCAGCGCCTATATCCGGGACGTGATGGTCGTGGGGGCGGACCGGGAGCACGTGGCGGCCCTGGTGGACATCGACCTGGGCAACTGCGCCAAGTTCGCCGAGAAAAACCGCATCGTCTACACCACCCGGGTGGACCTGTCCCAAAAGCCGGAGATTTGCGAACTGATCCGGTCGGAGATCGAGAAGGTCAACAAGACGGCGCCCGAACACTCCCGGGTCAGGAAGTTCGTCAATTTGCACAAGGAGTTCGATCCGGACGAGGCGGAGATGACCCGGACCCGCAAGCTGAAAAGAGGGGTGTTGGAGGAAAAATATGGAACGATCCTTGAAGCCATCTATGCGGCCGATCAGGACTCGGTCGAGGTCCAGACCGAAATCCGGTATCGGGACGGCCGGACCGGGTCTACCGCCACTCAACTCAGGATCGCCAAACTTTGACAACGGCCGTATCGAAACGGGAAAGCGACTCCGGTCCGGTCCATCGAGGATAGCGCATGCTGGTGGTTAACAATATCGAGGTTGTCTACAGTGAGGTCATCTGGGTCCTCAGAGGCGTGACCCTTGAAATTGCCGAAGGGTCCATGGTGGCTCTCCTGGGGGCCAACGGGGCGGGCAAGACGACCACGCTCAAGGCGATCTCCGGGCTGCTCTGGGCCGAGTTGGGGAAAATCACGGCGGGATCGGTCGAGTATGGGGGCCGGAAGATCGACCGGCTCAAGGCGGAAGACATAGCCCGGCTGGGGGTCATTCAGGTCCTCGAGGGACACCGTCTTTTCGAACATCTGACCACGGAAGAGAACCTCCGCATGGGCGGGCATCTTTTCGACGGTCAGGCCATCAAACAGAAGCTGGACATGGTCTACGGCTACTTCCCCCGGCTCCGGGAGCGTCGGGGGGAGATCAGCGGTTATCTGTCCGGCGGCGAGCAGCAGATGCTGGTCATCGGGCGGGCCCTGATGTCCAGCCCCGAACTCATGATGCTCGACGAACCCTCCTTGGGACTGGCGCCGCTCCTGGTCTTGGAAATTTTCGATATCGTTTCGGACATCAATTTTGAAAAGCAGACGGCCATTCTTCTGGTCGAGCAGAATGCCAAGGCGGCCCTGGCCATCACGGACTACGGGTACATCATGGAAAACGGCCGGGTGGTTCTCGAGGGGCCTTCGGAAAAGCTGGTGGAAAACGAGGATATCAAGGAGTTTTACCTGGGCCTGAGCCAGCTTGGAGAACGGAAAAGCTATCGGGAGATCAAACACTACAAACGCCGGAAACGGTGGCTGGGCTGAACCGGACCCGATCAACCAGGTGAGGTGGGACCTTGGACTATTTTTTACAACTGTTTCTTTCCGGGATATGCATCGGCGCGGTTTACGGCCTGGGCGCGATCGGCTTCGTCATCATCTACAAGTCATCCGGCATATTCAACCTGGCCCATGGCGAGATGATGATGGTCGGCGCCTTTTTCGGCGTGACCTTCGCCAACCTGCTGGGCTGGCCCATGTGGCTTGCCTTCATTCTGGCCCTGGTTCTGGCGGCCGTGACCGGGTTTGTCATCCAGTTTCTGGTCATACGCCCCCTGACGGGCCAGTCGCATTTTGCCGTCCTGATGGTCACGGTGGGCCTCATGTTCATCATCAAGGGGGGGACCCTGCTCGTCTGGGGCCACGAGACCTATGATTTCCGGGAACTGCTTTTCCAGGTCGAGTCCCTGGAAATCGGGGAGGCCATTATCGCATCCGAGTACATCGTGGGCTTTATCGTCTCGATCGTTCTGTTCGTCCTGCTGTGGGCCTACTTCAGTTACACCAAGAACGGTCTTTCCATGCGGGCCACCGCGGATGACGAGGAGCTGGCCGAGTCCATGGGCGTGCGCGTGAGGAGGATATTCGGCATGTCCTGGATACTGGCCGGGGTGTCTTCCGCGGTCGGCGGCATCATCATGGGAATGATGACCACGATCGATTACAACATGGGCGAGGTGGGCCTGAAGGTCCTGCCGGTGGTGGTCTTCGGCGGACTGGAGTCCTTTCTGGGGGCCATTGTCGGAGGGATCGTGGTGGGCGTCACCGGCACGCTGAGCGGGGGCTACCTGGACGAGTACCTGACGGGGTTCAAGGAAATCACGCCGTACATCCTCATGCTCCTGGTTCTGCTTATCAAGCCCTTCGGCCTCTTCGGCGAAAAAAAGATAGAAAGGATTTAAGTCCATGGACCCGGCAGGCGTGTACAAGTCCACCTACGAACAGGACATGGCGGTGGTCCGGACCTTCCCCCAGTGGGGCGTGCTGATCGCGGCCGTCATTCTGCTCTTTTGTTCTCCGCTGTTGCTGCCCAATTACCTCCTGGGACTGATGACCCAGATGGGCTGCGTCATCATCGCCGCCTTCGGCATCCAGATACTGACCGGGTACGCCGGCCAGGTCTCCGTGGGCCACGCCGCCTTTTTCGCCACCGGCGCCTATAGCGGGGCCATTCTGATGGCCCAGCTTCATTTCCCCTTTCTGCTGGCCCTGGTCAGCGCCGGTTTTATCGCCGGACTGGTCGGAGTGATCGCCGGGGCCCCCAGCCTGCGGGTCAAGGGCTTCTATCTGGTCATGGGCACCCTGGCCGGCCACTACATCATCCATTATGTCATCCTGCGCTGGCGGAGCCTGACCGGCGGTTCGCTCGGTTACCAGTTCCCCGCGGCCAGTTTTTTCGGGCTGAGCATCAACACCGAGGTTCGCCACTTCTACCTGGTCATGATCGTTCTTCTGATCGCCACCGTTGCGGCGAAAAACATCGTCCGGACGCGAATGGGGCGGGCCTTTGTCGCGGTGCGCGACAACGACCTGGCGGCCAATGTCATGGGCATCAACGTCTGGCTGGTCAAGTTCCAGGCCTTTTTCGTCGGCTGCTTTTTCGCCGGCGTGGGCGGGGCCTTGTGGGCCCATTGGGCGGGCAGCATCACCCCCGGGCTGTTTCCGCTGATGAACGGCATCTGGTACCTGGGCTACATCATCATCGGGGGACTGGGTTCCATCGTGGGCTGTTTTTTTGGCGTCATCACCGTCATGGGCCTGATGGAAGTTTTGTCCCGGGTCCTGCCCGCCGTGGACCCCAGCCTGACCGGTTTCGTGGCCGCGGGAACGGACGTGTTTTTCGGCCTGGTCATCGTCCTCATGTTGATCTTCGAGCCCAGGGGACTGGCCCATCGATGGGAGATATTCAAGTCCTGGTACAGAATCTGGCCCCTGGCCTATTAGAATATATAACAAGGAGGCAAAACCGGGTCCTGGTGGGATTGTCCTGCAAACCAATTAACGATCGATGCAAATCAGGAGGAGGAAAATGGTGGGGAAGATCAGCAAACTATTGGGATTGGCCGTCTTGATTTCAACCTTGGTTTTATCCGCGGGGCCGGTGGCGGCCGAGCAGTTCAAAGGGACCCTCAAGGTCGGCCATATCACCGATCTGACCGGGCCGGCGGCCAAGACGTGCCGGGACGTCACGGCCGGCATCCAGGGGTATGTCCGTTACATCAACGAGGAAAAGGGCGGCGTGGACGGTTACAAGCTGGTCGTCGAGGATTTCGATTCAAAGATCGATTCGAATCTGCTTCTTTCCGCGACCAAGCGCTACTGCGACGAACTGGACGTCAAGTTCATCTACACGGAACTCGCTTCCATCTTTATCCCGGCCATTGACATCGCCCAGGAAAAAAAGGTCGTCATGATGTGCACCTCCGGCCACCCCAAGTACACCGTCCTCTCCAAGGAAGATGAAAAGGCCGGGAAGGAAAACTTCCATTTCATCCATACCCCGACCGTGGTCGGCCGCATGGCCCTGGCCATCGAGTGGATCAAGGATGACTGGAAGAAAAAGGGCAAGGCCGGGGCGCCCAAGATTGCCGGTCTGAACATGGACAACGAGGCCGGGCACATGACCTCGACCGCCTCGAGGGTCTACGCCGAAAGGGCGGGCTTCAAATGGGTGGGGGCCGTGTATCTTGAAAGCAGCAGCAAGGAGGCCGTTTCCCAGGTATCGACCCTCAAAAAATGGGAAGCGGACTATGTGATCGGGGCCGTGATGACCGGGGCGCCCCTCATGGTCTTCATCAAGGACATGTACCGCATGAAATACAAGCCCCAGGTCATGCACCACGGGACCCTGATCAGCCAGTACCTGGCCACCCTGCATCCCGGTTTCGAGGACCAGATGGCCTACCAGTATTGCATAGACTGGACCGACACGGACAACGCCGAGGTCCAGTTGATGCACAAGCTGGAGAAAAAGTGGAACAACAAGGAGAAATACTCGCCTTACTATGTCGTCGGATGGCACGCGGCCATGATCTTCACCGAGGCCCTGCGCCGGGCCGTGGAAAAGTTCGGCCCGGACAAGCTGACCGGTCCCAACATCAAGTGGGCCCTTGAATCATTGAACAACTTCGACGTCAAGGGCCTCTCCGATCCCATCACGTACACCACCTGGGACCACCAGGGCAACCGGTCGATTCGCTGGGTCAAATTCGAAAAAGGCAAGCTGGTTCCGGTCAGCGGATTCAAGACCGCTCCGGAGTTGACCGACGACGAGCGGGACTCCAAGTACTGGCTCCAGAAGGACTGATCCGAACCGGTTTCAAGACCCAGGTCATCTCTCTATCCATGACTCGAAGTTGAGAATGGATACTGAAGCTGACCGCAAGAGGAATTATTTCCGGCCGGGCCCCGCCGGCCAGCCTGAAAAGGGTGGTCCGCGGGGCCTGGAATTATGGGGTTGCATACCTGTCCAACAGGACGTCTACCCTGGATAACCATGGTTTTGCCCCGAACAAAGGAGGAGTTTTCGAATGCCTTTCGAGAGAGAGTTGGAGGAGCTGGCCCGGCGAAAACAGGCGGCCCTGGAAATGGGCGGCCGGGAAAAGGTTGAGAGACAGCACCAGGCGGGCCGGCTGACCGCGCGGGAGCGGATTGGAAAACTGCTCGACCCCGGCTCGTTTCTTGAAATAGGCCTTCTGAACTGCTCCGACGTCCCCGGCATGGAGGACAGGAGCCCGACAGACAGCAAGATTTGCGGGTACGGCGAGATCGACCGGCGTCAGGTCGTGGTTTCGGCCAACGACTTTACGGTCCTGTCGGCCACGTCCAGCCGCGTCGCCGGCAAGAAGGAAGGGGAGGCCAAACGGGTCGCGGAGGACTGGGGCTACCCCCTGGTCTATCTGGCCGAAGCCGGAGGGGCCCGGATGCCGGACATCATGGGCTCGATCGGCCTGGCCTCCTTTGGCGGCGGAGGGTTCGACACGTTTCTGCAGCGCTACAGCCGGGTGCGCCGGGCGCCCATGGTCACGGCCATCATGGGCCAGAGCTGGGGCATGCCGACCTGGATGGGCTGTCTGGCCGATTTCGTGGTCCAGATCAAGGGGAGCGCCTGGGGGGTTTCGGGGCCGAGGGTCGTCTCGCTTGCCTTGAGCGAGTCGGTGACGGAGGAGGAACTGGGCGGATGGAAAGTCCACGCCGAGATGACCGGCATGACCGATGCGGTCGCCGAAACCGAGGATGAATGCTTTGATCTGATCCGGATGTACCTGGGCTACATGCCGGCCCATTGCGACGAACTGCCGCCGGAAGCCGAAGTCCCCGAAGGGTCCGGCCTGAAGATGGCCGACATTTTGAACCGGCTTCCGGAGAAGAGAAACCGGGCCTATGACATGCACCGGCTGCTTCGCTGCATCGTGGATGAAGACAGCCTTTTTCCCCTCAAAGGCCGTTTCGGCCGTTCGGTCATCACCGCCCTGGCCCGGGTGGCCGGCCGGGTGATCGGCATCGTCGCCAACCAGCCCCTCGAACAGGGCGGGGCCATGGATACCGACGGCATCGACAAGGTGACCAGCTTTTTATGCCTTTGCGATTCCTTCAACGTGCCCCTGGTCTTTTTTCACGACATCCCCGGATTCATGGTGGGCAAGCCGGCCGAGCGAAAGCGCGTCGCGGCCAAGGTGATCAATTACGTCAATGCCCTGGCCCTGGTCAGCGTGCCCAAGATTTCGATCATCGTCAGAAAGACGTACGGCATGGCCTACTGGAACATGTGCGGTTCGGGGGCCGGCCCGGACTTTCACGTGGCCTGGCCTTCGGCCGAGATGAGCTTCGTGGACCCGGAAATCGCGGCCCAGGTGGTTTATGGCGGCAAGGGCCTGGATGAAGAGCAGTTGAAGGCCAAGACTCGGGAGATGATAGAAAACGCCTCTCCGTACGGGGCCGCGGGCAGGCATTACATCCAGGACGTCATCGATCCCAGAGAGACCCGGGACTATATCGCTCACGCTCTGAAGATCAGCCAGGGCTCCCGGAGCCGAGGGATCGGCCGGCATGAGCTGGCCAACTGGCCCACCAAATTTTAAACCTCGATGATTCAGCGCCTGAAAAGGCGTTCCAAGGAGGCGGCCGAGACGGAAGGACCGGTTTCGGAGGCCTCCATAAACTGTCGGCGAATGGAGGATAGTTCTGATGAGCAGCGTAAAATGGGAGTCTGAAATATCGGCCCTTGAAGCCCGGCGCCAAAAGGCCCTGGGCATGGGCGGGCCCGAGCGGGTCGAACGCCAGCGCCAGGCCGGCAAGCTGACGGTCCGGGAGCGTATCGACAGCCTGCTGGACCCGGGGTCTTTTCTCGAGTTGGGCATGCTGGCCACAACGCAGAGCACCCGTTCCCAGATGGCGGGCCGATATACGGCCGCTGACGGCCTGATCGTGGGGTACGGCCGGATCAATGGCCGGGAAGTCTTTCTGGGGGCCGAGGATTTCACCGTGCTGGGGGGGTCCGAGGGCATGATCGGCATGATCAAGCGAAATCGGATTCTCGAGATTGCCCTGGAACGCAAATTCCCTTTTATCTGGCTGCTGGACGGCGTGGGCGCCCGGGTCGAGGAAACGCTTCGGGGTTACTGGGTTCAGGGTGATTTTTTCCTGACGATCTCCCGGTTGTCCGGGCAGGTGCCTCAGATCGGGGTGGTCGTGGGGCCTTGCGCCGGGGGACCGGCCCTGATGGCGCCCTTGTTCGACTTCGTCGTGATGGTCGAAGGAATCAGCATGCTTGCCGCCGGGGGGCCGCCCGTCGTCGAAGCGGCCATCGGCGAAAAGATCGGCAAAGAGGAACTGGGCGGAAGCAAGGTCCATTGCTACCTGACCGGAGTGGCGGATAATGAAGCGCCCAGCGAGCAGGCCGCTTTCGACATGGTCAGGCGATACCTTTCCTATTTCCCCCAAAACAGTTGGGAACGGCCCCCCTGTCTGTCCCCGGATCAGGTCCGTCAGCCGCCCGCCGGCGACATAATCGAACTGATTCCGAGGGAGTCGGCTCGCCCCTACGACATGTACGACGTCCTGGAGCTTATCGTGGACCAGGACAGCCTGTTGGAAATCAAGCCGACATACGCGGCCAGCATGATAACGACCCTGGCCCGGATCGAAGGGCAGCCCGTGGGCATCCTGGCCAATCAACCCCTGGTCCTGGCCGGGGCCATCGACTCGGCCGCCGCGGACAAGGCCACGCATTTCATCCAGCTATGTGATGCCTTTCATCTTCCCCTGGTATTTTTTACCGACGTCCCCGGGTACATGACCGGCGGGAAGGCCGAGCGGGAAGCCATCCTGAGGCGTGGCCTCCGGATCGCCTATGTCCTCGGGCAGTGCACCACGCCCCGGATCAGTATCGTGGTCAGGAAGACATTCGGCATGGGAGGCGCGGCCATGTGCGGACAGAAGATGGGCCAGGCCCTGACTCTGGCCTGGCCCACGGCGAACTTCGGGACCATGCCCATGGCAGGGGCGATCCGGGCCGCCCACCATCGCGATCTGGATGAAAGCGCGGCCAGTATGGACGACATTCAAAACAGCCATGAGCGGTATGACGATATCTTTGCCCCGGCCGAATCCTTTCAGATCGACGAGATGATTGATCCCAACGAGACCCGGGCGCGCCTGGCCCGTGTGCTGGAAACGCTTCGGAGCGATTCGCGCCCCGTCAGTTACAAACACGGCATCATGCCCTGAGCCGCTTCATTCCCGGTCCCGCCGGCCTGAAAAGGGCTGCCGGCCGGGTTCCGGGTCATGGGCCTGTCGCCCCCCGCCGGCGGGATACCCTGGAAGATCAAAACCGAGGGGCCAGGGCCGGAGGTTGCCTTTTCACGGTGGAGATGCCCAGTTTTTTCATCCTGGAATACAGGGTGTTGGGGTGGATGTTCAGGATTTCGGCGGCGCCGCCGTGGCCGCGAATCCTGCCGCCGGTCATTTCCAGGACCCGGAGGATGTGGGCCCGCTCGTTTTCCTCGATGCTCATGTCCAGGCGCGGCGAGGGCGATACAGTCTGGGTCGGACCGGTGTCCGGGACCTGGTAGTAGGGGCCGCTGCTCAGGATGACGCCCCGTTCGATGATGTTTTCCAGTTCCCGGACGTTGCCCGGCCAGGGGTATTCCATGAGCTTTTGCATTTCGGACGGCGGAATTTTGTCGATCTTTTTGTTCAGGTTTTTAGCGTAGATCTGCAGGAAGTGGTAGGCCAGCAGGGGCACGTCCTCCCGGCGCTCCCGCAAGGGCGGGACGTGGATTGGGAAGACGTTCAGACGGTAGAAGAGGTCTTTGCGGAACCGGCCGGCTTCCACCTGCTTCTCGAGATCGCGGTTGGTGGCGGCCATGAGCCGGAAATCGGAGCGGATGGTCTCCTGGCCGCCGACCCGTTCGAACTCCTTGCTCTGGAGCACGCGGAGCAGCCGGACCTGGACTTCCAGGGGGATGTCACCGATCTCGTCGAGAAAGATCGTGCCTTCGTTGGCCAGCTCGAATCGGCCGATCCGCCTTCGGGTCGCCCCGGTAAAGGCCCCTTTTTCGTGGCCGAAGAGTTCGCTGGAAATCAGGTGCTCGGAAAAAGCGCTGCAGTTGACCCGGATGAATGGGCCTTCCCGGCGGGGGCTGTTGCGGTGGATGGCCCGGGCGACCAGTTCCTTGCCCACTCCGGTCTCGCCGAGGATGAGCACGGTGGCGTCCGTGCCGGCCACGGAGTCCAGGTGCGAGAAGACCCGGCGGATGGCCGGGCTCTTGCCGACGATGTCCTCGAAGTTCAGGCTTTCCAGGTACTGTTCTTCAAAATACTGTTTTTCCTCCCTTTGCCTGCGGAACATCTCCTGAAGGATTTCATAGGCCTGGGCGTTGTCCATGGCAATGGCGGCCTGGGCCGCGAAATAGCCCAAAATTTCCAGGTCATCTTCCCGGAAGGCGCTCCGGAACAGGCGGTTGTCGTGATAGAGCACGCCGATGACCTGGTTTCTGAGGGTCATGGGCACGCAGACGCAGGAACGGATGGCTTCCCGGGCGGGAGAGGCGTCGGCCCGAACGGGGTCGAGTTCCAGGACGCGTCCCCGGCCGGAGCGGAAGGTCTGTTCGATGATGTTCATGGGGGCCTGAAAATCCGGGGCGGCCAGGCTTTCCGGGGTCAGGTTTTTCGCGGCCCGCAGCGTCAAGCGTTCCTTCTGGCCGTCGCGCAGGAACATGGCCCCGCGCTCGGCGCCGGTGACCCGGTTGACGGCGGAAATGATACGCACGGCCACCTCCCGGTTGTCGCGGATGGTGACCATTTCCTGGCCGAGTTTCAGAATCTCGTCGAGCAGGTTTTTCCGGTCCCGCAGGTCCGCGACCAGGGAGCGCAGGTCGTCGGGGATCAGGGCTTCGTTAATGGAGAACAGAAGTTTGGCCGAGGGACCCGCCAGGGCCCGGGCCCGTTCCTCCCGGCCGGTGCGCAGAAACTCCCGGGCCAGTTCGAGCCGGGTCCTGGCCAGGTCGATCTGGTGGCCCGAGATTTCGATCCATTTGACGGCCTGATCGAGGTCGCGGATGATTTCCCGCGAAGGGTGGCCGTCCCGTTTTTTGACCAGGGCCCGGTAACGATGGCCCATGCCCCGCATGTAGATGTTCTGGCTCTTGAGGGTCTCGGCAATCTCGTCCTGGAGGGACAGGCCTTCGACCCGGGGCAGCAGGCCCCGTTCCATGGACCAGCACAGGTCCATGATCGTGGGCAGGTACCGGAAATACATCTGGGCGTGGCTGCTCAGTTCCAGGAACTCCCGCAGGAAGGCCACCGCCTTTTTGTTGTCGTCGAGCTTGTGAGACATGTAGGCCAGGCCGAGCAGGGCGGCCAGGCGCCCGAAGTTGTTGTGTCCCTTGATGGTTTCATCGAGGGCCATGTCATAATGCCGGGCCGCTTCGGCAAAGTGCCCGATTTCGGAAAAAATGAGGGCGATGCCCGTGGAGGCGTGGCCGGCCGTGCCGATGTTGCCGGTCTTCAGACAGTGCTCGCGGAGGGAATCGAGCATGCCCAGACCCTGGGATATCTGTCCGCAATGACCATAACAGGTCCCGAAGGTCAGACGGGCCAGCAGGGGGAACCCGCCCTTGGGCACGTTTTCGATCTCGGGCGCGTATTTTTCGTAACTCTCGACCGCGTCCCGAAATCGGCCCTGCCAGAAATGGAAAAACATGCTGAAGATGACGGCCGGCCGATGGATGCTCGGATCGTCGATCCGACTGGCCATGGCCCAGCCCTGATCGAAATGGTTCAGGGCGGTCCGGAAATTGGAACGGAGCCATTCGTGTTTGGCCAGATGCATTTTGAGCAGGGCCTGGTAGGGCTGATGATTCGGGGCGCCGGCCCGCTGGATGGCCGTGTGGATGGCCGTGTTGACCCGACCGGCATCCAGGGTGGCCGCCGATATTTTCGAGTACTGGATGGTGGCTTCGATCAACAACCGGTCGGCTGTTTCACCCTTGATTCGATCGAGGTCCTCGATGGCCTTTTCATAAAACTGAAGGGCTTCCCGGTGGCGGAACATCTTTCTGAAGTAGTTTCCTTCTTCGGCCAGGCGCCGGCAGCCGTCCAGGTCGTTGGTCACGTGGAGAAGCAGCCGGGCCACGACGCGGTCTTTTTCCGGACCGTCCGGCAGCTCCCGAAGCAGGATTCCGGCCGTTCGCAGATGAAGGTCTTCCCGGCCGGCCCGGGGCAGGGTCTTGAGAAAGCGCTGTTGCTTTTCAGGATCGGCGAAGCGGAAGAGACCGGGAGCGGTCTGGGTCAGCCAGTTTTCCCGCAGGCCCCGGTCCAGGACCAGGAGGATGCGGGAGGCCTTTTCCCGTGAAACCTCCTGGAGCCAGTCAATGGAAAAGTCGCCGTCGAACAGGGCGGCCAGGGAAAAAATACGTTGGTCATCGGGGCCGGATTCGTGCTGCGTGGCCGGAGTTTCGCCCATGGCATCCTCGCGGGGTTTGATTGCGTCTGGTTTTTGCTTGAACGGGTTGAAGATAAGCGGGGCGCCGGATTTTGTCAAGCCCGTTCAAACGGCAATTCGTCGATTAGACGACATATCGTTGACCATCGTGAAGGCCGACTGGGGTTGCCTTTTATAACCAATTAAAACCATTGCATTATATTTTTCAATCGGTCTTGGCCCGCCATTTGCTCCTTTTGAACCCATGATTCATGTCGAAGAGTCTTTCACGGACGAAAGAACCGTTCTGTTGAGGATCGAGGGCCGTCTGGACCGGGAGTCGTTTCCCGCTTTTCGGGCTGTTTGCCAGCGGCATTTGGAGGCCGGCCGGAGGGTCCGCCTGGACATGGGCGGCCTGAATCACATCGGCCAGGACGGGCGGGAGTTTGTGCGGAGCATCCGGAAACGGGTCCGGCTCCAGGGACTCAGCGAGTATCTCAAGTTGGCCATCGACGAATACGACGTTAAGGACGATGCTCGATAATTCTCTTCGGCCAGGGGGACCATAGCCCTCGTGAAGCCGGCGGCCCGGGCATCCCGGGTGAAAGCGGATTACGTATCGAAAAATTCAGGGAAGATATCCGGGCGACCAGGAAGGAGACGCCATGACCATTGAGGCCGGGAAAGGCATGGGATGCGGCGTCGGGCCAGTGACCTGCCTCGACGAGGTCCGGCCCGGAATGTCATTCCGGCCTGACAGCAGACGAAGGGGGCAGGCAATCAACAGAAATTTATCCCGCCTGATGCAGAGCCGGGGCGGGATCATTATCCGGAAGAGGCCGTCTTAATATGGAGATGTTACTGCAGACATTCGTAAACGGCGTGATGGTTTCCCTTGGTATTATCCTGATCGCCGCCGGATTGTGCCTGGTTTTCGGCATTCTGGAAATCATCAACTTCGCCCATGGCGAGTTTTACATGCTGGGCGGATTTGGAGTCTGGTGGTTTTTCGACCAGCACCCCCTCCCCATAGCGGGGTCTCCAGCCCTGCAATATATCCTGGCGATCATCCTGACCGTCATCCTGGTCGGTATACTGGGTGTGCTCGTGGAAAGGTTTATTTTCCGGAAGATACATGAAAATCACACCAATACGATCATAGCCGCCCTGGGTATCGTCTTTATACTCCAGGCTTCCGCGCTGGTCACCTTCGGTTCCAGGGACAAAGCCGTCGCCTCGCCATTCAGCGGGATGATAAGCCTAGGCGGAATATCCCTCTCGGAAGAAAGGATCGCCGCAATCATCTGCGCGGTGGTCTTTATTCTGGGCCTGTACTATCTGGTCCAATGGACCAGGATGGGCAAGGCTCTGAGAGCCGTGGCCCAGGACCATGAGGCAGCCCAGGTTATGGGGGTCAATATCGGTCATATCTTCTCCGTGACCATGTTTGTCAGTTGCGGGCTGGCCGCGGCAGGCGGGGCTTTGATGGGGCCGATATTTTACGTCAACCCCTACATGGGAGCCGAACCGGTGATGAAAGCCTTTGTCGTGGTCATCCTGGGGGGGATGGGCAGTCTGCCCGGAGCGGTTATCGGCGGGTTCATCATCGGGATGACGGAAAGTTTCGTGACCACGTACGTCGGGGCGCATCTCGCCATGATTGTCGTGTTCCTGATTCTCATTGGGGTGTTATTGGTCAAACCTACCGGGATTCTTGGTCGTGGAGAATAGAATGCTGAATATAAAAAATGGGATCATACTTGTTTTCGTTATCGCGGGTTTTCTGCTCCCGATTAGTATAAAAGATCGGTTCCTCTTGCATATCCTGATCAACATTTTTATTTGGAGCATTCTCACGTTGGGAATAAGGCTCGTCCTGTTGGCCGGCCCCCTCAACCTGGCCCAGGCGAGTTTTATGGGAATGGGGGCTTATACTTCAGGCCTTTTGGCCATGCGTCTGGGCTGGAGCTTCTGGTTGTGCATGCCGGCGGCCGGTCTGGTAACGGCCCTTCTGGCAGTAGGCATCGGTTATCCGACCCTCAGAATCAAGGGCTCCTACTTTGTTATGGTCACCTTTGGCCTAACCGAGGTATTCCGGCACCTCTGGATGATGTGGTCGAGTTTGTTCGGGGGACCCCAGGGGCTTTTGGGGATCCCCAGGCCCGCGCCCATTCATCTGGCGGGTTTAACGATTGCTTTCAACAGCAAGGTCCCTTTCTTTTATCTCGCCCTGATTTTGTTCCTGATAACCGTTTTCGTCATGCACCGCATTGACCTGTCCAGAATGGGACTTACTCTGCGGGCCATCCCTCAGGCGGACCTTCTGGCGGAGTGTGTCGGGGTCAATATCATGGGCTACAAAGTCGCGGCCTTTGCGATCGGTTCGTTTTTCGCGGGCATCGCGGGTTCATTTTGGGCCCATTATTTTACCTACTGCAGTCCGTGGGATTTTACCTTTGTCGCGTCGTTTTATATGTTGATGTACGCGGTAATGGGGGGAATGGGAACTGTTCTCGGCCCCATAATCGGTTGTTTCATCATGCTGGGTCTCGATGAATTACTCAGGCCGTTCAAAGAGTACATGCCGATCATACTCGGAGTGATTTTGATCGGGATTCTGCTGTACCTGCCTGGGGGAATCATATCTGTACCCGAACGCGTACGGATGCTCTGGAACAGGAGACAATCTTGAAAACCGATAAGAACAAGAAGATATTGGAACTTGCCGGGCTGACCAAGGTATTCGGCGGGCTGGTGGCCGTTCAAGGGCTGGACCTGGAGGTAAAGACGGGGGAGATCATGGGGCTGATAGGCCCTAACGGGGCCGGCAAGACCACGGTATTCAACCTGACAAGCGGGGTGTTGATGCCGACTGAGGGGAAAGTCTTGTTCAACGGGGAAGATATAACCCACCTCAAACCCGATCGGATCGCTCAAAAAGGCCTTGTCAGGACATTTCAGGCCAACACCCTGTTTCCGGAATTCACGGTCATGGAAAATGTGCTGCTCGGCTGTCACCTGCAAGCGGATATCGGCTTTTTTGAAGACCTGTTCCCCTTGGCCTCCTCTCGAAAAAAACGCGATCGTGTTGATGAAAAAGCGATGGATATCATCAATTTTGCGGGGATGCATGATTATCGACGGGAAACCGCCAAGAACCTCGCTCACGGGTACCAGCGTTTGCTGGGAGTCGCCATTGCCCTGGCCGCCAAACCCAGGCTCCTGATGCTCGATGAGCCGGTTTCCGGTATGAATGCTGAAGAGAAAACCACCATGATGGAACTGATTTTTCGGGTCAGGGAGCAGGGAATCAGCGTGCTGGTCGTCGAACATGACATGAGGGTGGTCATGGGGCTATGCGACAGAATCGCGGTGCTTAACTTCGGGAGAAAGATCGCTCAGGGAACACCCTCGGAAATACAGAACAATAAGGACGTCATAGAAGCCTACTTGGGAGTAGATGAGTGATGGGATTATTGGGTATCGAAAATATCAGGATACATTACGGCAGGGTGGAGGCCGTTAAAGGCGTTTCACTCGAAGTTCAAGAGGACACCATCGTTTCCCTGATAGGCGCAAACGGAGCGGGTAAAACCACCATTCTGAGAGCCGTCTTCGGACTCAATAAGCCGACTTCAGGGGAAATCCATTTTGGCGGCCAGAAAATAGATGGGAAATCACCACCTGAAATTGCAAAAAAAGGGATTGCTTACTCACTTGAAGGTAGAAAGCTCTTTCCATTGATGACGGTCTACGAGAATCTTGAAATGGGCGCCTACCTTAGAAAGGATAAAGCCGGCATACGCCAGGACATTGAGGATATTTTTCAACTATTTCCAATTTTAGGAGATCGGTTGAATCAGGATGCCGGAACGCTGAGCGGAGGAGAACAGCAGATGCTTGCCATCGCCCGCGCTTTAATGAGCAAGCCCAGATTGCTCCTGCTGGATGAACCTTCCCTTGGGCTCGCTCCTCTGATAGTTCGAGAATTGGGTAGTATTATTAAAAAGATCAACCAGCAGGGCGTGGCCATCCTTCTGGTGGAGCAGAATACCAAATTAGGTCTGGGAATAGCTCAGCAAGGTTACGTTCTGGAGGTGGGCCTTGTCGCTCTCCACGGCGATGCCCAAAAACTCCTGAATGATGAACATGTCAAAAAAGTTTATTTAGGCGGATAGATATAGAAAACGTCCGATAATTTCGGATTCGAAACAGGCCGGGAATGTAACCGGTTTATTTTATCGGGCAGGACTTCGACTATTGCTTCGAGGTCCGGACAGATTGAACACCAGCTTATGAGCATAATGATGAACATCACTATGCAGAGTCGTTAAATCCATTTATTTCAGGAGGTGCAGTAAGGAAAAGCAATTTATGAATAAAGGATTCAAAAGGCGTATAACCGGGCCACTTTTAGGCAGACATCATTTATAATAAATTGGAAGTTGGATCATATTGATAAACAGCTTATGGTTTTATTGGCAGGTTCTGCCGTTCAGAATCATAAAGTCTATTAAATCCTGGAGGTGAATTATGAAGAATTTGATCACCGTTTTTATCATCGCCGCATTTCTGTTAGCGACCGGATTTTGTGGAGGACAGGGCTCCGCCTTTGCGAAAGATGAATACAAAACGTACGGGATTCTGACGGCGCTCAGCGGGCCGGCTGCCCCCTGGGGCATTCCCAATTCAAGAACCATCATGATGGGTGCTGACAGAATCAATGAGAAGGGGGGCTTCCAAGTCAAGGGAGTCACCTACAAATGGAAGACCATTACGTATGACCACAAATACGTCCCGGCCGATGCGGTCAAGGCCCTCAACAAGGCGATCTATTCCGATAAGGTCGACTTTGTCCAGATCATGGGCGGCAGCCCTACGCTGGCCTGCATACCGCTGTTGAAAGAGAACAACATGCTTTCACTGAACGATGCGGCCGGAGGAAAGGCGGTTACGAATCCTGACAACCCGCTCGTATTCCGGTACAATCCCTCCCTGCTCGCGGCTTATGCTTCCATTCTGCCCTGGATCAAGAAGAATGACGGGATCAAGACAATGGCCACGATCAATCCCGACGACGCTACGGGTAAAAGCGGGTTGTGGTCTGCAAAAATTGCCACCGATATCAATAAGATAGAAATCGTTTCCGAAGAGTTCTTCGAGCGTGGCTCAAAAGACTTCGCTCCCTTGCTCACCAGGGTTCTGGCCAAAAAACCCGATCTGATCGATACCAGCTATACCGATCCGACCAGCTCGGCCCTGATATGCAAACAGGCCAGGGAGTTGGGATTCAAGGGCGCGATTTTATTGATCTGGGGGCCTGATCCGAAACAGGTGTTGAAGATCGCCGGGAAGCATGCGGAAGGGGCGTATCTGGGAACCAGCGGCCCGCCCGAACCCCGTACGCCTGCTCAAAAAGCCCTCTATGAAAGATTTCTCACCAAATATAAAAAGGAAGAATGGGATCCGAATTACTATACTCACCATGCGGTCATCCCTTGTCTGACCAAGGCCATTGAGGAAACTCAAAGCTTTGACCCGGACGTGCTTGCCAAGCATCTGGAGGATATGAGTTGGGATTCTCCACAGGGCGTGCACCGCTTCGGCGGCAAAAAGATATTCGGCATCAAGCGCCAGCTACTGGCCCCGATAACCATCCTTCAGGTCAAGGGCGGGGAACCGGTATTTGCTGCAACCCTGCCTGTTCCTGACGGGATTTTCGACTAAGCCTCCGTTGAGGGCGGGCTTCAGAACCACGTTTTGCGGTCATTACGCGGATAGCCCGTGAAAAAAATCCTCGCTGTTTTTCAAACAAAACAGCGAGGGTTTTTTCATGGATGCAAGTTTGAGCGGACGCTTTCCGGGCGACCTGGTGACCATGCCCCACCGAGGCCGAAAACCGGGACCCGAGCGTTGCGGCACGCATTTCGGCGCCGCGGTAGAAGGCAACTGCAAAATTCGCATTTAAACCATATCATCCTGGAGGTTAGGCAATATGGAGCGGATATGGATGAAGAACTGGCCGAGCGGTGTTCCGGCCGAATTAACGTATCGCATCGGGCAGAAACCGCTTTTTGAATACCTGAGACATAACGCCCGGGAGACGCCTGACAAGGCGGCCTACATCTTTTACGGCCGGGAGATCACCTGGGCCGAACTGGACCGGTACACCGACCGCTTTGCCGCGTTTCTGTCCTCCGTGGGACTGGGCAAGGGGGACAAGGTCATGCTGTTCATGCAGAACTGCCCCCAATACGTCGTGGCCCATTTCGGCGCCCAGAAACTGGGGGCCATCGTTGTGCCGGCCAATCCCATGTTCAAGGAGATGGAGCTGGAATACGAGGCCAACGATGTCGGGGCCGCTGTCATCGTGACCACGGACGACCTGTACCCCACGCTGGAAAAGGTGCGCGATCAGACCGGCATCAAGGAAGTGGTGATTACGAATTATCGCGACATGGCCGGTGAGGAATCGCCATGCCGGGTTCCCGAGGAGTTGCAGCATGAGAAACGTGCTTTCGATCGGACCCGGGACTTGATGGATATTTTGGAAAACGGACCGATCGAATACCCGGCACCGGAAATCGACATCCGGGAGGACGTGGCCATGATCGTATACACGTCCGGAACGACCGGCCGGCCGAAAGGGGCCATGCTGACGTACGGGAATGCGCTGTTCAAAGGCGCGGCGGCCTCCTCTTTCTATCAAGTCGTGCAGGATGAAGTATTTCTTGCGGTGATGCCCATCTGCCATATTGCCGGCAACGTGCTCGGCGTGGTCATGCCGGCCTATTCCGGCGGTACGGTGGTCCTGCTGACCCGGTTTGAACCGGACGTGGTCATGGCGGTTGTGGACCGATATAAATGTTCTCATTTCTACGGCGTCACACCCATGCTCCTGGCCATGATGGGGCATCCGGATGCCGGGAAATACGATCTGAGTTCCATTAAAAGAAGCACCATCACCAGCTTCGGCATCGCCCTGACCGAAGAGATCGCGGGGTCGTGGAGGGATTTTTCGGGTGGGGCCCCGGTTGCGGAAGCCGGATACGGGTTGAGCGAGACCCATACCTGCGACGTGTTCATGCCCATGGACAAAATCCGGTACGGCCCCAACGGAATACCGGTCTTCGAGACCGACATGCGCATTGTCGATCCGGCCACGGGCGAGGAAAAGCCGGTCGGCGAGCAGGGCGAGATCATTATCCGGAACGCGGGCGTGTTCAAAGGGTATTTGAACAACCCGGAGGGGACGGCGGCCACGCTTCGTAACGGCTGGGTGTACACCGGCGACGTCGGGCGGTTTGACGAAGAGGGATACCTCTATTTCCTGGGACGTTTCAAGGAAATGATCAAATGCTCGGGGTACAGCGTCTTCCCGGAAGACGTGGAAGTCATGCTGCTCAAGCATCCGGCCGTGCTTCAGGCGGCCGTGATCGGGGTCCCGGACCCGACCCGGGGCGAGAGCGTCAAGGCGTTTATCGTGCTCAAACCGGAGTACAAGGACCAGGTGACGCCGGAAGACATCATTGCCTGGTCCAAAGAGAACATGGCGGCGTACAAGTATCCGCGAGCCGTGGTTTTTCGTGACTCGATGCCCACCACCGGCGCGGGCAAGGTCCTCAGACGATTGTTGAAGGAAGAATGACGGGTCGACTGCCCAAAAGGCGGTTGATAATTTGAAGCAAGCAGCGGATAATCGTTGAACCCAAACAACCGGACGGGGGGTGCTCAGGACCGCCCCCGTTCCACGGATCATTATCATGATCGAACGCCGGCCGAACGCTTCGGCGGCGGACCGGTGGCCATCGAGAAGGAGTTGCCCGTGGCCTTTGAAAAAGAGCTTGAGGAACTGCAACGGCGCAAGGATCGCGCCCTGGAGATGGGCGGTCCGGACAAGACGGCCCGCCAGCACGACCGGGGTCGGCTGACCGCCCGGGAACGATTGGGGCGGTTGCTGGACGACGGGTCGTTCGTGGAACAGGGCATGCTGAACCATTCGGACGTGCCCGGCATGGAGGACAAGACCCCGGCGGACAGCAAGATCGCCGGTTACGGCCGGATCGACGGCCGGACCGTGGTGGTCGTGGCCAACGACTTCACGGTGCTGTCGGCCACATCCAGCCGGGTCGCGGGCCGCAAGGAGATCGACCTCAAGTATTCCGGCTCCCGCCGGGGGTATCCGGTCGTCTATCTGGGTGAGGCCGGCGGGGCGCGGATGCCCGACATCATGGGCTCGGCCGGGCTGGCTTCCTTTGGCGGCGGGGGCACGGATACGTTCCTGATGGGCATGAGCCGGGTCCGGCAGACGCCCATGGTCACGGCGATCATGGGAGAGTGCTACGGCATGCCGACGTGGATGGCCTGCCTGTCGGACTTCGTGGTCCAGGTCAAGGGCGCGGCCATGGCCGTATCCGGTCCCCGGGTCCTGGAACTGGCCCTCAGCCAGGAGATCACGGACGAGGAACTGGGCGGCTGGAAGGTCCACGCCCAGACCACGGGCATGGCCGACGCCGTGGCCGAAGACGAGGACGACTGTTTCCGGATCATCCGGCGCTACCTCGGGTACATGCCGTCCCACCGGAGCGAACTGCCGCCTTTGGCCGACGTGCCCGAGGGCTCGGGGGACCGGATGGAGCGGATTCTCGACTTTCTGCCCGAGCAGCGAAACCGGGCCTATGACATGACCCGGCTGCTCAAATGCATCGCGGACCCGGACAGCCTGTTTCCCATCAAGCCCTTGTTCGGTCGGAACGTGATCACGGCCCTTTCCCGGGTGGACGGCCGGGTGGCGGGCCTGGTCGCCAATCAGCCGCTTTACGGCGGCGGGGCCATGGACACCGACGGCATCGACAAGGTCATCAGCTTCATGGTCCTGTGCGACACCTTCAACATTCCCCTGGTTTTCCTGCATGACATCCCCGGTTTTCTGGTGGGCCGGGAGGCGGAACTCAAGCGGGTCGGGGCCCGGGTCATGAACTACATGAACGCGCTGGCCCAGGTGACGGTGCCCAAGATATCGATCATCGTGCGCAAGACCTATGGACAGGCCTATTGGAACATGTGCGGCTCGGGCGCTGGCGCGGACCTGCTGGTGGCCTGGCCCACGGCGGAGATGAGCTTCATGGACCCGGAAATCGCGGCCCGGGTCGTTTTCGGCGGCAAGGACATGGATGCGGAAGAAATGAAGTCCATGACCCAAAAGATGCTCGAGGACGCGTCGCCTTACGCCGCCGCGGGCCGTCACCTGATTCACGACGTCATCGACCCGCGCCGGACCCGGGACGTCATCATCGAGGCCCTGGAGATTTTTCAGGGCGGCATGAACAAGGGAATAAGCGAACACCGACTGGCCAACTGGCCGACCAAGTTCTAACCCTGTTTCGGACCGGATGTTGGCGGGTGCATCCGGTATTCGGCGTCCGACCGCCGAGGAGAGATCGATCATCATGTTTGACTGGAACAAGGAAATCGAAAGACTGGACCGGGCTCGGGCGCGGGCACGCGAGATGGGCGGGGCCAAGCGGACCCGGCGGCAGCACGACCTGGGCAAGTTGACGGTGCGGGAACGAATCGACCGCCTGACCGACCCGGGGACCTTTTTTGAATACGGCCTGTTGGCCACCTATTTCGGGCGGAGCCCCGAGGAAGAGAAATACGCGGCGGCCGACGGCGTGGTGACCGGTTTCGCCAAGATCGACGGCCGTCCGGTCTGCATTATCGGAGAAGACTTCACCGTTTTGGGCGGTTCATTGGGGTACAGCCATTTCAGCAAGAAGATGCGGATGCTGGAACGGGTGGCCCAGGACAAGGTTCCGATCATCATGCTCCTGGACGGAGGCGGAGCGAGGGCCGAACTCGAGATCGTGGAAGGGCCGCCTTGGGCGCCTCACCACGGCGCGCTGGCCGCGCTTTCCGGCCTGGTTCCGATCGTAAGCTGCGTCCTGGGGCCCTGCGCCGGGGACTCCTCCCTGCTGGGCGTGCTGGCCGAATTCATCGTCATGGTTCAAGGGATCAGCATGTTCGGCATTGCCGGACCTCGGGTGGTCCAGACGGCCACCGGCGAGGAAATAAGCAAGGAGGACCTGGCCGGTTCCAAGGTCCACTGCCGGGAATCGGGCGTGGCGGACAACGAGGTCGCCACCGAGGACGAGTGCTTCGGCCTGGTCCGGCGGTATCTGTCCCACCTGCCGACCAATGCCTGGGAGGCCCCGCCTTTCGTACCGACCAGCGATCCGGTCGACCGCATGGACGAGGAACTCCTGCACATCATACCCGGGCACCTCCATGCCCCCTACGATATGAAACGGGTCCTGCGCTGTATAGCCGACGATCGCGAGTTTTTTGAGCTTCTGCCCGATCACGCCACGAACATCATTACGGCCCTGGCGCGAATGGGCGGCCACAGCGTGGGCTTTATCGCCAATCAGCCCATGAAAATGGCCGGCGCGGTCGACGCCCACGCGGCCCACAAAGCCAGGCATTTCATCGATCTGTGCAACGCCTTTCACGTCCCCATCGTCTTCCTGGCCGACGTTCCCGGGGTTTTGCCCGGCCGGGCCGCCGAGCGGGCCGGCACGCTTCGGGTCGGACTGACCATTGCCAACGCGATTGCAGCCTGCCGGGTGCCCATCATGTCCATCGTCCTGCGCAAGGCCTTCGGCTACGGCGGCACCTCCATGGGACTGATCGGTTCGGGCCAGGTCTTTGTCGCCGCCTGGCCTTCGGCCAATTTTGCTTCGTTGCCCAGCGCGGGCAGCGCCGCCGTGGCCAGACGCAGTGAAATGGATAGTTCGGACGACCCCCGGGCCCAACGCCAGGCCCTGATGAACCAACTCGAAGAACGGGAAGGTCCGTACCTGGCCGCCGGCTCCTTACGGGTCGACGATATCATCGATCCCCGCGAGACCCGGCCGGTCATCATCCGTCATCTCGAGATCGCCCGCCGGCGTCGAACCGAGGCCCTGGGGCCCATGACCAAACACGGGATCATGCCCTGACCCGATTTATTGAAGCTCCCCGCGGCCTTGCCGCGGGGAATCTTCGACAGATAAGGGGGCTGTAAAAAATATGGGGTTCATACGGGAAATGGCGGTCTGAACCTGTAAATCGTGAAAGCCAATCCATATCGGCTAGTCATCCTGGACCGGACCCGGGCCGGATGGGCCAGGGCGGCTCGGCCGCCTCTAATTTCTTTAATAAAACACCGGCTTTGCCGGTGAGAATTGATAAGGCTCTGCCGTTTCCGCGGTATGAGTGATGGAATTTTCCTGGCAGGTCTCACTTGGACAACCCGCCTGTCGGCTGGAAGTAAGCTCCGGGCTTTGTGCCTCCTATCCCCCTCACTCCACCTCCGCCAAGGCTTCGGCGGACACGCCCGACCCTCGCGCCGCCGCCGAAGCGGCTATGGCGCGCAGGCTGCTCCCTCAGGCTTGTCTGCCTCTGGCGGGGAGAGGGAGTTTGTATGGCGACTTTTACTATTTATACTGAGGGGATGGGGGTCCCTCGCCCTTTGGGAGAGGGCAAGGAGCCTGCCCCTGGCCTGACCAGGGGTGAGGGTCTTTAATAATCCATGCGTATCCTTTTCACTACTCGTGAAGCCTTGCCTGGCGCGAGGTGACATAGCCCGAGTCATTCGGCCCCTTTTAGGGGCCTTCCCCATACCACCGGCTCTGCCGGTGGCTATTGATTATATTATTGAAATCAATTTGTTATAAATATATCGTCCGAGGGGCGGAAAAAGGTCTTGACGGAATAAAAGAAAGATAGTAGTCACTAACAAATTGCTGGTGAATATTAGTTCGACCGGCAGGAAAAGCGCTGGGAGCATGGCATCGGGTATGGACCAAAACATCGTGGAAAAAACCAAGGAACGGTATCTCGAATACGAAAAACGGCACCAGGATATCCTGGACGCCGCCATCCGGCTGTTCAACGCCAAGGGCTACAATGGGGCCAAAACCTTGGAAATCGCCCGGGAAGCAGGGATCTCCGAGCCCACCATGTACAAACACTTCGAAAACAAGAAAGCCCTGTTTCTGGCCTGCTTTCAATCCATCGCCGATGAACTCTTCGGTCAATACCGGCGTCTGTACCGGGAATACCGGGACGACGAGTTCAAGTATCTGAAGGGAGTGTTCAACGTCTATATCGATTTCGTCGCCAATAACCCGGACAAAAGCATGTTCATCATCCATATGCTCAGCTATTGGGACGATCCCGAGTTCAAGGCCGTGTACCGGGAACTCATGGAAAGGAGCATCCAGTCCATTTCCCGGGTCATCGATTCGGCCATCGGGAAGGGGCTGCTCCGCAGCCAGGTGGATAGCCGCTTTTTGGCCTCCCTGTTCGTCGGCAACTACTTCCTGGCCATTGCGGTCAAGGAATTCATACCGCCCGAGCAGTTCAACGGGGATAGTTTTTTCGAACCGGTCCGGATGATTCTCGATCGGGACAAGGTCTGAACTGGAGGGTTGATGAGTCGGTCTGTTAAGGCGGTGGAAATTCGGCATCAGGGCTTGAGACGCGAGGTGGCCGTTCGCATGACGTTTCATCGAATTCACCAGGCTGCCTGATACATGGTCCGGGCCGGGGGATATATTTTTTTT
>JAHJTB010000236.1 GCA_018830135.1 Pseudomonadota bacterium | reverse complement strand
TGCCCGGAAATCAGACCGCCCAGTCCCGGGATCAGCCGGCCCAGGTACGTGTCATAGAGCCGGCCTATGAGAGAGGGCAGGGGAGGGGTCAGTTCCAGGATCACCGCCCGGCCGTTCGGGACCAGTACCCGAAGCATCTCCCGGAAGGCGGCCGGCTGGTCCGGGATGTTCCGGATGCCGAATCCCATGGTCACGGCGTCAAGGGAGCGGTCCGGAAACGGCAGAGCCAGGGCATCGCCTCCCACCAGACGGACGCCTTGGGTCCCGGCTCGGAGCGCCGACTTGATCCGGGCTTGGTTCAGCATCGCCCATGTGAAATCCAGTCCGATCACCCGGGCCTCGGGATGCATCCGGGACAGGGTCAGGGTCAGGTCCCCGGTGCCGGCGGCCAGGTCCAGCAGCCGTCCGGTTCGAAAGGTCCGGACCCGGCGTGCCGCAGCCCGGCGCCAGAACACGTCACGGCCCAGGCTGAAGACGTGATTGAGAGTGTCGTAACGCTTCGCGATCCGGGCGAACATGCCCTTGACCAGAGCGATCCGTTCGTTGGGGGCGAGATCGATTCTCATAATGCCATGCATACTACCAACCTTCCCGTCGGTCAAGTCGAACCACAGGACGCTAGCCCGGACTTCTCGCCAGCGTCCTGCCGAGGCCGGGAAATCCTTGCGGCAACGCTCGTTTCGGAGATTTTGGTCCTCAACATATCGCCCTGATATGCCCGCGGCCAAAATCTCCTCCAACTTCGCGTTTCGCTAATGATTTCTAGACCTCGCTACGGAACCCTGTGAGGAGTCCGGGCTGGTTGTTGAAGGCGGTCTCCGGTCGCGGGGCTCCGACCGGAGCCCGGGCCATTGTGAATTGATTACAGACGAGATTGACGCCTCGGGCCGGTCCGGATAACATGGCTTCAACCCGGATTCTGCAGTCGGGTTCAAGGAAGTGATGACATGAAACAAGGATTCTGCATCTATCTGACCGGACGGGCCGGTTCGGGAAAGGCCGGGCTGGCCGGGCTGCTCCAGACCGCCCTCGAGGACGCCGGCCTGGAGGTAGCGGTCCTGGGAGAAGCACTGGTCGACCCTTCCGACCCGGAGGCTGGTTGGAGCCGGCTGGCCCGGCAGGCCCGCGACCTGGTCGACGGCGGGCGGGCGGTGGTCGTGGCGGCCCGGATTCCGGGGAGGCGGGCCAGGGAGGCGGCCCGGAGCGAGATCGGCCGCTTTGTGGAAGTCTATCTGGACCTCCCGGAAGCAACGGCGGGGCCCGGACTGGATTTCGAGCCTCCGAAGCGGCCGGAGGCCGTGCTGAGGCCCGACGTGGATGGGCCGGCCGATGGCCTGGCCCGGGTCCTGCGAACCCTGGAAATCCTCGGTTACCTGTCTTCCGGCGGAGAAGGCGGGTATTCACCCGAGGACGAAGCGGTCTTGCGCGGACGGCTGAGCGATCTGGGCTACCTGTGAGGGACGACGCTCACCGAGGCAGGTTCCGGATCAGTTTCTCGAGCCGGGACCAGGCTGGCGACAGCCGATCCTCCCCGGCGGGCTGGGAAAACTCGGTCAGCATGTCATCCACGTACTCCGGACGGCGCATGCCCACCAGGACCGAAGTCACGCCGGACGTAGTCCGCACGGCCCGCAGGGCCATGCGGCTCAGTCCCCCCGCTGCCGCCCAGCCGGAATCGAGGGCCGCGACCCGCTCGCCGATCAGTCTGGACCGAATCGAGCGTTCCGCCCGATACCGGGTCTCAATCGCCTCCAAGGCAGGTTGAAGACCGTCCAGGTAGTCCCGCATCCAGTCCGAAAACGCATCCCCGCTGGACTCGATGGTGACCAGGTAGTCCAGGAAGTCGTTGAGGCGGGGGAGAATGACGTTGTTGCGAATGCTCTGGTACTGGGCCAGGGTCTTGAAATGGGTCCAGTAATCGAGCAGGGACCGGCCCAAACTCGCGCGTTGGGACAGGCGCTCGACCGTGGCCGGAGGCAGACCCAGAGGCGGAATCAACACCTCCTCGAACCGCTTTTCCACACGGACGACCCGATCGAGCAGGGCCTCGATCTCCGCCACGGCCGGCGGCTCGACCGGATCGGCGTCGGCCAGGCGGATGAGCCGGTCGCCGACGATCGCATTCAGAGGGCGGGCGGCCAGGAGCGTCAAACCATGCCGCTCGGCGAAATCGAGCACCGTTTGTCCCCCGGACTGGTTCCTTTCCGTGGCCGTTCGGGGTTCCAGAAGATTCAGGGGCGTCTGCACGACACGGAAGCGGTGGCCGGGCGATATGGCTTCGGCCATGTTCCACAGGCGTTCGAGTGAAGTGAACTCATACTCGTCCGCCGGCAAAGCCAGGGTGTTGGAACTCAGGCCCCAGCAGCCGATCAGCCCCCTGTCGGCCTGGCTCTCCAGAAAACGCATGGCTACGTCCAGACGGGCGTAATAGGTGTCCCGGGCGGCCTCCGGGGCCAGACCCTGCTTCTGGGCCCAGCTAAGGTAGTGTTCCGGGTTGTGGAGCAGGTAGGCGTCCAGCACTTCCAGACCCAGGTCCTCGCGGCTCCGGTGAATCTGGTCGGCCAGAAATTCAGGATGAATGCAATGCTGATATCCCTGGTCCAACGGAACCAGGTCCGGGTAGGGCCGGCCTCGATCACGGCGTTCCAGGCTCAGGGCGTAGTCGTGACCCTGGAGATAGCCGCCCTTGGTTACCACGAGTACAGCCTCCCGCCTCAGGCCGGCCCGGCCGATCAGGTCGCCCAATACCCGGCCGATCATGACTTCTGAGGCCCCCTGCTTGTAGTTGGAACTGGTGTCCACAAGGTTGACCCCGGATAGCAGCGTCTTCTCCAGGGCCTGGCGGTGGGCCGGTTCGGTCAGGCCGACCCGGTACCCGCCGAACCCGATCCGGCTGACCGTCGTTCCGCCCGGTCCCCGGTCCGTAAAGGGCAGGTCGGGGTGACGGTCCGCATGCCGACGAGTCGCCTCGGGCGTGGCGCGTCCTCCTGTCATCATGCTCATGTCCCTTCGTATTCCTGGTAGATAACGTGCCCGCAGGCCTTGCAGTGGGAGGCGTCCCGATCGTGGTAACGCAGGCCGCAGTTGGGGCAGACGATGTCGGTCTTGCTGGAGAGTCGCACCCATTCGCGGACCACCTGGCTGGCCTGCCAGGGAATCAGAATGATCCCGGACAGGATCATGAGCACGGTCACCCAGCGGCCGCCGCTGGAGATCGGAATGATGTCCCCGAACCCCACGGTGGTCAGGGTGACCACGCTGAAATAGAACGCATCCCCGAAGTTGCTCACCTGGGTGTTGACCGGGCTCTCCACATGGTAGAACAGGCCCGAGGAGATGAAAAAGATGATCAGGATGGTCAGAATCAGTCTGACCAGCTTGAGGGCCGACGTGGGCATCTGGCCGAAAAAGAAGTCCGGCCGGGCCGTGAAGCGGAGGAAGCGGAAAATCCGGAAGACCTTGAGCATCCGGAGCGTGTTGATGAAAGCGAAGTTCATAATCAGGCCGGTCCCGGACAGGAGCATGGACAGCGTGGGCAGAATGGCGATCAGGTCGATAATGCTGTAGAGGCCGAGAATGTGGCGCCGCCGGTCCGGGGCGCCATAGACCCGGGCCGCATACTCCAGGACGAAAAACAGGACGATGACCACTTCGGCGATGGTCAGCACGTACAGGGTTTCCTGGGAAAGCGGGTAGGTCTCGGCCACGAAGATCAGGCAGACCATCAGGTTCAGGACGATGATCGAGACGTCGATGAACTTGCCCAAAGGGGTCTGGCAGTCCAGGAGATAGAACTGAATGGTCTCCCGCAGACCCCTGCCGTTTCCCCACCCGCCGCTCATGCCGATCCTTCCCCCAGGGCCCGCCGTCGCCGGTGGAGGCGGAGCGGAACGATGAGGCCGAAGAAGGGAAACATGTACATGGCGGCCAGGGTGGGTTCGAGGGGACCGAAGAACCGGGAGGCGAAAACGATGACCAGGACGTTGTTCATGTTGGCCAGGGAAACGGCGGCCGCGGCCTGGACCTCCGGACTCCGATGCCGGTAGAGCAGCAGCCCGGCCAGCAGAAACAACCCGCCCAGCAGCAGGGCCGCCCCCACGGCCAGCAGAAGCTGGCCGGGCTCCTGGCGAAAGTATCCGGCGTACCGGGAAAAAACACCCAGGTTGATGGCCGTGAAAAAAGCCAGGGAGAGGGGGAAGGTCCTTTGTCGGACGGCCGAGGCGGGTCGCGGAGCGAAGCGCCGGAGGGCCTCGGCGGCCAGCATGGGGATGAACACGACCAGGACCAGAAGCCGGATCATGGGCAGAAGGGGAACCTCCATGTGCCGCGAGGCCAGGACCTTGACCAGGGCCGGAAGCGTGAAGGGGGCCAGCAGCGAGGTGACCACGACCAGGGCCAGGACCAGGACGCTGTCGCCGCCCACCAGGTTGGAGATGAAAGGCGCGACCACACCGGTGGAAATCCCGCTCAGCAGCAAGGCGGCCAAGGCGTACGAAGGCAGAACGGCCAGGAAGATGAAATAGACGGTCACGGGCACGACGAGCAGCTTCAGGACGGAAAGCATCACCACGGATCGAACCGACCGTTTAAGAGTCCGGCCGACATCGGCCGTCTCGATGCTCAGGAAGCTCAAGAACAGCAGGCCCATCATGCATCCGGTCAGGAGCGGCTGGAAGGGCCGGCCCCATTCCGGTATCAGAATACCGGCCGATATCGACAAGGCCAGGACCAGGAGCAGAAGAAGGTCGTTACGACGCAAGGTCCGCCTGCCTCCTCCGGTCAAACACACGGGGCCTGGTCCGGGCGCCCGCGGTCGGGTCCGCGACCGTCACCCCCGGTTCCGGGCCTGTTCCTTGGCTTTGGTGTAGGCGGTGATTGCGGCGATGACGTGGCAGACCCAGCCCAGGAGCCCGCCGGAACCGATCCACAGGCCGGGGGTTACGATCAGCCAGAAAAGACCCCGCCAGAAGTGGCCGTTGTAGAACTGGCCCACCCCGGGAATGATCAGGCTCAGGACGGAAGCGGTTCCCTCAGGTGACATCGATCGACCCCCGTTGTTCGAATTTCGCCTTGATTATCTCCCACAACGGCCGGAATATCAAGCCGAATACGAGTAGGGTGCATGCCGCTGGCCCGCGCAGGTGGCAGCCGCCGGGCATCTTTATGGATTCAGCAGCCCTCTCGCCCAGAGGTCCCGAAAGGGCGGGTCCCATGCAGCCAACGCTTGAAGGAATGCCCAAGGGCGGCCAGGGGAAGCCCGCTCCCCCTGGTCTCCGGGCTTCGGCTCAGGGCCGGTAGGACGGGCCGACCGGGGGACCGAGTTGCGTTTTCAGAATGTCGCGGGCGGCCCGGACGAAACGGCAGGCCAGCGGCCGCGTGTCGCGGGGATCGATGATCTCCTCGATGTCGAAGGCGTGAGCCGTCCGAAACGGCGAGGCGATGTTGCGCAGGCGGTCTTCGATTTCCAGCCTTTTGGCCTCCGGGTCCGGAGCGGACTGGATTTCGCGGCGGTAGGCGGCCATGGCCCCGCCTTCGATATGCATCGATCCCCAGTTGCCCGAAGGCCAGGCATAACGACGGTGCATGCCGCTGGCCCGCAGGTGGCAGCCGCCGGCCACGCCGTAAACCTGACGGATGATGACCGCCAGCCAGGGGACCCGGCTCTGGTCGATGGCGGTGTGAACGCGGGCGCCCAGCCGGAGCATGCCTTTTTTCTCGGAAGCCAGTCCGACCATGAAACCGGGTTCGTCCACGAAATGGATGACCGGCAGGTGGAAGGTGTTGCACAGGTCCACGAACCGGGTGGCCTTGTCTGCCGCGGACACGTCCATGGCCCCTCCCAGGACGTTGGGGTCGTTGATCATCACCCCGACCGGATAGCCGTCCAGACGGGCCAGGGCGGTGATCCGGGAGCCGCCGTAACAAGGCGCCAGTTCGAAGACGGAACCCTGGTCCATGATCGATGTCAGAATTTGTCTGGGGTCGTAAGGCCGCCGCTTTTCCCGGGGAACGGCCCGGATCAGGCTTTCCTCCCGGCGGTCCGGGGCATCCTCGGTGTCCACGCGGGGCGGCAGTTCCCAGACGCTGGGCGGCAGGTAGCTCAGAAAGCCCCGGGCCAGGAGCATGGCCTCCGCTTCGCTGTCGGCCATATTGTTGACCACCCCGCTCTCGCGGACCTGGACCCGCTCGTTGCCCAGGTCTTCCTTGGAAATCTCATGCCCCAGGGCGGCCTTGACCACGGGCGGACCGGCCACGAAGACCTGACTGGTCCCCTTGACCATGACGCTGAAATGGGCCAGGCAGGTTTCGACCGCGGGCAGACCGGCCACGGACCCCAGGACCAGGGAGACGACCGGCACGACTTGCATCAGCCGCGCCGAATATGTCGTGCCCGGTCCCCAGGGAATATAGGTGTATCCGATCTGCTCGAAGGTCCGCACGCTGCCGCCCGTGGCATCCAGGAGACGTATGTAAGGCAGGCGCCATTCAAAGGCCAGGCGTTCGGCGTGGTCTGCCTTCTCGAGGCCGCCCGGAGCGTCGGCCGCGCCGCCGCGCACGGTAAAGTCTCCGCCGCTGACCACCGCCCGCCGGCCGTCCAGTTCCACCAGTCCCATGACCGTGTTGCCCGGTGTAAAATCGACCAGCCGGTCTCCTTCGTACACCGCGCTGCCGGTCAGCGATCCGATCTCTTCGAAAGAGCTATCGTCGGCCAACAGGTCGATGCGTTCACGGACGGTCAGTTTGCCTCTGGCGTGGTGGCGCGCCACCCCCTCCTCGCCGCCCATCCGGCCGGCCCGTTCCTTCAACTCCGCCAGCCTCCTAATATCCGCTTCCCAGACCATCATACCCCCTTGCGCTTGTCGCAGACCGACAACCGTCCGTGTTACGAGACGGGAGGAACCCGGGCGGCGTCGGACCGGCCGCCCCGCTCCAGGACCCCTCCCGGCCCGACTATTTCTCCCAGTTGTACTTGGTCAGGTTGGGCGTCGGGTACTCGCCCAGTACCTTCAACTTGGCGTCGTCCAGACGGATCAAGGAAACCGAATCCTGACCATACCGCTTTTTCTCGCCAAAACTGACCGCGTTGCCCGCGCCCCACATGTCGTAGCTCTTCATGCCCTTGAGCGCCGCGAAGACTGCTTGGCCGTTCAACTTGTCCGGACCGGTCTTCTCCAGGGCCAGGCGGATGGCCTCGCAGGCCACCAGGGCCTTGTTGAATCCGAATAGATACAGGTCGGGCGAAGGCAGGCCTTCCCGCCTATTCTTTTTCCACATTTCCAGGACCGGGGGGCAGACCCGACCCCAAGACTCCAGGGGCGGAGAGAGGGCGGTCACATAGACGTTGCGCGACAGATTGCCCACGGTTTTCATGAAAATCTGGGGCTGGAAGGCATAGGTCATGCCCACGTCAACCTGGTCGATCAAGCCTTGACGGTCGAACTCCTTCATCACTACGGCCAAGGCGTTATAGTACATCAGGCCGTAGGTGAAATCGACCTTTTTTTCCTTAAGACGAAGAATCTGCGCGCTGACGTCGGTGGGCACCACGGGAATGAACTCCTCGCCGACGATCTCGACGCCCTTCGAGGTCAAATAGGCTTTGGCCTCGTCCGTGATCTGCGCCCGTCCGGGTGCGATATCCCAGGTCAGCCATGCGAAACGGGGCGCCCGTTTCAGCCCCTTCTTCGGCCAGACTTCCTTGGTGTAGAAATCGATCCAGGCGCCCAGTTCGTTGACGTAGGGCGAGGGCACGGAAAAGGTCCAGGAGGGCAGATTGAACAGTTCCTGTCCGCTGCCGCCCTCGAGGGAAGGAATCTGCTTCTTGATGAACCATTTTTTCAAGGCCAGGGCGACCGGCGTAGATTCTCCGATGATGAGCACGACCGGATTGTCCCCGCCCGTCAGTTTCTTAAAGGCGGTCATCGACTTGCTGGTGTCGGTGCCCCCGTCCATCCAGGCTCCTTCGAAACGGACGCCCGCGGGCAGCTTCATGTGCAGGTTGGCCGCTTCCACGCCGTCGAGGAAGCCTTCGTTGATGCCGACCTGGCCCGCCGCGTACGCCCCGGTCATGTGGACGATATGACCGATGCGGATCGTCCTGGACGCGCAGAATCCGTCGTCGCCGATTAACAATACGAGCGCGGCCGCGACGGCCAGGATGGAGATGATCAGACCTGACGCTTTGACTTTCATTTCGACCTCCCTGTGCGGATGATGTTTCTTTCAGGGGTCCAACCCCAAGACTATATCTTCATCAACGCCGATACTCGGTTTCGGGCGCGGCGAACCCGTCAGCCCAGCCACCGCTTGCGGCGCTTGTAATGCTTGACTTCCCGATAGCTTTTTTTCCGGCCCACGCCGGAGAGACCGAGATAGAACTCCTGGACGTCCTCGTTTTCCTGAATCCTGGCCGCCGGTCCGTCGAGCACGATACGACCGTTTTCCATGACGTAGGCGTAATCCGAGACCGACAGAGCCACGCGGGCGTTCTGTTCGACCAGCAGGATGCCCACCTGTTCCTCCTGGTTAATGCGCCGGATAATGTCGAAGATATCCCGGACGATCAGGGGCGCCAGGCCCAGTGACGGTTCGTCGAGCATGATCATCTTGGGCCGGGCCATCAGGCTCCGCCCGATGACCAGCATCTGCTGCTCGCCGCCCGAGAGGTAACCGGATACGCGGCCTTTCAACTCCACCAGCCGGGGGAAGTATTCATAGACGGTCTGAAGCCGTTCCCGGACATCCCGACGGGCCCGGTTGAGATAGGCGCCCATTTCCAGGTTTTCCGCCACGTCCAAATGGGAATACAGGCGCCGGCCCTCAATGACCAGGCGCAGGCCCAGGGCGGCCACCTCGCGGGCGCGCATTTTTTCGATTTGCCGGCCTTCGAAGGATATCGAGCCGTGGCTGACCTTGCCGAGCTCGACGCTCAGCAGGCCGGAGACGGCCTTGAGGGTGGTGCTTTTTCCCGCTCCGTTCGCCCCGAGCAGACTGACGATCCGGCCGGGATCGACTTGGAGGGTGATGCCCCTGAGGACCAGGATGACCTTGGAGTAGATCACTTCGACATTTTTAACCGCCAGCATATTGACTCCCAAAAAGACCTTGAAAGGGGAAGAATTCTGGCTCGCTTTTCCACACGCCTGACTAGTGCGGGAAGGGCCACAGTCGGAAGATGGACAGGATGATCTGCCACCGGTGAGCCAGCCCCCGCGGTTCAAAAACCAGAAACCAGATGATGACCGCGCCGAAAAAGAGCTGCATGAACCCGGCCACGGCCGTGCCGGCCACCAGGGGGAACAGGCCGCCGATCCAGGGGGCGAGCAGCAGAATGATCTGGTGCAAAATTTTCATGAAAAAGACGCCGAAGACGGCCCCGATGATCGACGGCCCACCGATGATGATCATGCCCAGCATCCAGATGGAATCCATGAGGGTGAACTGTTCGACCGTGATGATGCCCTGATAATGAGCCATCAGGGCCCCGGCCACGCCGGCGTATAGCGAGGAAAGGAAAAAGGCCGTGATCTTGGTCCGGAAGACATTGATGCCCATGAACGAGGCGGCCAGGTCGTTGTCGCGCACGGCCAGCATGGCCCGGCCGATTCGGGTGCGCATCAGGTTGGTGGTCAGGAAAACGGTCAGGACGGCCAGGGTCATGGCCAGATAATAGAAGCGCCGCTCGTTGTCCAGGGCGAAGCTCCCGATGCGGACATCGTCGGCCGAGAGTCCGACCAGGCCCATGGTCACGTTACCGCCGTGCAGGATGCCCCACATGATGATGAAATGGGCGACCAAGGTGGTGACGGCGATGTAAAAGCCGCGGATGCGCAACGCGGGAATGGCCACGATCAGCCCGAGCAGGCCGCTGGAAAGGGCGGCCAGGGGCATGGAAATCCAAAAGGACCAGCCCAGGTGATAGGAGATCATGCCGCTCGCGTAGGCGCCCGCGGCCATGAAGGCGGCGTGCCCCAGGCTGATCTGGCCGGTGAAGCCGATGACGATCTGGAGCCCGAGGACCGCGATGACCGTGATGGCGATGTTGGTCATGACGTCCAGGAGATAGTTGCTGGCCAGCCAGGGGAAGGCGATGAAGAGGCCGGCCAGGAGAAGGGCGAGCAGGGTCCAGCGGAAGCGGGTCCGAACCAGGGCGCTGTCCTGGACGTAGTTTTCGTCAAAGGTGCCGCAAGGCTTACGCAGCATGGCTAAACCCTCTCGATGCGCTGGTAGCCGAACAGTCCGTAAGGCCTGAACAGCAGGGCCACCAGGAGGACGATGTACGGGGCGACCTCGGCCGACCCGCCACCGACGTATGGATCGAAGTAGCCGCTGGACAGGGACTCGACCACCCCAATGACCAGGCCGCCGATCATGGCCCCGACAATGGACTCCAAGCCGCCGAAGATGACCACGGCCAGGCCTTTCATGCCCAGTCCGTGCAGGGGTTCGAAACTGATGCCGAACAGAGAGCTCATCAGAATGCCGCCCACGGCCGCGATGAGGATGGCCACGAACCAGCTCACGATAAAGACCCGGCTTACGCTGACGCCTTCGCTTTCGGCCAGCATGTGGTCTTCGGCCGTGCCGCGCATGGCCAGACCGAAGCGGGTTTTGTGGAAGAAGGCCAGAAAGACGGCGAAGCAGACCGAGCAGACGGCGAAATTGAGCAGGGCCTCGCCGGACACGGCAATCGATCCGATCCGGACGCGGGAGGCGCCGATGAAGGGCGGCAACATTCGTCCGGGGCCGGGCCAGAATAGAACGGCCGCGCCGTGAAGGAATTCGCCCAGGGCGATTGTGGCCATGATGGCAGACATCAGGGACTGGCCGATCAGGGGCTGCAGGACCAGCCGCTGAACCAGATAGGAGACCAGAAAGGTGAAGGCCACCAGCAGGGGCACGGCCAGCCAGATCGGGACGTGCCAGCCCACGATCAACTGCCAAAGCAGGAAGGTGGTGAAGGCTACCAGCGATCCGTGGGCGAAGTTGAAAATGGACGAGGACTTGTAAATGATGACCAGGGCCAGGCCCATCAGGGCGTAAACCCCGCCGGATAGCAGCCCGTTGAGCAGGATTTCCAGGAAGAAGTTCAACTTGCGTCCTCCAGTGGCACGCCGCGTATCTTCAGGTTCGTCTTGATCGTGCCGGAGCGGCCGTCCCGGTACTTGACCTCGGCCTCGATGGCGATACCGTCCCGCCCGGCATAGGCGGCCCCGATCAACTCGGCGTACCGTTGTTCCAAAAAGGCCCGCCGCAGTTTCCTCGTCCGGGTCAGTTCGCTTTCATCGGCGTCGAATTCCTTGTGCAACAGAGTGTAGCGGCCGATTCGCGCATTGAGCGGCAGGGTCTGGTTGACCCGGTCCACGTCTTTCCGGATCAGGTCGTAAACCTCGTTCTTCTGACTCAGATCGACAAATGTGGTGTAGGAGAGCCGGTTTTTCTCCGCCCAGCGGCCGACGTTGTCGAAGTCGATCGTGATGATGGCGAAGATCGAGTCCCGATCCCGGCCGCCCACGACCATGGCCTCCTTGACATAGGGGCTGAACTTGAGCCGGTTCTGGATATAGGTTGGCGAATAGACACCTCCGCCCCGCAGGGGCAGCATCTCCTTGAGCCGATCGTAAATGATCAGGTGCCCGTCCAGGGAGACGGTCCCGCAGTCACCGGTCCGAATCCAGCCATCCTCGGAGAGCACCTCAGCGGTGGCTTCTTCGTTTTTGTAGTAGCCGTCGAAGCGCACATCCGAGCGTAGCCAGACCTCGCCGGCCTCACTGATCCGGACCTCCACGCCGGGAACGGGCTGGCCGCTGGTTCCCGGAATGATCCGATACCGGTGGACCGTGGCCGGACTGAGTTCGGTAAGGCCGTAACCGTCCTTGATGCGAACCCCGATGGCCATGAACCAACGGAAAACGTCCGGGCCCAGGGCCGAGCCGCCGGTGATGCCGTAACGCAGCCTGCTTAAACCCAGATAGTCGCGCATGTGGCGGAAACAAAGGCCGTCGGCCAGCAGGTAGAGCAGCCGCCAGAACCGGGGCGGGCGGCATTCATGATCCACGGCATACCGGGCCATCCGGTAGCCCACGGGCAGGCAGAGGCGATAGATTGAACGGCGGATCGGCCCGGTGTCGAAGATTTTCATCTGGACCTGGGAAAAAATGCCCTGCCACTGCATCGGACTGAGAAGGGCCGATTGGGGGCCGATCTCCCGGATGTCCTCCATGACCGTTTCCGGTTTTTCCGGGAAGTTGATTCGGACCCCGAAGGCCATGCAGGCGGCCAGTTGAAGCTGTTCGGCCACCCAGGCCGGCGGTACGTACGAAAGATAATTGTCCGTCGGCTGGGGGATGACCGCCGTGCCCCAGCGAACGGCCGCCTGGATCAGATAGGACTGGCTGATCATGACACCCTTGGGCAGGCTGGTCGTGCCGGATGTGTAACAGAGCAGGGCCAGGTCCTCGGGACGGGTCTCCTCCACGAACTGCTCGAACCATTCAGGATGGCGACGGTCCGACTCCCGGCCCAGTTCCATCAGGTCCCGCAGTTCGAGAAGCCAGGGACGGTTCCGGTACGAGGCCATGCCCTTGTCGTCCCAGAAAATCACCCGGCGCACCTGGGGCAGTTTGTCCCGAATCTCCAGGAACTTGTCCGTCTGCTCCTGGTCCTTGGCAAAAACGAAGACCGCGTCGGAATGGTTGACGATGTATTCCGCGTCCGAAGGCATGGCATCGATGTACAGCCCCACGCAGACCCCGCCCAGGGCCTGCACGGCCATCTCGATCCAATACCACTCGGGATCGTTGTCGCCGATGACCGCGGCCTTGTCTCCCCGCCGGAGACCGAGTTCCCGAAGGCCCAGGGCGATATGCTTGGTCCGCTCCCAGACCTCGGCCCAAGTGTAGCTGTTCCAGACCCCGAAATCCTTCTTGCGCATGGCCGCCAGGCCGGGATTGGATCGGAACTGGTCCGCCAGGACCTTGGGCAGCGTGTCTCGGAGCGCGAGGACGCAGCGCTTGAAGTGTTCGCCCGCGGCGCTATCGGCCTCGACCACCGGACGACACGCTTCCCACAAGCGCTCGTTGTCCATGGTCTCAGCCCGCTTCCTGACCGAGGTAGGCGGCCAGCACGGCCGGGTCGCGGCCGATGTCCGCCGGCCGGCCCTCGGCGATCAGACGGCCGAAGTCCAGGACCACGATGCGGTCGGCGATATCCATGACCACCCCCATGTCATGCTCGATCAAAAGCATGGTCGTCCCGCGCTGTTCAGAAACGTCAAGAAAGAAACGAGCCATATCCTCCTTTTCCTCGAGGTTCATCCCGGCCATGGGCTCATCCAGGAGCAGCAGGTCAGGCTCCATGGCCAGGGCCCGGCCGAAGTCCACCCGCTTGCGCAGGCCGTAGGACAGCTCACCCACGTGCTTTTTGCGGATCGGCTCGATCTCCAGGAACTTGATGACCTCCTCGACCCGGCGGCGGTTGGCCAACTCCTCTTGGCGGGCACGGGACCAGAAATAAAAATAGGCCCCCAGAATCCCGTGGGTGAAGGCCAGGTGTCGGCCGGTCATGAGGTTGTCCAGGGTGGTCATGCCCGCGTAGGTCTGGAGCCCCTGGAAGACGCGGGCCACGCCCAGCCGGGCGATGTCGTGGGTCTTCCGGCCCATCAGTTCCTGGCCGCGATAGACGATCGATCCGGAGGTAGCCCGGTAGAATCCGTTGATGCAGTTGAGTAGGCTGGTTTTCCCCGCACCGTTGGGTCCGATGACGGCCAAAATTTCACCGGCCCGGGCTTCGAAGGACACGCGGTCCAGGGCGGTGACGCCGCCGAAATGGACGGTCAGGTTGGTGACCTGGAGGACGGGGGCGGCCGGGTCGGTCATGGTTGGGGCCGTGGTTTCCGGGGAACGGCCGGGTGGATGGTGCTGGCCGGCCGAAATTGAGTCATATTCATATTTATAACCACCAAATGAGGCCCCAGGCGGAAAACCCGGAGGGCCTGAAAAAAACTATGTCTATAACATACCATCATAACTGAATATATTATGATAATAACCGGAAATAAAATATAAGTCAATATTTAAATTTATTGAGCTTTATTATAGTATATTTTCAGGGTCGGTCTTCGGGCCAAAAAGATGGTCTGTTTTAATAAAGCAACAAAAACAATTAGTTAAAATAAAGCGGCCCGCGTGGCAGATCGAACGGCCCGGATGGGGCTTGACACAAGGCCCTGAATCGGATTCAATGTCTCGGAATTGGCACTCGATTTCTCAGGGGGGCGGATTTGTCCAGGGATGAACGCAAAACGAGAATTCTACGGGCCGCGAGGCATGTTTTTGCCGAAAAAGGCCTCCAGGGGGCCAGTATCGCCGAAATCGCCCGGCGGGCCGAGGTCAACGATTCGGTCATCTACCAGTTCTTCAAGGGCAAGGAGGACCTGCTTTTTTCCGTTCCTTACGAAGGCATGCTGGAGACCATCGCCCAGCTCGAATTGAGCCTGGAAGGCATTCGGGATGCCACCAGCCTGCTGAGCCGGTTCATCTGGTTCCAACTGCGACGCGGCGAAACCGATCCCGAGTTTTCCCGGGTCCTGATCCTGGAATGCCGGTCGCAAAAGGATTTCTACCAAAGTCCGGCCTACAATCTGATCCGGAGCTACAGCGGTATCCTCCAGGGGGTCCTGGAATCGGGTATCAAGACCGGCCTGTTCCGGGAAGACCTCAACATCAGCCTGACCCGGGACGTCATCTTCGGCACTCTGGACTTCGAGGATATCAGTTTTCAGGTCACCCGGGAGATCGAGTCGCCCACGCGGGAACTGGACGACGTCCTCGATCTCATCCTGCCCATGATCCAGAGGCGGCCCTGGCTGGACCAGCCCCAGACCGACAAAGCGGATCGGATTCTATCGGCCGCCGAACGGATTTTCGCCGAACAGGGCTTCGCCAAGGCCAAAGTCTCGGAAATCGCCCGCATGGCCGGCGTTTCCGAAGGTACGGTCTATGAGTATTTCGCCAGCAAGGAGGCCCTGCTTTTTGCCATTCCGGCGGCCCGCCTCCGTGATCACATGGATCGTGTCGACGAGGCTTTTGAGGTCAAAACGCCGCTCAGAAAGCTCCGGCGGCTGATTCGAAATCATTTCTCCTTCTATCTGACCAATCGCAACTTCCTCAAGGTCTTTCTTCTTCATATCCAGCTCAGCGCCGGTTTTTATACCTCGACCGTGTACGAAACCCTCAAGCGGTACTACCGGGTCATCGAAGGGGTGATTGAAGAGGGCAAGGCCGAGGGCAGCTTCCGGCCGGACCTCAACGCCCGTGTTTTCCGAAACCTGTTCCTGGGCAGCTTCAGCCACATGGCCATCCGCTGGTTCATTATCGGTTCCGGGCCGGAAACGGACATGATGAAGGAGATCGACGAAATCACCGACATGATCTCCCTAACCGTTCTGACCGAAGAGGCGTTGAAAACCTCGGGCATCGGTCTGAGCTGATCCCGGGCCACCATGTCAGGAAGTTTGTTCACCCCGCTTTAACCCGCATTTTGCAGTTGGGTTGGTAGCGAGGCGTTGCAGCACGCATTTCGGCGCTGCCGCAGAAATCAGCCGTAAAATTCGGTTTGAAACCTATGCACCAACGCCGCCCATGCCATGCGGGAGCGGGGTGGCCTATTGCGGATCGAACTGGCCGAGGTCGATCCGGAAACGAGAGACGAACTGCCGCCGGGACGATGCCTGAGACTCATGGTGTTGGACATCGGACACGTCATGGACGACCGGACCCTCGATCGTGTTTTCGAACCCTGTTTACGACCAAACAGCCGGGCGAGAGCACGGGTCTGGGCCTGGCCGTGGTGAGCGGCGTCGTCAGGGAGTCATGGAGAAACAATCAAGGTTCACCGCTGGGCCATGGTACGGCCTTTCAGGTATAGCTGCCCTTACTCGATACGTCCGGAGCGATGGAAGCGGGGGCCGAACCGGTGATCGTCGGAAGAACGGAGCATATTTTCTTCGTGGACGACGAGCCCGCCCTGGGGGACATCGCCAGGGAACTGCCGGAGGGACTGGGTTCCGCCGTCGATGTCTTCGACGGTCCGCTGGCGGCGCTCCGGGCCGTAGCGCCTCGGAAGCGGAATGCCATCTATTCGTTACAGACCACACCATGCCCCGAATGACCGGCGAGGAACTGGCCTGGCTGGTCATCAGAGGCCGGCCGGGCCCGCCTGTCATTCTATGCACCGGCTATAGTGAATCCATGACCGCCCAGAAAGCCATGGATTTGGGCCTTAAGGCGTTTCTGATGAACCGCTGGTCCTGGAGGCCATGGCCGCGCGGCGCAGTCCGGTCCGTTCTGGACGAGACGCACCAGGGCCACTGCTGATCCATGTCCTCGCTGGATCGGTGACGCCCGATCAGAGCCGGCGACCCGCCTCGAAGCCCTGGTGGATGGCTTCGTAGGCCCGGCCGATCCCGCCGGCATCCCCGACGATCCGGACGTCGAGCCCCGGCCGGTCCAGGACTTCAGCCAGGGGATTGAACGGCGAGGCGCCCAGGGCCAGAACTACGGTATCGGCCGGAATCTCCCGTTCTCCGTTGGGGTCCATGACCAAGAGGCCGGCTTCAGTGATTTCCAGAAGCCGGGTCCC
>JAHJTB010000235.1 GCA_018830135.1 Pseudomonadota bacterium | reverse complement strand
CGCCATGCGTCAGGTATTCGAACACCAGGATACCGTTGCCGAACGGCATGCGGAGTTCAGGGTGACTGCCTCCGGCCGCGAGGCCGGAATACCGGATTGCCCCTTCCGGCTGGTTCAATCCCCCTCGATATCTATTGGCCCGGTATTCGGCGCCAGGGGATGCCTATGGCGCCTGCTGTCGATCGGTCAGCCCGTGCGCTCTGCCGCAACGGGTCAGTGGGGGTGGAGGCTGGAACTCTTCGGCTTCAGCAATGCGCCCCTCGGTTCTGACCATCCCTAACGGCTTTTCCACATTTGAAATAGGCGGTTCTCCGAATCTGAACGCTTGACGCCCTTTCCGGCCGATTTGAGTCAAACCGAAAATGATTTCCACTAATAAAGATACTACTCCCAAGCCGCCTCCCTGTCAACGGGCGCTCCATTGCATCCGGCCTCGGACCGATTGAACTGCTACAGGTATGCAAGGGCCATTGCCCCAAAAGGTATCGGACCAACACCAGCCGCCTCGCCGGGTAATCAGCGCCCGGTACCTATTGACGGCCGAAGGTCCCGTGGAGTAGTATTGCGGAAAACTTTGGCGAAAAAACAGGTCCGGATTTTTCCGGTGCATGTGATTCGTTTCGTGTTCTCGCGATGCGGTCCGGTATGCGGTTTCAGGTAGTTCAGTGGCAAGAATCTCCATGACTCCCGGCCTCGATTTGTCCCGGACGTTCGACGTGCTTGTCGTGGGCGGCGGAAACGCGGCGCTCTGCGCGGCCATGACGGCCAGGGAAGCCGGGGCCGATGTCCTGCTGCTCGAGTGTTCCCCCCGGGACTTTCGCGGCGGGAACAGTCGCCACACGCGCAACATGCGCTACGTACACGCCCGGGGCAATCATTACCTGACCGGACCGTACCTCGAGGACGAGTTCCGGGACGATCTCCGGCGCGTGACCGGAAGCGGGATCAACGAGCAACTGGCCCGTATGACCTTGAAAAAATCGGAAAACCTCGGGGCCTGGGTCGAGGGGCGCGGCGGCGTGTTTCAGCCCTCGATGCGCGGGACCCTGCATCTTTCAAGGACCAACGCTTTTTTCCTGGGCGGGGGCAAGGCCCTGATGAACGCCTACTACGCCACGGCCGCAAGGCTGGGGGTCGGGATATTGTACGAGGCTGAAGCGACCGACCTCGATATCCGGGAAGACGGCTTTGTTTCGGCCGCGGTTCTTTATCAAGGCGTTTGTGAAACGGTCCGGGCCGGGGCCGTGGTCGTGGCCTCGGGCGGGTTCCAGGCCAATATCGAGTGGCTCAGGGAGTACTGGGGACCGGCCGCGGACCGGTTTATCGTTCGAGGCACGCCCTATGACCAAGGACGAATGCTGCGGGTGCTGCTGGACCGGGGCGCGAGGCCGGTGGGCGACCCCCGTTCCTTCCACGGCGTGGCCATCGACGCCCGGGCGCCCAGGTTCGACGGCGGGATCGTGACCCGGCTGGACGTCGTGCCTTTCGGCATCGTGGTCAACAAGGAGGCCCGGCGCTTTTACGACGAAGGGGAGGAGTTCTGGCCCAAACGATACGCCATTTGGGGCCGCCTGGTGGCCGGGCAGCCGGACCAGGTCGCGTACTCGATCATCGACTCCAAGTCCATGGGCCTGTTCATGCCCTCGGTCTTCCCGCCCTTCGAGGCCGGTTCGATCCGCGAGATGGCCGGGCTGCTCGATATCGACCCGGACACCCTGGAAGAGACGGTCGCCGGGTTCAACCGCTCGACGACGAATCTCGACCGGTTCGACCCGGCCATACTGGATGAATGTCACACGCGGGACCTGACGCCGCCTAAAAGCCACTGGGCCCGTGCCCTGGACACCCCTCCGTTCTACGGGTACCCGCTCAGGCCCGGAATTACCTTCACCTATCTCGGCGTGGCCGTGGACGAGCGGGCCCGGGTCCTGAAAACGGACGAGCGGCCCTGGCCGAACGTCTTTGCCGCGGGCGAGATCATGTCCGGCAACATCCTGGACAAAGGGTACCTGGCGGGCTTTGGCATGACGATCGGGACCGTTTTCGGTCGTATCGCCGGCAAGGAGGCGGCACGTCATATCTCCCGATGATTACATTCAGGAAGCCCGGCGCGTGATGACGGTCTGCAATGCCTGCCGTTACTGCGAAGGATTCTGCGCGGTCTTTCCGGCCATGGAGCGCAGGCTCACCTTTTCGGACCCGGACCTCAAGTACCTGGCCAACCTGTGCCACAACTGCCGGGGCTGCTACTATGCGTGTCAGTACGCGCCGCCGCATGAATTCGCCTTGAACGTGCCCAAGGCCCTTGGCGAACTGAGACTGGAAACCTGGCGGGAATTCGCCTGGCCCCGATTTTTCCGGGGCCTGTTCCGGCACGGCGGGCCAACCGTCTGGCTGGCCGCGGCCGTTCCGGCGGCCATCGTTCTGCTGCTCGTCCTCGTCTTTCAGGGGCCGGGGGCGCTGATCCATCTCCAAGCCGGGAGGGCTGGCTTTTATGGGGTCATTCCCTACAAGCTCATGGTCGTCCCCTTTTCAGGACTGGGACTCCTGGTCCTGGCCGCCCTGTTGGTGGAATTCGCCCGGTTCTGGCGGGAAACCGGCGGCCGGCTGGCCGAACTGGCCGGTCCCGGCGCCCTGTTGCCCGCGATCTGGGACGCCCTGCGTCTGAAGTACCTGGACGGGGGCGGACACGGATGCAACTATCCGGACGACCGGTTCAGCCACAACCGGCGCTGGCTTCACCATTTCGTGTTTTACGGATTTCTGCTTTGCTTCCTTTCCACGACCGTAGCGGCGATCCTGGAGCACCTTCTGGGCCGGCGGGCGCCGTACCGGTTTTTGAGCTGGCCGGTCGTGCTGGGAACGATGGGAGGCCTGTCCCTGCTGGTCGGGACCGGGGGACTGCTTTACCTGAAGGGAAAAATGGACCCGAGGCCGGCGGCTTCGGGGGCCTCGGAACTGGACGTCGGGTTTTTGGTCATGCTGTTTCTGACGAGCCTGACCGGACTTCTGCTGTTGATCCTGCGCCAGACGCCGGTCATGGGGCTCCTGCTGGCGGTCCATGTCGGAATCGTGGCCGGCCTGTTCATCACCTTGCCCTACGGCAAATTCGTGCACGCGGTTTATCGTTTCGCGGCCCTGGCCCGCAACGCCGTCGAGCGGTCCCGGGAAGAGGACCATTAAGCCCGGGCCGGAAAAATCGGGAGCAGTCGGAGAGCGATGGATACGGGAACGAACGGATACTCAGGCCGGATACTGAGGGTGGACCTGACCGGGGGGACGGCCCTGAGCGAGCCCCTGCCGCCGGGACTGATCGAACAATACCTGGGCGGGGCCGGGTTCGGGGCCAAATACCTGTACCATGAAAACCCGCCGGGCATCGACTGGTCCGACCCTGAAAACCGCCTGATTCTGGCCGCCGGTCCGCTCAGCTACACCCCGGTTCACGGCTCGGGCACCCTGGGCTTTGTCACCAAGGGGCCCATGACCAACCTGGCCGTCTCGACCCAGGCCAACGGTTTCGGCGGCGCCTGGCTCCGCTCCTGCGGGTACGACGCGGTCGTGATTCAAGGACGGGCCGAAAACTGGTCCTATCTGTATATCAGCGATGACCGGGTGGAGATTCGGGACGGGCGGAATCTGTTGGGCAAGGACACCCGGGAGACCCAGGACGAGTTGAAGCGGGAACTCGGCCGTGACAAGGGAATCAGCGTTTTCTGCATCGGTCCGGGCGGAGAGAACCGGGTCCGTTTCAGCGTGATCATGGGCGACGGCACCCACACCGCCTCGAAAGGGGGCGTGGGCGCGGTGATGGGGGCCAAGCGGCTCAAGGCCTTTGTCATCGTCCGGGGCCGGGTCAAGCCCGGCATCTTCGACCGACCCGGACTGATCTCGATTGCCAGGGAACTGCACAAAGGGGCGACCGAGACCTACCTGGACGGGTCCCGCCACAAGTGGGGCACCAACGGCTCCTTTTCCAGTCTGCACCAGGCCGGCGCGCTGCCGGTCAGGAATTACACGACCAGCCTTTTCCCCGGCCACGAAAAGATGGACGGCCGATACGTCCGCTCCCGGTTCAAGGCCCTGCGGCGCAGACCCTGTTTCGCCTGCGGGATCAATCACACCTTTGACTGGGAAGTGACCGAAGGCCCCTTCAAGGGCCTGGAGGCCGAAGAACCGGAATATGAAGCCTTCGCGGCCCTGGGGCCCATGATCGGCCAGGCGGATGCCGGCGCCGTCTTTTATCTCAACGATCTGGTCGACCGCCTGGGAATCGACGTCAACGAGACGGGATGGGTCCTGGGCTGGTTGATGGAGTGTTATGAAAAAGGAGTGCTCCGGCCGTCCGACGTCGACGGTCTGGACATGACCTGGGGCCGGGTCGATTCGACCGAGGCCGTCATCCGAAAAATTGCCTCGAGGGAAGGCGTGGGCGATCTGCTGGCCGAAGGGGTCAAGCGGGCCGCGGAAAAGTTCGGTGACCCGGCCAAAAGCCTGGCGGTCTGCACCGAAAAAGGCGCGACCCCGAGGGGACACGACCATCGGGCCCGATGGCACGAGCTGGTGGATACCTGTTTCACCAACACCAGCACCCTCGAAGCGACCTTTGTCGGGGTCCGGCCCCACCTGCTGGACATGCCGCCCGTCAAGGACGCCTTTTCGCCCTGGGAAGTCCCCTTGATCAACGCCCATCAGAACGGTTGGGCCGTGATCGAGGACTGCCTGGGGGCCTGCCGCTTCAACCTGAACTATCCCAAGATCGTGGTCCGGGCCTTCAACGCCGTGACCAACGCCGGTCTGACCATCGGGGACATGCTGATCATCGGCCGGCGCATCGTCAACACCCTGCGGCTTTTCAATCTCCAAAACGGCCTCATTCCGGAGATGGAGACGCCCAGTGCCCGCTATGGGTCGGCCCCGGTGGACGGGCCGGCCCAAGGCCGCCGGATACTGGACCACTGGGATTCCATTCGAGAGATATACTACCGGAATATGGGCTGGGACCCGAAAACCGGGGTCCCGCTTCCGGACACCTTGAAAGCTTTGGGCCTGACGCAGTCCTCTGATGAGGACCGATAAGGAACCGACATGCATTCCATCATCCCTCTGGACGTGGGTACGTTCGACGCCCTGCCCAAGCAGACCTGCACCTATCGGATGTACCGGGAAGTCACCTACCGCGCCCCCTGCGTGATCTGGTCCATCACGGGCACGCGGGATAACATCCTGGTGGACCTGGGACCCCCCGATCCCCCCCGGGTTTTGGAAAGCCAGGGATTCGTCATGCTCCGCGGCGAAAGGCAGCAGCCGCGGGCCGCTCTCCAGGCCGTCGGCGTGGACCCCTGCCAGGTGAGGACCGTTATCCTGACCCATCTCCACTGGGATCACGCCTGGGGATTCCATCTGTTCGAGAACGCCCGGTTCATCATCCAGAAGAAAGAACTCGAGTACGCCCTGTCCCCGCTGCCCTGCCACCGGCCGGCCTATTACGGGAAGCCCCCGGGCCAGGCCCAGTTCGTGGATTACCTGGATCGGCTGACCGTCATCGAGGGCGACGCGGTTGTCGAACCGGGTGTCGAAGCGGTCTTCATTCCCAGCCATACCCCGGGGTTTCAAGGAGTCGCCGTGGACACGGAAAAGGGCCGGTATTTCATTGCCGGGGACGCGGTGGGCCTGTACGAATGCTGGGAGACCGTTCCCCACATTCCTTCGGGGATATTCAACAACCTCGAGGACTGTTACCGCAGCGCGGACAAGATCGAACGGATCGCCGATCACGTTCTCCCGGGCCACGATGCCCGGGTGTTCGACCGGCCGTCTTATCCTTGACTGTTACCCGTGGAGGTGGACGGACATGAATGAAAACGTGGGCTTTATCGGGCTGGGGGCCATGGGCGGCCCCATGGCCATGAACCTGGTCCGAAAAGGATACGCCCTTTCGGTATACGACCTCGATCCCGAACGGATCAGGCCCCTGGTCGAGCAGGGCGCGGCAAGCACGGATTCCTGCCGGGAGGCGGCCGAGCGGTCCGGGATCGTCATCACCATGCTCCCGTCATCCCCCCACGTCCGGGAAGCGATTCTGGGAGACCGGGGCGTCATCGAGGGCGTTCGGCCGGGATCGATCGTGATCGACATGAGCACCATCGATCCGGTGACAACACGGGAGATAGAAAAGCGGCTCGATGAACGCGGCGTCAGGATGCTCGACGCACCGGTCGCCCGGGGCGTG
>JAHJTB010000024.1 GCA_018830135.1 Pseudomonadota bacterium | reverse complement strand
TCCTGGCCATCTACCATTTCGGCCTGTTCAAGTCCTACTGGTTCCTGAGAGAACCCTGGATCATCAACATGCTGGCCCCGGCGCACACGGCGGTCTTTATCGCCCTGAGTCCCTATCGCTGGGACTGGCTGACCGCCCTGGGGACCATGTACCGCGAACTGGACGGCGATCTGGTCTTTTTCAGCATGGCCCTCCTGGTCTTCCTGGTGGGTTTTTATCTATACAGCCTGATGATCTGGCTGGGCGGCGCCCTCCTGCCGATCATCTTTTTCACTTGAGGCCCCCATGAGGCCGCTGTTGATCGTCACCCTGGCAATCCTCCTGATTTCGGTTCCGATTTCGGCGCCGCGGGCCGCGGAAACGGTCGTCGCGGCCCTGCCCGAGGAACCAGCCGGGCTGGACCCTCACCTTTATTTCGACCCGGCCGCCTCCACGTTTATATTCCCATGCTACCAGCGCCTGGTGGGTTTCAAACCGGGCGGCACGGAGCCGGAGCCGGAGCTGGCCCTGACCTGGCGCATTTCGGACGATGGGCTGCTTTACACATTCGTCCTCCGCCAGGGGCAGGTCTTTTCCGATAACCGGCCGGTCAACGCCGAAACGGTTCGGGCCTCCTTTCAGCGGGCCCTGGGGCTGGGACGGGTTCAGCGGTCGCAGTTCCCGACCCTGGCCGACATTCAGATACTGGGGCCATGCACGATCCGCTTCGTCCTGACCCGTCAGACGCCCGACTTCGTGCATGCCCTGGCCTCGTCCGCCGGGTCGATCGTCAGCCCGGGGGCCTCGGAACAGACGCCGGGCTATCTGGAGAAAAACACCCTGGGCAGCGGAAGTTACACGCTTCGGTCCTGGGAGCCGGGCCGCGAGATCGTGCTCTCGGTCCGTGAGGACCTGGCCGGCCGGCCGGCCATCGAGCGGTTTGTCGGGCGTTTCGAGGCAAGTCCGGCCGGCCGCCTGGAAATGGTCCTTCTGGGCCAGGCCGACGCGGCCCTGAAGCTTGACCCGGACCAGTCCGCCCGTCTGGAAGCGGACCCGGGGACGGACCTGGTCGTCACGCCGGTTCTGAAGACCCGCCTGCTGGCGTTGAACTGCCGCCGGCCCTGGCTGGACCGGCCCGAGGCCCGGCGGGCCCTGGCTTTGGCCATCGACCGCCATGAACTTCCGAGCGCCCTGCCGGCCTCTTCCTACACCAACCAGACCGCTCCCCTGCCCCGGGGCATGTGGGGCGTCCGGACCGATATGGCCGCCCCCCGGTACGATTCCCTCGAGGCCCGCGCCGCCCTGGACCGGATCGGCCGGCCGGACCGGGAGCTCGTGCTGGTCGTTGCCGACACGCCGGCCCGCTCCCGTGACGAAGCCCGGATCATCGTAAACCACCTCGAAGCGGTCGGCCTGAAAGTCAAAACAGCCGCCTGCCCCGAAGACCGTTTCGAGACGGCCCTGAAGGCCGGTGAGTTCGACCTGGCCTTGGTCTGGCGGCGGTCCAGGCTGGGCGATCCGCAAACATATCTTCTCGAACTGCTTTCCTCCGACCGCCCGGGCGGCCCGGAAGGCAATACGGCCTTTTACGCCAATCCCGTTGTTGACGACCTCCTGCGCCGGGCCGGGTCGGAAAAACGGCCGTCTCCGCGGCTGCGACTTTTCGAACGGGTCCAGAAAACGGCGGTCGAGGACACGCCCTACGTGTTTTTTTATCAATTGAACGAACTGGCCGGGATATCGAAATGGATTGGGGGAGCCGACCGGAACCCGTTGCGGCCGCTGGTCCTGCCCTTGGGCCGGATGACCAAGGCGCCGCCCAGGGAGGAGGAGCTGGAGGACGACCCGTTTCTGCTCTGGTATTGAACCCGGAAGAGAGATTGTCTTCTGCCGCGGTGGCCGAATTGCCGCGGACCCAACCGCAATATCCGGCTTGAAGACGGCGGCGGGGCCGGTTTACCCCCAATACAGGTCACTTAACGACGGGCAAAGGGGTCAGGAGCCTTTTCCTAACAGGAGTCTTTTCCTGAGATCAACTCGTATAACGGTGGAAAAGGCTCCTGACCCCTTTGCCCGAAACATCCATTACGATTCTTAAGTGAACCGTATTGGGTTTAACCCGCATTTTGCGGTTGCGTTCGTAGCGAGGTGTCGAAATGCATGGCGAAACGCGAAGTTGGACCGGTTTTTCGCCGCGGGCGTATCACATGATATGTCGAGGGCAAATCGCGGGAAACGAGCGTTGCAGCATGCATGTTCGGCGCCACAGTAGAAGGCAACTGCAAAATTCGGGTTTAGGTCCGGGTCAGCATCAGACCGGACCAGCCCGCCCTGGAATAGGATTTGCTCACCGTCAACCCGGTTCGGCCGACGGCCTTGACGACCTGCGGCGCCTGGCCGTCGGCAAAGCCGGCCAGGATCACCGTCCCGTCCGGGGCCAGCAGCGGGACCAGTTTTTTCAAGACCTTGACCAGTACGGACGTCACGAGGTTGGCCAGGATCAGGTCGAATTCCCCGGCGACCTGGTCGGCCCCCATCTGGGAAACATCGACGCGGCCTTCCATGCCGTTGAGGGCCATATTGGCCCGGGCCGCTTCGACCGCCTCGGGGGCGGTGTCCACGGCAATGATCGGACCGGTGCCGAGCCGGGCCGCGGCCAGGGCCAGGATGCCCGAACCGGTGCCTGCGTCCAGAACCCGATCGCCGCTCCGGGACGGCCGCCCCGGCCGGGGCGTGTAGTATTCATCCACGGCCTTCAGGGCCAGGGCCGTGCTCGGGTGGCCGCCCGTGCCGAAGGCCGGCCCGGGTTCCAGGCTCAGGACGATCTGGTCATCCCTGGCATAGACGGATGAATCGGGCCGGCGGATGATGAACCGGCCCACCCGGATGACCTCCGGTCCCGGGTCCGGATCGTCCAGATTACGCCCGTGCACGATCAGGGGCTCGAGGCTGCGGGCCCGTTCCAGGGCCTGGAGAGCCTTTTCGAAACGCTTCAGATTGTCGTCCAGGCGGTCGTCCACCGCCAGTTGGAAGGACACCGAATTCTCGCCCGGCATTACCTCGAGGCCGGGCCAGAGGGCCATGATCCGGGTGGCCAGGTCTCCGGCCAGGCCCGAATTGATCTCCACTTCCAGTTCAAGCATGGTTTGTTTCAGCCGATTCCTCGATTTTTATGTCACGGCCCGATCCGCGGACGGCCGTCCAGGCCCACCCTACCCCCGACTCCCGTCAAAAGCAAGGACCCGGTCACGGCCTCCGGCCGCGGGTATTGGCCGCAGGGTCGTCCTTCGGCCATATACATCGAGGCCGGCTGGAATCCGATATGCACATGCTCATGCATGATTGCATTGTCAGGAGCTTTCGATCGACGGCTCGTCAAAGGGCATGGTCAGATGAATGCTGTCCGGTTCCCGTTCGGCCTGGAGTTTGAGCCCGGACTTCTGGAGCACTTTCCACATGGGTTTGTTGTGCGAGAGCACGTCGGCGGTGAAACCCTTGAGCCCCCGCTCCTTGGCGATCCGGATCAGCATTTTCATCATGTACGAAGCCACGCCGATGCCCTGGACCTCTTCGTCCACGACCATGGCAATATCTCCGAAGGGCCGATCGGGCAGGCGGACGTACCGGACCTCGGCCACGATGCGCCCTTCTCCCGGGAGCCCGATCAGGCCGACGATGGACATGGTCTTCCGGTAGTCGACGTTGACGTATTGCTGAATCCGGGAGTGGGGCATGGTCTTGATCCGGCTGAAATAGCGGTAATAGTTGGCCTCGTCCGAAAAGCGGTAGAACAACCGGCGCATCTCCTCCTCGTCCGAGGGCCTGATCGGCCTGAAACGAATGACGGTCCCGCCTTTGAAGGTGTGTTTGGTCGCCAGTTCCTCCGGGTACAGATAGCCCAAATCCGTCAGGTAGATCTGGTCCTGGTAGAGCAGCCTGGCTTCCTTGGCCAGCCGGACCAGTTCGGCCCGATCGTCCGGATGGGAGATGTCGATCAGGGCCAGGGCCCGTTCGCGGACCGTACGACCGGTCAGATGGGCCACCCCGTATTCCGTGACGGCGAAATCCAGGGCATCACGGACGGCCAGTTGATTGGGGTAGTCCTTGACCGAGAGCAGAATGTTGGGCTGGCCTTTGAGATTGCGGCTGGGCAGGGCGAAAAGCGTCCGGCCGCCCCGGGAAAAGGCCGCGCCGGTGAAATACTCCTGGGCCTCGCCCGGACTGGCGAACAGGCCGGCCCGGCCGGTGTGGAGCGCGATGCCCCCGGTCAGGTCGACCTTGCGGGCGGGCAGCGTAACCAGATATTGATCGTTGGCCCCCACGCGCTTGGGGTCGGCCACCACGTCCGTGCCCTGAAACTCGATCATGGGATTGCGATGCAGCCAGCCCATCAGTTCCCGGGTGCCCAGGGCATAGGCCGTGACGCACTTGCCCCGGAAGTTGGATTTCTTCCGGTTGCTCACCGCCCCGGTTTTGACCAGGTCCATCAGGGAGTCGGTAAAAAACGGGCCGTGGATGCCCAGGTGCTTTTTCGTGGCCAGGTGCGGCCCCAGGGCCTCGAAAAGAGGACCGATGGACCAGCCGAGGCAGGTCCCGTCCTCGATCAGGGAGGCCACGTTTTCCGCGACCTTGTTCATGACCTCGTCAACCGGCCAGCGCGGAAAATAAAACAGGGGCTCCGTGGACTTGACCAGATAGTCGAACTCGCTGACGTGGACCAGGGTGTCGCCCAGGGTCCAGGGCGACTCCTGGTTGATGACGCCCACGACCAGGGAGGCCTTTTCCATGGCCTGCCTCGCCGCGTCCACGGCCACGCCCAGGCTGCTGTAACCCATGTCGTCGAATGGGCATATCTGGACGATCGCCGCGTCGACCGGAATCATTCCCGAGGCGATCAGTTCGGGCACCTTCGAGAAGCGACAGGGGATCAGGTCGACCCGGCCGCTAGTGATGGCCTCACTGGCCACCCAACCGGAGAAAAAGGTCTTGAGCCGAAAGCGATGATACCGGTCCTCGATGGAGATGGCGTCGCCGATACTGATCAACTGGATCAGTTCCAGATCGTCGAGGTTGCCCTTGTCCGAGATCATCAATTCCTTGACCAGGGTGCGGGGCTCGGCCACGCCCGTGCCCAGAAAGACCTTCATGCCCGGTTCGATCCGGTCGAGCACGTAATCCGAGCTGACCAGCTTGTCACGCCAGGGTTCACATTTGATATCGTCCATGGTTCCCTTCCGTTGACAGGAGTGTACGTTCATTGTAGAGGATAAAGCGGGTCCGGACAAGCCGGGCCGCGCCGGTATGGCGGCCGGTCAGTCGGCGCTGTACTCGATCCGGCCGCCCACCACGGTCATAACGAAAGGAATATCCGGCACTTCCTCGGGCGCCGTGTCCCGGGGATCGGCGGCCATGACCGTAAAATCCGCCCGTCTGCCCCGAGCGATGATCCCGTTTCGGTCCTCGTCAAAGGACAGGTAGGCCGCGTGGCGGGTGTAAAGTCCCAGGGCTTCGTCCATGGTCAAGGCCTGGTCCGGGGCCAGGGGCCGACCCGAGGGGGAGCGGCGCAACACGGCGTCCCGCAGTCCCAGCCTCGGGTCCAGGGCGGAAACCGGACAGTCGGAACTACCGCCCAGGCACAGGCCGGCCTGGAGCATTCGTTTGAAAGGATACAGGTTTTCCGTTCTCTCCGGTCCGAAAGCCTCTAAAAAC
>JAHJTB010000234.1 GCA_018830135.1 Pseudomonadota bacterium | reverse complement strand
GCGACGAGTGGATGGACCTGTTCATCCCCCTCGGCCTCATGTTCTGTTCGGTCCAGGAACTCAAGGAGGTCAACCTGGACCCGCAGGCCCTGGCCAACGACTACGTCGTCCCCTTCCATCATCCCCGTCTGGGAGCAGTCCTCATTCCAGGATACCCGGCCCACTTCTCCGACGCTCGGGCCGGAACCCGCGGACCGGCCCCCCTGCTGGCCGAACATACCGACGAGATACTGACCGAACTCGGCTACTCCGGCCAGGACATCGAAACCTTGAAACAGGACGGCGCCGTAAGACAGCGGACGTAAGCCCCGTGTGGCCCTTCCCGCCACGAATTTTCCCCGAAACCTGACCGATCCGGCCCGGGGCACGACCCACCGCCTCGCCCCGTGCTTCCGTACCCGGACATTGATGACCACCGGCAGTGCCGGTGGTTGATTGAACGAAACCAGGGACAGCCATCTATTTTCCCGCTTTTCCAACGGGAAAATAGATGGCTGTCCCTGGTTTCGCCTGAGCCGTCCCTGGCTCCTGAACCATTTTCATGGCTTGTTCCGCCTCAAAAGGCATATACGATTCCAAGTTCCTGCCCGGTCCCGGTTTTTTGTCCTTGACATTTAATTTAACTGACGGTAGATAATTTACTTATAGTAAAAATACGGCTGGGAGACCGACATGTACACCCGGCAAAACCACCGCCAGGCCATCCAGGACCGCAAGCACCGGGAACGAGAGCATCGACGCCAGACCATCCTGGCCGCCGCCAAGCGCGTCTTTTTCTCCAAAGGCTACGCCAAGGCGACCATGGATGAAATCGCCATGGCCGCCGAGATCAGCAAACCGACCATCTATCAATATTTCAAGACCAAGGACGACCTCTACTTTTCGCTTGTCCTCCCGGTCCTGGACGAACTCGACCGCCAGTGGGCCGAACTGGAGGCCGGACTCGAAGCCGGACGGTACCGAAGCGGGGCCCGGTTGGTTCGCGACCTGTTCAAGGCCTACTACCACTGTTACGAGACCTCGCCCGAGGGTTTCATGATTCTCGAGCTGCTTCAGCAGACCAACCAGGTCCGCGAACTGGGTGTTCGGACCCGGGCCGCTCTCAGCGAACGCGGCCGAAGCTCCTTTGCCCGGGGACGACATGTCCTGGAACTGGGAATCGAACAGGGACTGATCAGGCCGGTCGACGTCCACCAGGCGGCCGACATCCTCTGGGGTCTGTTCGTCGGGGTGGTTCAGTTGGAGATCATCAAGTCTCAGCAGAAACGTCCCGGCCTGAAGGGTGATGCCCTGGACAGACTGCTCAAACCGACCTTGAAACTGGCCGAGGCACTATTTACCGAGGCCCTGTGCGTCGAGGGCCGGGTTTGAGCCGGATCGTTTTCGAATAATGGATTTAATCCCGGATATTGCTGTTGGCTTCCAGGGCGGCGCCTCACTTCAATATCCGCGTTGAAAAAAGGAGGAACAGGCAATGAGTTTCGAGACGATTTTGTATGAAACCTCGGGCCGGATCGCCACCATCACCCTGAACCGTCCGGAGGCTTTCAATGCCATCCGGCCGCCCATGCCCGACGAGATCGAGCAGGCGGTGGGCATGGCGAACGCCGACCGGGAGGTCCGGGTCATAATTTTGCAAGGCGCGGGCCGGTCCTTTTGCGCGGGCTTCGACTTTTCCGGGGACCTGAAGCATTTCGAGGACTGGGGGGGCCAGCCGGGTTCCGACGACTGGGACCCCGGCCAGGACATCATGATGGTGACCAGCCCCTTTACCGGACCGGTACCCAAGTTCATGAGCATCTGGCGCAGCCCTAAACCGGTCGTGGCCCGGGTTCACGGCTGGTGCGTGGGCGGCGGCAGCGACCTGTCGTTGCTCTGCGACGTGATCATCGCCTCGGAGGACGCCCGGTTCGGCACGCCGTATTCCCGGGTCTGGGGCGTCTATCTGACGGGCATGTGGATCTACCGGCTGGGCCTGACCCGGGTCAAGCTGCTGGCCTTGACCGGGGATTCCGTCACCGGCCGTGAGGCGGCCGATATCGGTTTGATCAACAAGGCCGTCCCGGCCGAGCGGCTCGAGGAGGAGACCCGGTACTGGGCCGAGCGCATGGCCAACTGCCCCAGTTCGCAACTGGCGACTATGAAACTGGTCGTCAACCAGGCCTACGAGAACATGGGGCTGGGCACGACCCAGACGATGGGTGTGATCATGGACGGGGCCATGCGCAACACGCCGGAAGGCAAGGCGTTCGTCCAGACGGCCCTGGCCGGCGGCGTCGGGGCCGCGATCCGGGAGCGGGACCGCCCCTTCGGCGACTACACGCTCCTGCCGGACTCGGAAAAGCCCAAAGGCATGCCCTGACGCCGGCCGGGAATACCGGGCCATCTTTGCATCGCGCCTTAAACGTGTTATAAAACGTTTCATCGACTCAAACGAGGAACGAACGGCGCAAGGTCCGCGAGGAGCATCCGGGCCGGGATTTCCCCTTCCTGAAGTGGGCCACGCCCCATGTTCGATCGGCCCGTGCCCGGATCGATATGTTGACGAACTTTATCAGGCGGCGGGGCGTGGTCCGTGCGCCGCCCAGGAGGATTCATGTTGCTGGAAGGCAAGGTCGCATTGATCACCGGCGCGGCTCGCGGCATCGGCCGGGCCAGCGCCGCCGTCCTGGCCCGGGAAGGGGCCGACGTGGGCGTGGCCGACATCCTGCCGGAAGTGGATGAAACGGCCGAGGAAATCCGGGGACTGGGTCGCCGTTCCGTCTCGGCCCGGATCGACGTCTCCGACCCCGAACAGGTTCGCCGCGGTGTGGCTAAAATTCGGAAAGCCCTGGGCGACGTGGACATCCTGGTCAACAATGCCGGCATCGTCACCAACATCGCCCGCTTGACCAAGATGAGCATCGAGGCCTGGCAGCATGAGATTTCCGTCAATCTCTCCGGCGCCTTCTACATGGTCAAGGAGGTCGTCGCTCCCATGATCTCAAAGCAGTGGGGCCGGATCATCAACATCTCGTCCATGGCCGCCATCGGCGGACTGCACAAGCAGATCGCCTATGCCTCGAGCAAGTCCGGTCTTTTAGGCCTGACCAAGACCGTCTGCCTCGAACATGCCCGGGACGGCATCACCTGCAACGCCATCATGCCCGGCATGATCGGCACCGAACTGGTCAACATGATGCCCCGGGAAATCCTGGAAAGCGCGATCCGGACCACGCCGGCCCGCCGCGTGGGACGGACCGAGGAAATCGGCTTCCTTATCGCCTTTCTGGCCTCGGACCGGGCGGCCTTTATCAACGGCGTGGCCATCCCCGTGGACGGCGGCATGACGCTCAACACCGGCAGCCTGGGCAGCCGGAAGGAGGTCTTCGAAGCGGCCGGGAAAAACGACGGCTGAATGGACCCGTAGTCCGAGGAGGCGGGGCGATCGAGCCGCGCCCCGGTGAGACTCCCCCGGTTGGGTTCCACTTGAATGCTTCGGATGAATGAGTGCTTCGCCGTCTGTCGGCTCCCAAAGCCGAAGGTTTTTGGCGGAGCAGCGAAATGACAAAGCAATCAGCCGGAGGCTGATAAATCCGCCGGCGGGGATGAGTCTGGCCGGTTCCGGACCGGCCGGCTCATCTTCTCTATACGCTGTTTTTTCATCCATCTTCCAATCAAGAACCCAGGTGATTGTTTCGGCCGCACCGGTTGGAATTCCATGGACTCTTTATCCTGCGGGCTCGCATCTGAGCCCCTGAAGCATCTGGAAATCTGCCGGGCATCCCGGGAGGCGTCTTTTTCACTGGACCTTCAGTGGGACATCTGTTCGCTTTTCCTGAAATTACGGGGCCTCTATGCTTGACAGACCCGAAAAGATGGGGCTAAACTTATTCGTTCTAAAAATACGCTATGGCACGATGAGCAGCCCTTGAGGCCATTCCCGGGAGTTTATTCCCCGCTTTTCAAGGGAAAGGAGAACGATGGGATCGAACCACATCCTGACCGTTACCGATCTGCACCTGCGCTTCGGCGGCCTCGAGGTCTTGACCGGCGTGGACCTCCGGATGGGCGAGCATGAAATCCTGGCGGTCATCGGACCCAACGGGGCTGGCAAGACCAGCTTCATGAACTGTATCAATGGGTTCTATCGTCCCTACCAGGGCCGAATCGAATTCGCGGGCCGGGACATCACCCGGATGCCGCCCCACAAAATCGCCAAACTGGGCATATCGAGGACCTTCCAGAACATCGAATTGTACACCGGCCTGAGCACGTTGGACAACCTGATGGCCGCCCGCCATATTCACCTCAAACGCGGCGCCCTGGCGGGCTTTTTCTTTTTCGGTCCGGCCCGGCGGGAAGAGATCGAACACCGCCGGGCGGTCGAAGATATCATCGACCTCTTGGACCTCGAACCCATCCGCAAAAAGCAGGTCGGCCTGCTGCCTTACGGACAGCGCAAACAGGTGGAACTGGGACGCGCCCTGGCCACCGAGCCGAAACTGCTCCTTCTGGACGAACCCATGACGGGAATGAACGTCGAGGAAAAGGAGGACATGGCCCGCTTTATCCTCGACATCGCCGAGCTGAAAAAAATCCCCATGATCCTGGTGGAGCACGACATGGAGGTCGTCACCGACATCACGGACCGAGTGGTCGTGCTCGACTTCGGCCGAAAGATCGCCGAGGGAACGCCCGAAGAGGTCAAACAGCATCCGGACGTCGTTCGCGCCTATCTCGGGGCCGAGGAGGACGAAACCGATGAATCTTGATAACCCGGCCCGAAGTGAAACCGCGAATCAGCTACCGCCGCTTGACCCGGCGGAGGACACCCTGCCCAAACTGCTGCGGAAGCACTATCGGCTCCATCCGGACCAGGTGGCCATGCGGGACAAGGACCGGGGCATCTGGCAGCGCTACACCTGGCGGGACTATTTCGAAAAGGTCAAGTATTTCTGCCTGGGCATGATCGGCCTGGGCCTGGAGCCGGGAGACACCATTTCGATCCTGGGCGAAAACAAGCCGGAATGGTACTGGGCCGAATTGGCCGTCCAGTCCGCCCGTGGCGCGGCGGTGGGAATTTTCGCCGACTGCACCCCCCCGGAAGTCAAGTACTACGTCGAACATTCCGACTCCAGGTTCGCCGTGGTCCACGACCAGGAGCAGGTGGACAAGCTCCTGGAGATCAAGAACGAACTGCCCCTGCTCAAGAAGGTCGTTTTCTGGGACCCGAAGGGGCTTTGGAGTTATGACGATCCGATCCTCGTCAGCTTCGACCGCGTTCTGGAAACGGGACGCGAGTATGAGAACCGGCACCCCGGCCGTTACGACGAACTGGTCGATTCCGGCCGGGGCGAGGACGTCGCCGTCATCTGCTACACCTCCGGGACCACCGGTCTGCCCAAGGGGGCCATGCTCAGCCAGGCCTACGAAGTGGCCGGCATCCGGGAGTGGAGCAAACTGGACAACTGGTTCGAACGCGACTACGAATACCTGTCCTTCATCCCGCCGGCCTGGGCCACCGAACAGGGAATCGGCATTTCAGGTTCCCTGGTCGCGGACATCGTGGTCAACTTCCCGGAAGAACCGGAAACGGTCCAGGAGAACATCCGGGAGATCGGTCCGGACGTCCTTTTCTACGGGGCCAAACTGTGGGAATCGGTCAACCGGCTGGTCCAGGCCAAGATGATGGACTCGACCTTCCTGCGCCGCCTGATTTACAACCGCTTTCTTCCGGTCGGCCTTCAGGCCGCCGACATCCAGATTCAAGGCCGGCCCTTGAGCCTATGGTGGAAGTTCCTCTATTTCGTGGCCTACCAGGCTGTTTTCCGTTCCCTGCGCGACCGGCTCGGGCTCTCCCGGGTCAAGGTCATCTATTCGGCCGGAGGCGCCCTGAGCCCCGAGATCATCCGGTATTTCAAGGCCCTGGGGATCGAAATCAAGCTGTTTTACGGCAGCACGGAAATGGGCATCGTCTCCATACCCCGGGACGGCGAGTTGAAACCGGAAACCTCGGGCCGAATCGTGCCCTGGGCGGAGGTCAAATTCTCCGAGGACGGTGAAATCCTGGTCAAGAACCAGTTCATGTACGCCGGCTATTACAAGAACCCGGAAGCCAGCCGGAAAAAACTGGTCGACGGCTGGTACGCCTCGGGCGACTTCGGCAACCTGGACGACAACGGGCAGCTCATCGTCATCGACCGGATGGAAGACCTCAAACCCCTGGCCGGCGGGAAAAAGTTTTCCCCCCAGTACGCCGAGGTCCGGTTGCGCTTCAGCCCCTTCATCAAGGACGTGCTGGTCGTGGGAGGGGAAGACCGGACCTACGTCAGCGCCCTGGTCAACATCGACATCGAAAACGTGGGACGCTACGCCGAGGCCAACAAGATCGCCTACACCACCTACACCGACCTGTCCCAAAAGCCCGATGTAATCGAACTGGTTCGTGACGAGATTCTGAAAATCAACCGGTCTCTGCCCGATCACGCCCGGATCAAACGCTTCGTGAACATGCACAAGGAGTTCGACGCGGACGAAGCGGAACTGACCCGGACGAGGAAACTTCGGCGCGGTTTTGTCGAGGAGCGTTACGGCGAGCTGATCGGCGCCCTGTACGGCAAGGACTCCGAAATCACGATCGAGGCCGCGGTCACGTATCGGGACGGACGAAGCGGCGTCATCACCACCGCGGTCAAAGTCAATGACATGGATTAGCCCGGCGGGAGAGATTAACCGATGTTAGACTTCTTGCAGTTGTTGATCATGGGGCTCATGGAAGGGGGACTCTACGCCCTGATCGGGGCGGCGGTCGTCCTGGTCTACAAGTCCACCCAGGTGGCCAGCCTGGCCCACGGCCAGATTCTGGCCTTTGGCGCCTTTTTCTTCTACCTGTTTCTGGGACCGGCCGGCCTGCCCTGGCCCATCGCCCTGATCCTGACCCTGCTGGCCTCCGGCCTCATGGGCTTTGTCATCGAACGGGTCACCCTGAGACGGCTCATCGGACAGCCGCTTTTCGCCAGTTTTCTGGTCACCTTCGCCGTCTTCATGTTTTTCGACGGCATCTTCCAGCTTCTGATCAAGGGCCAGAGCCATTCCTTCCCCCATTTCCTGCCCAAGGGGGTGCTCCACTTCGGCGGACTGAACCTGCCCCAGACCCAGTTGGTCAGCTTCGTAACGGCCCTGGTGCTTTTCGGGCTGCTGGCCCTGTTCTTTCAGTACACCAAGGTCGGCCTGGGCCTGCGGGCCAGCGCCGAGGACCACCAGTTGGCCCAGAGCACCGGGATCAGCGTACGCCAGATATTTTCCATCATCTGGGTCATCTCGGCCATTGTGGCCGGCGTGGGGGGCATCGCCACCGCCTCGATCACGGACGTGCACTACTCCCTGCCCGCCCTGGGCATCAAGGGGCTGACCGTGGCGCTTTTCGGCGGCCTCGAATCACTGCCCGGCGCCCTGCTCGGGGGACTGCTTCTGGGAATCCTCGAGAACGTGAGCGCCGGATACCTGGACCCCATCGTCGGCGGCGGCGTCAAGGAAGTGGCCGCCTACGTCATGCTGCTGCTCATACTGTTGTTCAGACCCTACGGACTTTTCGGACTGGTCCGGATCGAGAGGATATGACATGAGACCCTGCGGCGTCTTCGATGAAAAATATACCCAGGACATCGCCATCGTCAGGACCTGGCAGCATTGGGCCATCCTGATCGGCGCCTTGATTCTCGTCTATCTCTTTCCCTTTTTCGCCTCGTATTACCTGATCGCCTTCATCAACATCACCTGCATCACCATCATCGTCGTGCTCGGCCTCCAGATCGTCAGCGGCTACTGCGGCCAGATATCCTTCGGCCAGCCGGCCTTCATGGCCGTGGGCGCATACGCATCGGCCATCCTGACCACCAAGGTCGGCCTGAGTTTCTGGCTGGCCCTGCCGCTTTCCGGCGTGGCCGCGGGCATCTTCGGGATTATCGGCGGCGCGCCCTCCCTGCGCATCAAAGGCTTCTACCTGGCCGTGGCCACCATCGCCATCCACTTCGTGACCATGTGGCTGATCCTGCACCTCAAGATCACCGGCGCGACCCAGGGACTGAACACCACCTCTCCCGAGTTCTTCGGCTATCCGCTGGACACCGATGAAACCATGTATTTCCTCATTGTCACCGTCATGCTGATCATGACCTTCGGGGCCAGGAACCTGGCCCGGACCAAGGTCGGCCGGGCATTCGTCGCCATCCGGGACAACGATCTGGCCGCCGAGGTCATGGGCATGAACCTGTACTATTACAAGCTGCTGGCCTTTTTCATCTCCTGCTTCTTCGCCGGCGTGGCCGGGTCCCTCTGGGCCCACCTGATCATGGTCGTCCACCCCGAGCAGTTCACCCTGAACCACGCCCTCTGGTATGTGGGCATGATCATCATCGGCGGCATGGGCAGCATCCCCGGCGTCTTCTTCGGAGTCTTCTTCGTGCGCGTCCTCGATGAACTCGTTCTCTTTACCGCGCCCATGCTGGTCGCCTGGTTCCCCTGGCTGGGCATGGCCCCGGCCTCATCCCTGAGTATCAGTGCCTTCGGCGCGGTCCTGGTCTTCTTCCTCATGTTCGAACCCCGGGGACTGGCCCACCGGTGGGAGATATTCAAGACCTCCTACCGGCTCTATCCGTTCGCGTATTAGACGCCGCGCCCCCGTGGGTCGGCGACAAGCCAAAAGGCGGATGTTTGTTAATGCAACCCAGACAGAACAAGGCAAGGAGGAAACGAATGATGACAAAGAAGGGATTGGCGTTGATTCTCGGCGTCCTGATGCTGGCCCTGGTCGCCGGGCCGCTACCGGGTTACGCGGAGGAGGCCAAAGAGGCCTATTATCTCAGCCTGAGCGACTTTACCGGACCCATCGCCGGCCTGGCCCTGGCCGGGTCCCAGGGGGAAGAGGACTACTTCAAATACTTCAACGATCAGGGCGGGTACAAGGGCGTCACGGTCAAGTACATCGGCGTGGACACCCGATACGACGTGGCCCGGGCCCTGTCCGCGTACAAACGCTATCGCAAAACGCCCCATCTCCTGCTGGTCAACACCATCAGCACCGGGCTGGGCAAGGCCATCTATCCGCTTATCGTCCGGGACAAGCTCATCAACCTGACCCCGGGCGATGGCGAGTTCCAGGCCAAGCTGAGCCGGACCTTCATCTACAGCACGCCCTACCAGGACGGCTTTGCCGCCACCCTGGACTGGGTCCTGGAAGACTGGAAGAAAAAAGGCAAAAGCGGCGCCCCGGTCGTCGGCCTGATCAGTTGGGACAACCCGTACGGACGGGAGCCCTACCGGGGCGGCAAGGAGTACGCCGAAAAGATCGGCATCAAGCTGCTGGACCCGGAACTCTTTCCTCCCGGCTCCCTCAAGCATGACGTCTGGCTGAACCGGCTGGCGAAAAACGGGGCCAACTACGTCTACGTCGGCGGCGTGGACCCGACCCAGACCAACGTCATCCGAGACGCCTACGCCTTGGGCCTGACCAAGGACATCCAGTTCATGACCGACTACTGGGGCCCGGACATGGGCGTCGGCGTCAAGGACCACCCCAAGGAGTTGGAAGGCAGCATCATCGTCAACTGCTTCATCCGGGGGACCGATGCCCGGTCTCATCCCCTGGGCACCAAGCTCTGGCAGCAGTACCGCAAAAAAAGCGTGGACGAAATGGTTTCGGCCTACTACATCGGGCTCTCCCATGCCATGCACTACGTGGCCGGGATGAAAATCGCCCTGGACGCCGGGGGGTTTGAAAAGCTGGACGGCGATGCCATGTACCAGGCCTATCAGCAACTGCACGGCAAGGAACTCACCCAGGGCATTACCGGGAAAACCGACTACAGCCCGACCTCCCGCCGCATGAGCCGGTACGTCAAGTTCTACCAGGTCACAGGCGGCAAGGTCGTGCCGGTCACCGACTGGAGAATGGCCCCGGACGCCGTCTCCCTGCACAAGTTCGAATAACGGCCGACCCGAGAGCAAGGAGGTATCGTTCATCATGAATACTTATCGGAAAACATCTGGATCGATCTTCCTCGCCATGGCCGTTCTGGCCCTGGCCTTAGGCGGATACGTCAACGCCCAGGCGGCCGACTTGCAGATCGCACCGGACCAGGCCGCCATCACGCCGGCGCTTCTCAAGGCGCCCATCGTCTTCAAGGGCTCCGGGTTCACGCCCAAGGAGATTATCGTCGTTGAAATGGTCATCCCCAAAGGCGTCCAGGTCAAAGGCGTCCAGGAGGGCGAGAACGTCGGCCTGGCCAACGGCAACGCCGACGAAGCCGGCAAGTTCGAAACCAAGATGGGGGCCATGGCCACCTTGAACACCCTCTTCCAGGTGGGTTGGACTCCCCTGATCAAACCGGACTTCTCCAAGGCCAGCCCCTTGCCGCCGGGCCAGTACGAGATACTCGCCACCGGCGTCGAGTCCGACTCGGTGGGCAAGGCCATGCTGACCATCCTGCCCCCGCCCCCGCCGGAGAAAAAGTGAGGCCGATAGCAGACTCATGCTCGTCCTGAACAACATCGAGGTCATCTACACGGACGTCATCCTGGTCCTCAAGGGCGTCTCCATGCAGGTCGAGCCGAAGCGGATCGTCACGCTTCTCGGCGCCAACGGGGCAGGGAAAACCACGGCCCTCAAGGCCGTTTCCGGCGTGCTTCGCACCGAACTGGGTGAAGTGACCGACGGGAGCATCACATTCGAAGATCGCCGGATCGATCGGATGGACCCGGAGGACATCGCCCGCCTGGGCATCATCCAGATCATGGAGGGACGCCGCCTGTTCGAGCACCTGACCGTGGAGGAAAACGTCCTCGTGGGGGCCTACCCGAGAAAGGACCCTGACGGGGTGCGCCAGGATGTGTCCAAGGTCTACGAGTACTTTCCCAAGCTCCTGGCCATGAAAAAGCGGACGAGTGGATACCTTTCCGGCGGAGAACGACAGATGCTCGTCATGGGCCGGGCCCTCATGGCCCGGCCCAAGGTCATGCTCCTCGACGAGCCCTCGCTGGGACTCAGTCCATTGCTGGTCAAGGAAATATTCAAGATCGTCAAACAAATCAACGCCCACGAGGGCGTGTCCATCCTCCTGGTCGAACAGAACGCCAACATCGCCCTGGGCATGGCCGACTACGGCTATGTCATGGAAAACGGCCGGATCGTCCTGGACGGTCCGGCCGGCAAGCTCCGGGAAAACGAGGACGTCAAGGAATTCTATCTCGGGCTGAGCGACAAGGGCAAACGCAAGAGTTATCGGGAAGTCAAACATTACCGGCGCCGAAAACGCTGGCTCGCGTGAATCCGACGAACCCGGGGGGCCTCAAAGGCCCCCTTCGACGTTTTGAAACGCTTTACCGGCCGGTAAAGCCGGAAAGGAGGCCCGGGCATGAGCCATCGCGATTGCACCGAACCGGCCGACAGCCCGGGCCGCGGCCCCTGCCGGATTCATGTCCACAAATAACGGCCCGGCCGGACCCCGCGTCCACGGGTATCAGGAGGCAGCATGACCTACGAGAACATCCTTTACGAAAAATCCGACCACGTCGTCACCATCACCCTGAACCGGCCCCAGGCCCACAACGCCCTGAGCCGCGACACGGCCAGGGAACTGCACCAGGCCTGGAAGACATTTCGCGACGACCGGGACGCCTTTGTCGCCGTGATCACGGGCTCCGGGGACCGGGTCTTTTGCGCCGGCTGGGACCTGAACGACGCCGCGGCCCTCGAGTCCATCGGCGACTGGGACGAATACCGCAACATGGTCTACAACGACGAAGGCCCATGCGGATATACCCGGCGGGTGGACATCTTCAAACCCATCATCGCCGCGGTCAACGGAGGCGCCTTTGCAGCCGGACTTGAAACCGCCCTGCTGGCCGACATCCGAATCGCCTCGGAAAACGCGGAATTCGGATGTCTGGAACGCCGCTGGAACATCGTGGCCGGGGACGGACTCTCGGTCCGGCTGCCCCTGGTGGTCGGATTCGCCAAAGGCCTGGAACTGTTGATCACCGGACGCCGCATCGATGTTTACGAAGCCGAAAAGATCGGGCTGGTCAACGAAATCGTGCCGAAAGGCCAAGCCCTGACCCGGGCCCTGGAACTGGCCCGTTCCATCTGCGAACTGCCCCAGGGCGCCATCCGTTCGGACAAGGAATCCGTTATGCGCGGCATCGGCCGGACCCTGGAAGAAAGGCTGCGCATCGAGGCCGAACATACACTGTCCATGTTCATGCGCCGGGACAGCCATCGTATCGGGGCCGCCGCCTTTGTCGGCAAGAAAAAACCGGTCTGGCCGAATCACGGGCTGTAAGGCCGGGTCCTGCCGCCCGCGCGGCCCCGGGCCGAAGGACGATTCCGCCGCCTGGTCCTTTATGTAAAATGATGGGCAATACGGCGGCCGAAGTCCGGGCACCGGAGGCCGCGCACCGGGTGGTTTGGAACCGCCCCCAATCCATGCAGGGATTCGCGAGACCGATCCGCGGCGTTGACCTGACCTTCGATTCCGTGTAATAAGGAATGGTAAATCGTTCGACCCAAAAACAAGGAGGACGTCAATATGGACTGGGGGATGAAAAACCGTCTCGGCCGGCTGGTCAAGGCCGACGGACACTGCATGTTCCTCCCCATCGACCACGGATATTTCCAGGGTCCGACCCGCAAACTGGAAAAACCCGGCGAAACCATCGCCCCGCTTATCGAGTTCGCCGACGGCCTGTTCGTCACCCGCGGCGTGCTCCGGGCCGCCATCGACCCGAACAACTGCCCGCCGATCATACTCCGCGTTTCGGGAGGCACCAGCATCATCGGCCAGGACCTCTCCCACGAGGCACTGACGACATCGATTACCGAAGCCCTCCGCCTGAACGTCTCCGCCGTGGGCATGTCGATTTTCATCGGCTCGGACTATGAATACGACTCGCTGGTCAACCTCGGCCAACTGGTCGACGACTGCAACGACTTCGGCATCCCGGTCATGGCCGTGACCGCCGTGGGCAAGGAGTTGGAAAAGCGGGACGCCCGCTACCTGGCCCTCTGCTGCCGCATCGCCGCCGAATTCGGGGCCACCATCGTCAAGACCTACTGGTGCGAGGACTTCGAAAAGGTGACCCAGGGCTGCCCCGTGCCCGTGGTCATGGCCGGCGGCCCCAAGGTCGACACCGAAAGGGAAGTCTTCGACTTCGTGCACGACGGCATGCAGAAAGGCGCCATCGGGCTCAACCTGGGACGCAACGTCTGGCAGCACCCCCATCCCGTGGCCATGATGAAGGCCCTCCGGGCCATCGTTCACGGCGGGGCCGCGGCGGGGGAGGCCGAAGACGTCTACCGGCAGGAAATCCAGGCCGAAAACTGATCCAGGCCGGCAAGGCCCGAAACATCGGGCCCGGTCTGTCCAGGTGAGCGATGAAAAATCGTTATCTCGAATCCGAAGCCCGGGCCTGGGCCGAGAAGTACCCCGGCCAGCCGCCCGAGGCGGGACTCCGCGTCTATACCTCCCGCCTCCTGGGGCGGGAACCGGAACTGGTCCTGCACGGCGGAGGCAACACATCGGTCAAGATCACCATTCCCGACCTCCTGGGCCGGGACGTCGAGACCGTGATCGTCAAGGGCTCGGGCATCGACCTGGCCCGGATCGAGCCCGAGGGGTTCACCATGCTGGACCTGGCCGCCCTGGCCCGGCTCAAGGCCCTCGCAACCCTGTCGGACGAGGACATGGCCAACCAGCTCGCCACCCGCAAACTGCGGGCCCGCGATCCGGACCCGTCCGTGGACGCCCTGGCCCATGTCTTCCTGCCCCACCGCTGGGTGGATCACACCCACGCCGATGCCATTCTAACCCTGGGCAACCAGGAACAGGGCGCGGCCCTGCTCGAGGAGGCCCTGGGTGACCGGGTCGGCATTCTGCCGTACACCCGGCCGGGCTTCCCCCTGGCCCGGCAGCTCGCCCTGGCCCTGGAAGCCCGCCCCGATCTGGAAGCCCTGGTCGTGCTCGGGCATGGCATCTTCACCTTCGGTGACGAGGCCAAAATCGCTTACGATCGGATGATCGAATGCGTCAGCCGGGCCGAGGCCCTGATCGAGGCAAAACGGGGCACCCGGGCCACCGCCGGCCCGCTGACCGAGGCATCGATCGTTTCACCCGGCGACGCGGCCCGATTCACCCAGACGGCCCGAGGCGCCTGTTCCTACTTGGGGCCGGACGGACGCCGCCGGCGCTTCCTGGCCGAAATCAGAAGCGGGCCGGACATGGCCGCCGCCTCCCTCTATCCGGAAGCGCCGGACATCTGCGCTTCCGGCGTCCTGACGCCCGACCACGTCATCCGGACCAAAAACCGCTATCTGTACATCGAGAAACTGCCCGAATCCGACGGCGAACTCGGCGATCGGGTCCGCCGGGCCGTGGCCGACTACGTTGCGGAATACGACCGCTGTTTCGAGGAACAGTGCCGCCTGCTCGACTGCCGGCCATCCAAAATCGACCCCTACCCCAGGGTCTTTCTGGTCGCCGGCCTGGGTCTGGTCGCCCTGGGGCCGACCCGACGGGAAGCCCGCATCGCCGCGGACATCGCCCAACATACCCTGCGGGCCAAGCTCCAAGGTCTCGACCTGGGAACCTATACCCCTATCGGACAGGACCACGTTTTCGAACTGGAATACTGGGGCCTCCAGCAAAAAAAGCTGGGCCAGGCCCCGCCCCCGCTCCTCCAGGGTCAGGCCGCCCTGGTCACCGGCGGCGGGGGAGCCATCGGCTACGGCGTGGCCGATCGCCTTCTCGACGCCGGGGCCACCGTGGCCCTGGCCGATCTCGACCCCGTCCGCCTGGACAAGGTCCGCGGCCTGCTCGAGACCCGATACGGACCTGAACGAATCGAGACCCTCGTCTTCGACGTGACCGATGACCGGGCCGTATCCGGGGCTTTTGCCGACGTCAGCCGCCGCCTGGGCGGCCTGGACCTCGTCGTCCCCAATGCCGGCCTGGCCTGCGTCGGACGGATCGAGGACCTGGACCGCAAACGGGTCGAGCAGGTCATGGCCGTCAACCTAGGCGGCACTTTCAATGTCCTCAAGGCCGCCATACCCGTCTTTCGTCGCCAGGGAACCGGCGGCAACATCGTCCTGGTCAGCACCAAAAACGTGTTCGACCCGGGGGCCGCTTTCGGGGCTTACAGCGCCTCCAAGGCCGCGGCCCATCAACTGGCCCGCATCGCCGCCCTCGAACTGGCTGAAATCGGCGTCCGGGTCAACATGCTCAACCCGGATGCCGTGTTCGGCGACCAGGACGTCGCCTCCGGACTCTGGGAACTGATCGGACCCGAACGCATGCAGTCCCGGGGGCTGGACCCGGAAGGCCTCCAGGAATACTACCGGCAGCGCAACCTGCTCAAGACCCGGGTCACCGCCGAACACGTGGGCAACGCCGTGGTCTTCTTCGCGGCCGAAATGACGCCGACTACCGGCGCCACCCTGCCCGTGGACGGAGGCGTCCCCGGCGCCTTCCCCCGTTGACCGCCGATACGCGACGCATACCAAGGAGTCGGCCATGAAAACCGTTCACGCCGCCCTGGTCTCCGCCTCGGAGCAGCACGCCGACCGTTTCTTCCAGGAACTCCTCGGCCTGACCCGCCTCAAAACCAAGGCCGTCTCCGCCGAACTGGCCGGCCGCCTCTTCGGCCGGCCGGAGGCCCTGAACCTGATCGACTACGGCGGTCCGGACTTCAGGTTCGAAATCTTCCTGGACCCGGACCACGCCCCAACCGCCAGGAGGCTGGACCACGTCTGCCTGGAAATAGCGGACCGCGAAGCCTTTCTCGACCGGGCCCAGGCCATGGGCCTGGAAGTGCGGCGGGCGCATAAAGACGGCAAGCAGATCGTCTTCATTGCCGATTTCGACGGGAACCTTTACGAAATCACGGAAACGGCCTGAAGTTTCTTCCCGGTCCCCTATCGCTTCCTCCCCCGCCGGCCCGGCCCCTGACCGGGCCGTTCCCAATAAAACCGGTTCCCCGACTCGGCCCCGTCGGCCGGCTTGATCCCGGGTTTTGCAGTCGGCTGACACTTCGACGCCGAACATGGGGGACGGGCGCATTCCTCCTCGGTTTTCCTCGCCGCGCTTCGATTTTCCTTGCTTTTGACTTGACATGGGTCGGTTAATTGTATTCAATCACAATCCATCAAAGGACGGAAGCACAGACCGCGCCCGGATTCATGAACGGACAAAAACTTGATTTAAATACAAAAGAGCGGATCATGCAGGCGGCGATCGATGTCATCGCCGACCAGGGCTTCCACGAGGCCCGGCTGGACGAGGTGGCCGCCCGGGCGGGCGTGTCCACGCCCGCTATTTATAAACACTTCAAAAACAAGGAAGATATCCTCTTTGCCACCACCCGGGTTAAACTGCTTCAGTTTGAAGCGGAAAATGAACAGGCTTTACTCGGCATCGAGGGGCCGCTCAATATCATCCGGAAGCTGATCTGGACCTATCTGGATATGTGGCGGCGAAACCCCAAGGAAGCCCTGATCATCCTCATGGAATGCCGCTCGAACAAACGCTTTTATCAGACCGAGGCCTATCAGGTCGTCAAAAACCTGAACCGCCGCTTCGTCGGACTCATCGAGGAAGGCCAGCGCACCGGGGTCTTCGACCCTCAACTCCACACGCCCATCTTGCGGGACCTGACCTTCGGCGCCTTGGACCACATGGCCCTCAGGGCCCTGCTCGCCGACGACGTCCCGAGTACCGACCGGGATTTCGAGGACATCTTCAGCCTGTTCGTCCAAATGACCCGGCCGCCGTCCCAGGGGGGGCCGGCGGGACGGGACAAACGGGCCATGCTGCTCGACGCCGCCCTCCAGGTCTTCGGCCGGAAAGGATACCGGGGGGCCACCATCGCCGAGATCGCCCAGTCGGCCGGCGTCTCGGACGGCATCGTCTATGAATACTTCACCAACAAAGAGGACCTGCTCCTGTCCGTGGCCAACCGGAAAATCCATAACGACGTCTCCACTCTCCAGGAAATGTTTCACATCACCGACCCCCGCCGGAAACTGCGCCGCTTCATCCGCTATCACTGCAGCCTCTACCTGGCGGACCGGAACTACCTGATTCTGTTCCTCCTTCTGATTCAAACCCATCGGCGGTTCTACACACGCATGAGAGAAGGTTCGATTCAGGCTTACAACCAGTTCATCCAGGACATCGTCGTCGAAGGACAGGAGCGGGGCGTGTTCAGGCCGGATATCAACCCGGGAGCGTTCCGGAGTATGATCATGGGCGGCATCAATCACATATTTTTGCGATGGTTCATCGTCCACGAGGACGATAGCTCCGATAAATTGGAAGAGATCGACATCGTGACCGACCTGCTGACCCGGGCGATCTCGGTCTGAAACCACCGCCGGTCCCATGGCCGGCCTGACAACGACATGACCCTGCGAGGAGAATAATCAGATGGGACAATGGATGGACGGATTTCTGGAGAAGCTGGAGGCCAACCACCGGGAAAATCTGGCCGGCGGCGGCCCGGAACGAATCCGGGTTCAGCATGAACTGGGCAAGCTGACCGCCCGGGAACGGATAGACTACCTGCTCGATCCGGGCTCTTTCGAAGAACTCGGCTCCCTGGTCCGGGACCCCCGGGAAAGACTGGGCGAACTGGACAAACCCAGCCCGTCCGACGGCGTGGTCATGGGCCTGGGAGACATAGGCGGCCGGCCGGTCATGGTCTATGCCACGGACTTTACGGTCATGTCCGGCTCCCTGGGCGGGCAGGGCGTCTGGAAAATCGCCGAACTCATGGCCATGGCCGGGCAGGAAGGGATACCCATCATCGGCATGTTCGATTCGGTCGGCTCCCGAATCAGCTTCACCCGCGGCTTCTTCGGCCTGCACGGCCTGGCCAAACTAGTGAGAAACTACTGCCTTTTCTCCGGCGTCGTCCCCCAGATCGCCCTGGTTTTGGGGCCTTGCGCCGGGCCGCTGGCCCAGATTCCGGTCCTGTCCGATTTCCTGATCATGAACGAAAAGACCGGGTTTCTGTGGCTGGGCGGAGAACGGGAATCCGAAGACGCGGGCCGGGCGGACTTTCACATGATGAAAAGCGGCCAGGTGGACCTGATGGCCCAGAGCGACGAAGCGGCCATGGACCTGGCCAAACGCCTGCTCGAGTTCATGCCCCAGAACTGCTGGCAGGACCCGCCCCGGAAAATCCCCGCCGACGATCCCGAGCGGCGGGAGGAGGCCCTCCTGGAGGTGATGCCGGACAACCCCAAGTTCACCTACGACGTGCACGAAATCATCGAACTGATCGTGGACGACGGCGAGTTCTTCGAGATGAAAGAGGACTTCGCTCCCAACCTGCTGGTGGGTCTGGCCCGGTTCGACGGCATGCCCGTGGGCATCTCGGCCAGCAACCCGGAAGAACTCAGCGGGATCATGGAGCCGAACGCCTCGGATAAGTACGACCGGTTCATCATGTTCCTGGACAATTTCAACATCCCCCTGATCAACTTTTCCGACACCACGGCCTATCCGCCCGGGGACAAGTGGGAGCGCATGGGCGTCATCCGGCACGGGGCCAAGAACCTCCACGGCTATTCCCACCTGACCAACTCCAAGGTGACCATCGTGCTCCGCCGGTCGTACGGCGGGTCGAACATCACCATGGGCTGCTCCAAGATGGGACCGGACTTCATCTACGGCTGGCCCACCGTCGAGTTCGCGCCGACCGGGCCCGAGTCCATCGTCCTGGCCGTTTTCCACAAACAGCTGGCCCAGGCCAGGAAGGATGGCAACTATGACGAGCTCTACGACTTCTACCTGAACACCCTCAAGGAAAACTTCAGCGTCATGAACATGGGCAAGGGCTATACCCACTACTATACGGTCAACGAAGTCATCGACCCCCGGGACACCCGGCCCCGCATCATCAAGGCCCTGCGGGCCGCCGCCGGCAAACATGAAATGGTCCCGGCCAAAAGACGTTATATCAAACCGGCCTGAGTGCGACCGAAGGGAGAAACGACCATGGGCCAAAGAATGCAGGAAGCCATAGAGCGATATAGGGAAATCCAGGAGAAAAACAAGCTGGGCGGCGGCCAGAAGCACATCGACCGCCAGCATCGGCGGGGCAAACTGACCGCCCGGGAGCGAATCGACATCCTGATCGATCCCGGCACCTTCAACGAACTGGGGTCCTTCGTCAACACCACCGGCCGGCGAATCGACGGCGTGATTCCGGACGCGCCTTGCGACGGGCTCATTCTCGGTTCGGCCGAAATCCACGGACGGACGGTCCTGGTCAGTTCCGCCGATTTCACCGTTCTGGGCGGATCGGGAGGATCGCAGACCCTGATGAAGACCGCGCGAACCATTGAACTGGCCGCCCAGTGGGGCCTGCCCATGATCAACCTCCTGGACTCTTCCGGAGGCCGGCTGGGATACACGGATGTCGCCTCGGCCGGAGTCGACTGGCACTTCCGGAGCCAGTCCCGCTTCTCCGGAGTCATTCCCCAAATCACGGTCCTGATGGGCCCCTGCATCGCCGGCGGGGCCTACCTGCCCACCCTGTGCGACTTCCTGATCATGAGCCGGATATCGGGCAACATGTGGCTGGGCGGACCCCGCCAGACCCAGGCCGCCACCTCGGAGGTCTTCAACAAGGAAGTAGGCGGCGCGGACTACCACATGCGGTTCTCCGGGTCCTGCGACATGGTCGGCGACACCGACGAGGAGTCCCTCCTCATGTGCCGCGAGTTGATGCGCTACCTGCCCTCGAACTACCGGGAAATGCCGCCCGGCTGGGAACGGACCGATTCGCCGGACCGCGAGGTCGCCGTTCTCGAGGAACTCGTCCCCGACGACCCTTCCCAGCCCTACGACATGCATGACGTGATCGCCCAGGTGGTGGATGACGGCGAATATCTGGAAATCAAGGATGAATACGCCAAGAACCTGATCTGCTGCTTCTGCCGTTTCGATGGCCGGACCGTGGGACTGGTCGCCAACAACCCCCTCTACCCCGGCGGCGCCCTCGAGGTGAACACCTGCGACAAGTATTACCGTTTCCTCCAGATTCTGGACGCCTACCACATCCCCCTGGTCAATCTGACCGACACGCCGGCCCTGATTCCCGGCGAGGCCGAGGAGGCCCGGGGCCTGCTTCGTCACATCGGCAAGATTCTCGACGTGTACGCCACGACCACGGTGCCCAAGATCGGGGTCGTCCTGCGCGAGGCATACGCGGACGCCGGCAGCCTGATCATGGGCGGCCTCAAAGGCATGGGCGCGGACGTGACTTACGCCTGGCCGATCGCCCAGTTCGCCGTGGAAGCGTCCACCCTGGACTACCGCCAGGTCCTGGGAGACTGCATCGAACCGGACGCATACGACTCGTACTGGAAATGGTCCCGGGAGAAATCGGATGCCTTCGCCGCCGCCGCTTCCTGGACGGCCCAGATCGTGGACGAGATCATTCTGCCCCGGGACACGCGAAAAAAGATCATCCAGGCCCTCAAGACAACGGAAAACAAGGTGGAAACCCTTCCACCGCGGAAAAAGGTTCACGGGTCTTCGCCGACCTGATGCCACAGAGCGAAATGAAAAAATACCAACCGCTGTGAGTTAGGAGGACGACATGAGTGACAAAGCCGTTCTGACCTGCGCCCTGACCGGGGTTTTGACGGACCCGTCCATGGGCAACATTCCGGTCACGCCCGAACAGATGGCCGAGGCGGCCCAACAGGCCTGGGACCAGGGGGCGACCATCGTGCACTGCCATTTTCGCGACCAGCGGCCCGGCATGGGCTTCCTGCCGACCTGGGACGTCGAAGTGGTCGGGGCGATCATCGAAGCGATCAAGGCCCGGGTCCCGGGCATCATCATCAACCAGAGCACCGGCGTCATGGGCCCGGACATTTCCGCGCCCGTGGCCTGTCTGGAAGCCCTCAAGCCGGAAATGGCGGCCTGCAACGCCGGGTCGCTCAACTACCTCAAGCAGAAAAGCGACGGCGCCTGGGCCTGGCCGCCTCAGCTCTTCGACAACCCGGTGGACAAGGTCCAGCAGTTCCTCGACGTCATGAACGCCAACGACATCGTGCCCGAGTTCGAGTGCTTCGACTCGGGCATCGTTCGCAGCGTGGCCTTGTACAAAAAGGCGGGCATGTTCCAGGGCGATCCGCACATCTCGTTGGTCATGGGCGTGGCCAGCGGCCAGCCGGCCAAACCGGAATGGGTGCCCCTGCTGAAAGGCGAGATGCTGCCCGGGACCCACTGGCAGGTGATCTGCGT